>MGUQ01000129.1:25757-30715 GCA_001799975.1 Elusimicrobia bacterium RIFCSPLOWO2_01_FULL_54_10 | reverse complement strand
CCATTTTGAAAGCAACCTTGTAGCCCACAAGGGCAACGCCTTTGAGAACATCATGACCCGGGGTTACATTCTTGGAGACAGATATGAAGTGGGCGACTCCTTCCGCGGAATCTGGGGGCTCTATGGAAGCTATGATTACATCTCCCCGAAAATTTTCCGCGTCTCGAGCACGAGCGCTTCAATCGGAACCACCGGCCAATGGCGGCTGTCCCGAAAAATTGCGCTCCAGGGATCCGCGCTGGCCGGCCCGGGGTTTGGAGCGGCCGGCACTGTGGCCGGCGAGGGCGACCGCGACTATCACTACGGCGCGGCTGCGCAGGGACTGCTGGCTCTCCGCCTCATCTTCGGCAAAGCCGCCATGATTGACATGACAGGGCGCGAATATTTCATCAGCGGCATTGGCTCCATCGACAAGAACGGGTCTGAAAGGATCGCGCGCGGTAATTTTTCGTTCATCTTCAGAATTTACCGCCGCCACGCCATCGGGATCCAGTATGTGACGTCAGTCCGGGCCGCGCATTATTCCGATACTCCCGACACTTATCAAAGATCTGAAACCATAAGTCTCGCGTATAATTTTCTGGGTGATACCCGTTTTGGAGCCGTGGAATGGCGGGATGACGCAGATGAGGATTAAAATTCTTTCCGCCACGCAAGAAGCACTCCCGGCTCGCCCAAGGCAGGCGCCAGCGTAATACGGGACCCCTTATGGCGCCGGTGAAAATAAGGAACCAGAGTTCCCACCGCGGTTCCCATGACAGCCCCCACGATCACATCCGAATAAAAATGTCGTCCCGCAGCCACTCGCAGGGCGGATTCCGCAAACCCCGCCCCGAATGTGACTGCCCAAGGCCAGACTTTGTGCCCGTAGCGGTATCCATAAGTCATGGAGGCGGCTGAGAGACCCGTAAAGACCGTAGCCGTATGACCGGAATAAAACGACAGGAATTCCCCCGCCCGGATTTCCGGGGGGGTCGCTTCATAGGCCACGGGTCGGGGCCTCTGCACCCCGTAACGGGCGACATGGCTTAAGGCGGTGTTAATGGCAAGCGATTCTGTGAACACCATTAAATCCTCCACAAAGGATTTGTTGAATCCCTGGTCCGCAAGATCGAGCGTGACCGGTGCCGCCAGGGCCAAAGCGACGATATAATGGCTTACCGTGCCGGCGACGGCATCTTGTTTCCCGATGATGGAACGGTCAAAGGAATTGACACTCCCGGGATCGCACGGGCATTTCTGTCGGATGAGCTGCGCTTCAAATATCAATGGAACAACAGCGCCTAGGGCGGCCACGCTTAAAACCGGAATATCGATGGCCGGATTGATGCGGTATACCGAGCTCCCGCGCGGAGGTTCACCGGAAGGATCTTCTGCGGTTGCGATGAATGGGGAAAGGATTAAAGTTAAAAGGACTGGCGCGAGACGAATATTATTTTACTTCTGGAGAGGGGCGATGAACTCTTCGGCGGAAAGCCAGGGAGCGGCTTTGCCCGCTTTGGCCAGGATGAGGGACTTTTCTTCATCATTTTGGGCAGCGGCAAACTTCGCGCGCAGACGGGCCAGCTTGGCCTGGCGGTGGCGCCGGCGGTTCATTTCGGTGGTTTTAATAAGGTAAGCCATGAGAACTCCTCGGGAGAAATTTAACCTTTAAATTTGTTACACTTTCTATGATATGAAACGCGGACGACGGAGTCAAATCCTTTCCGTGCCTGCGTTCGCGGGATTTTTGGGCCTGGGAAACGCCAAGGAGGTCAAGATGGAGAAGGCCACACTGGCCGGCGACTGTTTTTGGTGCATGGAATCTCCCTTTGAAAAGCTCAAGGGCGCGCAGTCCGCCGTCTCCGGATATACCGGCGGCACCACAAAAAATCCCACCTATGAAGACGTCTGCTCCGGAAAAACCGGCCACCTTGAAGCCGTCCAAATCACTTTCGACCCCGTCCAAACCAGCTATGAAGACATCCTGAACGTTTTCTGGCGGCAAATTGACCCCACCAACGCAGAGGGGCAGTTTTGCGACAAGGGCGGCTCTTACCTGAGCGCCATCTTTTATCATGACGAAAATCAAAAGAAGCCCGCCCATTACAACCGCTACCGTTCCGGCAGCGGGCGCGACCAGTTCCTAAAAAAAGTCTGGGGAGACTCCGGTCATTAACCCTCGAATGAAGCTGGCCCTGGAGCTAGCATTTGCCGCGGCAGTTGCCGCAGGACCTGTGTGCGCCCAGCTCCAAACCGCCGAGGACGCCTACGACGAAGGCATCCAGTTTGAAATCGCAAAACGCCCGGATCTGGCCTTGGAAGCCTACAAAAAAGCCATCCGTCTCAAACCCCAGTATCTCGATGCCCTCTTCAACTCCGCCCAGATGCTGGACAAGATGAACCGCTCGGCGGACGCGGCCGAATATTACCGGAAAGTCATCAAAATCCGCCCCCAACACCCTGAAGCCCAATTCAAGCTAGGCATCGCCTACCGCCGACTGGGGCAAGACATGGACGCGCTCAGCAGCTTTGAGAAAGCCATCAAGGCCAAACCGGATTATGCCCGGGCCTATTATGAAATGGGCGTGACTTACGACAACCGCATGAGGCACCGGGACGCCCTGGAGTCCTACAAAAAAGCCATCAAAGCCAATCCTGAATATGCCGAGGCCTACAACAATTTGGGCATGTGCTTTGCCAATCTCCGCAAGCCGAATGATGCCCTGGAATCTTATCAGACCGCCGTTCAAGTGAACCCAAATTACGCTTTTGCCCGCTACAACCTGGGCGGAGCGTATGCGATGATGGAACGCGAAAGCGACGCTCTGGAACAGCACCGAATTCTTAAAACGCTTGACGAAAACCTGGCCATAAAACTCTACAACCTCATTTATCCCTGACCCTGCCATGTCCGGGTTCTACACTCCCAAGCGAACTCGCAACCTCTTTGAGCCCGGAAAGCCGTTTAAAATCAGCCGGACGAAACTGGATGCCTTTCTCAAGTGCCCGCGATGCTTTTATCTGGACAGGCGCCTCGGGGTGGGCCAGCCGCCGTCTTTCCCCTTCACCCTTAATTCCGCTGTGGACACCCTGCTCAAAAAAGAATTTGACGCTTACCGCGCCCAGGGGAAACCCCATCCCATCATGACGACGATGAAAATTGACGCAATTCCATTTACTCATAAAGACCTGGACGAATGGCGCAACTCCCTGCGCGGAGGCATCAAATACACGGACGCGGGAACCGGGCTCACCCTTTCCGGCGGCATTGATGATGTGTGGGTCCATTCCAACGGCAAACTCCACATTGTCGATTACAAGAGCACGTCCAAAGAAGGCGAAGTCAACCTGGACGCCGAATGGCAGGACTCTTACAAGCGGCAAATGGAAATTTACCAGTGGCTGTTCAGAAAAAATTCTTTTCCGGTATCCGACATCGGATATTTCCTCTATTGCAACGGGAAAACGGACCGCCCGGCCTTCAACGCGCGCATTGATTTTGACTTAAAACTCATTCCTTACAAAGGCGATGACTCCTGGGTGGAGGGCGCGCTTCTGGAGGCTCACGACTGCCTCATGCAGGACGGCCTGCCCGAATCCGGCGCGGAGTGCGAATTCTGCCAATACCGCCGCGCCACGGCGGAAGCGGAAAATGAAAATCGCCTTTCTTTGTAATCCGGCCCGTCACCGGGCGCGTCAGTTCCCCCGCCTGGTAGCCCTCATCCAAAAACACGTGCCCGCCCAGAGAGAGATTTTCCTCGTGGACCGCGCCCGCCCGAACTCCTTGGAAACTTCTGTGGAGCGCATTTTGGACGGCGGGTTTGAGAGAGTGGCCGTGGCGGGCGGCGACGGCACGCTCAACCGCGTGGTAAACGCTCTCATCACGCGCCGGGCGGTTGAACGCGTCACCCTGGGGATCGTCCCGTTTGGCACCTGCAACGATTTTGCCCGCGCATTGGGCTTGAGCCCCCTGCGCCTGGCACGCTCCCTCCGCACGCTCGCCCGCGACAAATCCCGCTTGATCGACATCGGGCGGGTCAATGACCACTTTTTCATCAACAACGCCGGGTTCGGCAAGCGCCGCCCTTCAGACGGGGGTAAAGCGGGCGTGCGCATTTTCAGCGAAATGAAGCCCGTGGGGGCCCAAGCCGCCTGGAGCGGCCAGACGCTGGAAGGAAAATTTTTCATGATGCTCTGCGCCAATGCGCCGTTTTTCGGCGGCGGCATGCGGTTTTCCAAAAAATCCGACCCGTCGGACGGAACGCTGGATTTCTTTTTCGTGCGAAAAATGTTGAAATTGAACCTGGCGCTTCAGTTCATTCTGGGGAAAGCCCATCTGCCCATGCAATTGTTAAAGTCGTCCGGGAGAATTTTGAAAATCAGCGCCCAAAAACTAAAGCTGGAGACCGAGTCCCCGGTGTCCGTGCTCATTGACGGAGAATCGAGAGAATCGCTCGAGCGCGTCCGCGAAGCCACCTTTGAAATCGCGGGCGGCGTGCGCGTGCTTTCCCCCAAATGAAAATTTCAGACATCCTCAAAAAACGCCGGCCCATCTTCTCCTGCGAGTTCTTCCCGCCGAAAACAGAAGAAGCCACCGTTCAGCTTTTCGAAACGGTGCGCGAGCTCAAAGCGCTCAATCCGGGCTATGTGTCCGTCACCTACGGAGCGGGCGGCAGCACCCGGGGAAAGACCCTGGACATTGTGCGGCGCATCAAGCATGAACTCGGCATCGAAGCCATGGCTCACCTCACCTGCGTGGGCCATTCCCGCGCGGAAATCAAAGACATCCTGGATGATACGCGCGCCGCGGGCATCGAAAACGTCATCGCCCTGCGGGGTGACCCGCCCAAAGGTGAAACAGAGTTCATGCCCCATCCCGAAGGTTTCAGCCACGCCTCCGAACTGGTGGAGTTCATCCGCAAAAATTACGATTTCTGCATCGCCGTGGCGGGATATCCGGAAGGCCATGTGGAAAC
>MGUQ01000129.1:10639-25630 GCA_001799975.1 Elusimicrobia bacterium RIFCSPLOWO2_01_FULL_54_10 | reverse complement strand
TTTTCTCCTTCGAAAAAAGAATGCGGGAAAAAGGCGTGAACGTGCCCATCATCCCCGGCATCATGCCCATCACCAATTTGAGCCAGATTGTCCGCTTCACGCAAATGTGCGGCGCCAAAATTCCCGAGGCGGCTTTGAACGACCTGAAAAAACTTGAGAACAACCCCGAAGAAGTTGTGGAATACGGCGTGCGCCTGGCCGCGGCCCAGTGCCGGGAACTCCTGGAGCGCGGCGCGCCCGGAATTCACTTCTACACTCTGAACAAATCAAAATCCGCCAGCTCCATCATCCAAAAGCTGAAAGCCGCCGCAAATACTTTTGCGTGCCTCGCGGCCATGCTCTGCCTCGGCGCAAACTCCCGGGCGGACGAAGCCCTGCCGGAGCCGGTCTTCAAGGCCATGGAGCAGGAAATGACCCGTTCCGCATCGAAACTCAAGTTTGACGCCTTCGGAGTTCCTTACTTTATTTCCTATCAGGTGATGGACGCCCAGGAACTCTCTCTTTCCGCGCGCTTTGGCGCCATCATCCAGAACCAGACAAGCCGGTCGCGCTATGCTTTTGTCCAGGTGCGCTACGGAAATTACGACCTCGACAGCACCGGCGACGACAGCCGCGGCTATTCGGATTCCATTTCGCTGGAAGACTCCGGTGAAGAAATCTGCCACCGTTTGTGGCTCCTGACCGACCAGGCCTACAAACAGGCGGTCAAAAGCTACCTGCAAAAACAGGGCAAAAAATTGTCCGATGTGGAAAAAGAAAAACTCAGTGATTTTTCCAAAGAAACGCCGCTCAAATCAGTCGGAGATATTCCGGCAAACCCCCATAGCCTGTCGGATTACGCCGAAACCCTGAAAAAGGCATCGGCCGCGCTTAAAAATTTCCGTCACGTCCAGGACGGCAGCATCTCCCTGCGGGCTTCGTTCAAAAAGCGCTATTTTCTCAATTCGGAAGGCACCCGCGTGTTCTCCAAAGGCGCGGGCAACGACTTCTTCATTTACCTCTGGGCCAAAGCCCAGGCGGAAGACGGAATGAATTTGAGCGTCAGCCGCACTTTTTCGGCAGAGGCCGCCGGCACGCTGGCCGCGCTCCAAAAATCCACGGTGGCAGATCCCTTCACCGGCCCGGCCATATTGGACCCCGAATCCACCGGCGTGCTCTTCCACGAAGCCGTGGGCCACCGCCTGGAAGGCGAGCGCCAGCGCGACGACGACGAAGGCCAGACTTTCAAAGGCCAGCTGGGCAAGCAGATCATTCCCCCTTTCCTCACGGTGACGGACGATCCCACCCAAAGCCGGGCCGGAGACATTCCCTTAAACGGATATTATACGGTGGACGATGAAGGCGTGCCGGCGCAGAAAGCCCTGCTGGTGCAAGACGGCGTGCTCAAGGGCTTTCTGCTCTCGCGCCGTCCCATCTCCGGCTTCAACCGCTCCAACGGCCACGGCCGCGCGCAGTTTGGGCGCGATGCGATTGGAAGGATGTCTAATCTTTTTGTAAAATCATCCAAGGAAGTTTCCCGCAAAGAGCTGAAGGCCATGCTTCTGCAGGAGTGCAAAGAGCAGAAAAAGCCGTATGGCATCATCATCCGGCGCACGCGCTCGGGAGACACCTATACCGGCCGCGGCCGATATCAGGCGTTCCGGGGCACCCCGGAAGAAGTTTACCTGGTGGACGCGCAAACCGGAGCGGAAACCCTCGTGAGGGGCGTTGAGGTTGTGGGAACGCCGCTGATCACGATCAACAAAATCATTGCCACAGGCAAGGAGACCGAAGTGCTGAACGCTTATTGCGGCGCCGAATCCGGAACTGTTCCCGTGTCCACGATTGCGCCCTGGTGCCTGGTCAAGGAAATCGAGCTTCAGCGCGTGCGCGAAGACAAGCAGCGCCCGCCCATTCTTCCCGCGCCGGTATTTGAAAAGGCCCCATGACGATGACTGCCCAAATCATTGACGGCAAAAAAATAGCGGCCGAAACCCGGGCCGCCATTAAAACGGACGTGGAAACGCTTAAGAAAAAGGGCGTTCAACCCGGCCTGGCCACGCTTCTGGTGGGCGAAGATCCGGCCTCCAAAATTTATGTGGCCAGCAAACACAAGGCCTGCCAGGAAGCGGGCATGAATTCTTTCAACCACACCCTGCCCAAAGACGCCTCCACCGAAACCGTTTTAGCCAAAGTCCGCGAACTCAACGCCGACCCCAAAGTGCACGGCATGCTCATCCAGCTGCCTTTGCCCCCCCAAGTGGATTCGGAGCGCGTTTTGGAAGCCGTGACCCCGGCCAAAGACGCCGACGGGTTTCATCCCACAAATTTGGGGCGGCTCATATCCGCCAAAGACATGGCCGAAATTTATGCGCGGAACATTCCCATTCCCTGCACGCCCCTGGGCTGTCTCCTGCTCGTGGAAAGCACGGGCCTGCGCCTGGCCGGAAAAAACGCGGTCGTGGTGGGGCGCTCCCTCATTGTGGGCAAACCCGCGGCGGCGCTCCTGCTGGCCAGCCACTGCACGGTGACGATTGCCCATTCCCGCACTCAAAACCTGGACGCCGTCTGCCGCGAAGCCGACATTTTGGTGGCGGCCGTTGGAAAAGCCAAGATGATTGAGGGCTCCTGGATCAAGGAAGGCGCGGTGGTGATTGACGTGGGCATCAACCGGAGCCCTGAAGGCAAAATTTTCGGCGATGTGGATTTTGACGCGGCTTCGGCCCGGGCGGGATGGATCACCCCCGTGCCCGGCGGAGTGGGCCCCATGACCATCGCCATGCTTCTTAAAAATACCGTGGCGCTGGCAAGGAAACATGCAAGACCCGTTTAAACCCAATTCCAAAATCTACAAAATCCTGGTGGCTGACGACAACCAGAGCGACGCGGAAATCCTCTCCCAGCTCCTGCGGGACAACGGCTACGAATGCATTCTCGCCCACAACGGCATTGACGCCCTGGAATCGGGAATCAGGCATTTCCCGGACTTGATCCTGCTGGATGTGGACATGCCCGGCGAAAACGGCTATGAAGTGGCCCGCCAGCTCAAGGCCCACAAGAGCACCCGCATGGTGCCCATCATCATGCTCACCGCCCTTTCGGAGTTGGGAGCCAAGCTGGAAGGCCTGGAAGCCGGCGTGGACGATTTCATCACCAAGCCCTACCGCCAGGTGGAACTGCTCACCCGCATCCGTTCCCTCCTGAGGGTCAAGTCCCTCAACGACCAGCTCGATGACGTGGAAAACATCGTTTTCACGCTCGCCCGCATCATCGAAGCCAAGGATTCCTATACCCTGGGCCACGCGGACCGGGTGTCCCGCTATTCCGTGCTGCTGGGCAAGCTGCTCAAGCGCAGCGAAGCCGAGCTGGAAATCCTGGACAAGGGCGGCGTTCTGCACGACATAGGAAAAATGGCCATCCCGGACTCCATATTGCTCAAGCCCGGCTCGCTCACCCGGGAAGAATTCGACATCATGAAGACGCATCCCGTCACGGGCTGCAGCATCTGCGAGCGCCTGCGCTCCGCCCAAGACGCTCTGCCTCTGATCCGTCACCACCACGAAAAACTGGACGGCTCCGGCTATCCCGATGGGCTCAAGCGCGACGAAATCCCCGTGCTGGTGCGGATTGTGACCATCTCCGACATTTACGATGCCCTCACCACCCGCCGCTCCTACAAAGACGCCTGGACGCTGGACAAAACTTTCAGCGTGATGTATGAGGAAGTCAAACGCGGCTGGTGGGACGGTGACATCCTGAGGACATGGGAAAAATTCGTGCGGTCAGAAGATTTCAACACCATGGTGACCCGCAAGATCCACGTTAAAACCGCCAGCGGGCATTGACCCCACCACCCGCTTATTCGCCGCCAGGCGAATCTTCGATTCGCAAGCGGGTGGTGGGATGAGCCTCGGCGAGCGCTTTCAGCAAGAACTTCTTACCATAGCCGTCGGCGCTGACGCCGAACTTCTCAACAAAACCCCCAGAAAAAGATCATTCCTTTCAGTCCTGACCGAATTTTTTTTCACGGGCTTGGGACTCATCGTGGGAACCGCCCTGCATCTGGCTCCAAGCCGGCTCGCCAACCGTGCCTCCAAGGCGATGGCCGCTTCCAAGGCCAAAACAGCGCCTGCCGACCCCAAGCCCATGGAGCCCAAATCCCCGGACGAGGCAGTCCTGATCATCACCTCCCACCCGCAGCCGGTTCCGCGCGAGGCGCATCTGCTGGGTGAAATGATCCTCCTGGCTTTAAAAATTTCAAATCAACTCGCTCCCGGGGCAAGGTTCAGGCTGGTGCAGGCCGTGGATGATTTTGCCCTGGACACGCTTTCGCCATCTGTCAAAGGGCTGTATCAGGGGATCATGAGCCGGGCCCACATCGCCATGGACAGGATCCCGGGAGGCAAACCCGCCTGGATCGGCCCGCTCCTGGGCCGGGTCCGCTATTTCCGCATCTTTTTTGAAATCCTTCGGGCTCTGAAACGCGGCGAAATCGTTTGCCTGGCGCTTCCGGGCGGGGTGATCCACAATTCAAGGATCCTTTATTCCATGCGCGAGTTTGCGCAGCGGGCTTACCGTGAAATGCCCCAACGCTTGAAAGCCGCATGCCACAGGAGGGACTTTGAACTCTCCGTGGTGCGCCTGCTCTGCAAAGGTGCGGGCTCTGCGTGCCTCACGGGAAATCTGTCGCCCCAAGAAGAGTTGGCGCTTCAAGCGTATCTGGACAGCCGCGGAATACCCAAAGGCACCCTTTCAGAACTGACGGCTGACTTCAGGGAAGAACTCAGAATGCTCTCGCCCTTCCGTCTGCGGCTTTTTCGGATATTGCTGGGGAGGATTTGCGGCAGAGGCATGGCGCTTCGGGTGATTCCCATCAGCCATGTTCATCCAAAAGGAGGGCCCGGATTATTTTGCGGTGAGCCCTGGAAAGTACGGCAGGTTTTACCCGGGTGGGAACAGGATTTAAAGGGGTTTATCCGAAGGTCGTTCCCGGCAGTTTAGCCGCTGCGGACCCAGCGGTGCTTTTTGAGATCTTTAAGCAGTTGAGGGCTCAAGAGTTTCCCATCGGAAGCGGAACAGTTGGCCAGAGCCTGCTCCGGACTGCGGATGCCGGGGATCACCGTGGAAACCGCGGGTTGGGACAAACAATATTTTAGGGCCCCTACTGCCAGAGACGGAGCTTCCCGGGCAATCAGGGGTTTCAATTTTTCAACACGGTCCACGGTTTCCCGCAGGACATCAGCAGGAAAATAGTCCTTTCTCCAGTCTCCTTTTGCAAATGTCGTGTCATAAGTGAACTTGCCGGTGAGCGACCCTTCGTCCAGGGGCACCCTTGCCAAAATCCCCACTTCCTTTTCCAGGCACAGGGGAAAAAGCTCGTCTTCCGGAGATTGATCGAAAACGTTGTGGATGACCTGGATTGTGTCCGCCAGGCCCGAGCGGGCCAGCTCCAAGGCTTGGGCGGGAGCATGATCGTTGACTGAAACGCCGATGAAGCGGATCTTGCCTTCGTCCCTCAATCGCTGAAGAGTTTCGACCCATTCCGTTTCGTGCACCCAGTTGGAAGACCAGACGTGGATTTGCTGCAAGTCCACGCAGTCCATGCCCAAATGCCGCAGGCTGTTTTCCGTCTGTTCCCGCACCCATTTTGCGGGAAACGCCTTCTTGACTGGGCAATTTTTAACAGGCGGCCAGTTGAAATCTTTGGGCGGCACTTTGGTGGCAACATAAAATTTTCCGCCTCTCTCGCGGTGGATTTTTCCCACCAGCTGTTCCGAGTGCCCGTCCCCGTACACCGCAGCCGTGTCCACAAAATTGCAGCCCAGATCCAGAGCCCGGCGCAAGGCGTCATGTGAGACGGGGTCATTCGTTTTTCCCCACATCCCCCCGCCGATGGCCCAGGCGCCGAACCCGATTTCTGACACCTGCATTCCTGTTTTTCCTAACGGCCTCAACTTCATGAACGAAATTCTATTTTGATTCCCAAATCATAAATCCCCAGGGCGGCAGGCGGAGGCTGGACGAATCTTCGCCCAGACGGTCCAGTTTTCCATTGCCCAGGGCTTCTTTGAGCGTCAGTTTACCTCCGGCCGAATAAAAGATGGCCGGAAGCTCCAAAACGGCATCCACGGGTGAGGCCGAAAGATTGACCGCCACCAGCACCGCGTCATCCCGGTAAGACGCGGCAAACGCAAACGCGGATTCACTGCCTTTGGACGGGATCCTGAATTTCTGTCCCCGGGCCAAGGAGGGATGTGATTTTCTAAAGTGGATGAGCTGCTTGAAAAACTTTCTCAATTCCCCATTCTTCTTTGACCCTGCTTTCCAGTCAATAACCTCTTTGGAGTCAATGGAGTGCTGGTGGGTCTCGCCAATTTCCTGCCCCGCGCAAAGCATGGGAACCCCGTCCAGGGTAAAAAGCAGGACCGCCCCGGCCTTGGCACCGGCGCCTAAAAGCGCGGCGGAGCGGGGGTTGTCATATGACTCCAGAAAACGCAAGGGCACCGCCGCTCCTGCAGGGCGCCTGGAATCTTCTTCTAAAATGGGCGGCAGGAATGACACCGGCATGGCGCCGGACGCGGAGTTGGAAACGGTGCCGTAAAAATTCGGGTCTGAACCCAAGCGTGACCCGGGCATTCCTAATCCGTCAACCGCCAGAACAAAGCTGGGGCGGAATTTTTCAATGTCATTTGAAAGCTCCTCCAGAAATCCCTTGGGCAGGCTGCTTGCCCCCATGAGATAAATCCCATCCAGGGAATAACTTTTAATCCAGGAGAGAAAACCATGTTTCATTTTTTCTGGGACTGCATCCGGTTCTATCCTGAACGCCAGGATCACCCGAATTTCATTGAAATGAGCCTGTTCGACCAGGGATTTCAAGTTGTCTTTCGTCCCGAATTCCAGTTTCACGGTTGACAAATCATCCGTGGCGACGGGCAGAATAAGTAGGCAAGTCGCACCCAGGTTTTTGATGCGCATCAGCTCGTTTTCCACGCCGAAGAGTTTGCCTTCGGGAGAAAAAGTCCGGGGATAAATCTGATAGACGACCGAGCTTCTTATCCAGTTGGGATTTTTTGGGAATTCAGAGCCGTTTGGCGGCACTTGCGCCCGCAAGGCGTCGCAGGAGGCCAGCACCAGGCTGACCCAGAGAAGGAATGACTTAAATCTGGCCAAGCAGGGACGCCTTGCGGGCGCGAAGGCGGCGCTCGAGATAGACCGAAAGCACTCCCACGCAGGAAGGAGGGATTCCAGGAATCCGCGCCGCCTGGCCCAGGGTCTTGGGACGGATGCGCTTGAATTTCTGGCGGGACTCGTTCAGAAAGCCCGGGATGGAGTCATAATCGAAATTATCGGGAATTTCCTTGCTTTCCGCCCGCCGGAATTTCGAGATCACCTGGGCCTGACGCGCCAAATAGCCGGCATATTTTTTCTGAATGGCAATCTGTGCCAATACCTTTTCATTGGACCACAGATTTTCCACAGGGGCGACACGGGGGTCGCCCCCTACAGTTCTGCGATATTCACAAAATCTTTGATACATATCTTCACTAATTAATCCGAATTTATATCCGTAATCCATCAGGCGCAAATCGGCATTGTCACTCCGCAATTGCAGGCGGTATTCAGCCCGGGAGGTGAACAAGCGGTAAGGCTCGTCCACGCCCTTGGTGACCAGATCGTCAATCATGACGCCGATGTAGGCTTCGTCGCGTTTCAAAACAAAGGGCGGCTCCCCTTTGATTTTCAAGGCCGCGTTCACACCCGCCATGAAGCCCAGACCGGCGGCTTCTTCATAGCCCGTGGTGCCGCAGATTTGGCCGGCAAAATAGAGGCCTTCTGCCAACTTGGTTTCCAAAGTAGGATGGCATTGGGTGGGTGGGCAAAAATCGTATTCCACGGCGTAGCCCGCTCGCATGATCTCGGCTCTTTCGAGCCCCGGCACCGTGCGCACAATTTCCAATTGGACGTCCTCGGGCAGGCTTGTGGAGAGACCGTTCACATACACTTCTTCCGTGGTGTAGCCTTCCGGCTCGAGAAACACCTGATGGCGGCCATGATGAGGGAATTTCACTACTTTATCTTCAATGCTGGGACAATATCTGGGCCCGATGGACTTGATCTTGCCGGAATAAAGCGGGGAGCGGTCCAGGTTTTCGCGGATGATCTGGCTGGTGAGCTCGTTGGTATAAGTGAGCCAGCAGGGGAGCTGTTTTTGGGTGATGCTTTCCGTGAAGTGGGAAAAGGGAACAGGGGGCTCGTCTCCCGGCTGGATGATGCATTTGGAATAATCGATGGTCTTGGAATTGATGCGCATGGGAGTGCCGGTTTTCATTCGGCCCACTTCAAAACCGATTCCCCTCAAGCCGTCAGACAATGTCTCGGAGCGGCCCTCGCCGGAGCGCCCGCCCGGAGCATGGTCCATGCCGTAATGCAGAAGGGCTTTCATGAATGTGCCCGTGGTAAGAACCACAGCCTGGGCTGAATATTCAATGCCGCTCTTCATCACTATCCCCACAACGCGCTTCGAATTGCCCGCTACCTCAAAAACCAGCCGCGCGACCTCGCCTTGCTTCAAGTCCAGGTTTGGCTGGAGCTCAACCGTGTGTTTGATGGTGAACTGATAAAGTTTTTTGTCGCACTGTGCGCGAGGCGACTGTACGGCAGGGCCTTTGGACATGTTGAGCATGCGGAACTGCAGGCCGGAAATATCCGTGTTTTTGGCCATTTCGCCGCCCATGGCGTCCACTTCGCGCACCACCTGCCCCTTGGCCAGACCGCCGATGGAAGGATTGCAGGACATTTGTCCAACAGAATCGAGGTTCATGGTGAGGAGAAGAGTTTTTAAGCCCATGCGCGCGCCGGCCAGGGACGCCTCAATGCCCGCGTGCCCCGCGCCCACCACGATCACATCATATGACTTTGAATTCATGTTACTTACAAAATACAAAATTACTAGTCCGACGGCAAAGCAGGATCCGGCTTGGGGACAGGAGACGCGCCGAACCACGAATACAGCGCGGGAAGAACAATCAGAGTGAGCAGGGTGGAACTCATGAGACCGCCGATGACGACGGTGGCCAACGGCCTCTGGACTTCCGACCCGATCCCCGTATTGACCGCCATGGGCAGAAAACCCAGGCTCGCGACAAGGGCCGTCATGAGGACGGGCCTCAAGCGGATCATTGCGCCTCCGATGGCGGATTCGGAAGCGCTCAACCCTTCGTGCTCAAGCTCGTTGAAGAAGCTGACCAGAACCATGGCGTTCAATATTGCGATTCCGGCCAGAGCGATAAATCCGACGGAGGCGGAAACACTGAAGGGAATGCCCGTTATTGAAAGGGAGAAAATACCGCCGGTCATGGCGAAGGGAACGCTCAAGAATATCATGATTGCATGGCGCCAGTTTCTGTCGAAATGCCAAAAAATGACGAGAAAAATGACCGCGAGCATGAGCGGCACGATCACTCTGAGCCGTTTCCTCGCTCTCTCCAGATTCTGGAATTGCCCTCCCCAGGCCAGATGATATCCTTTGGGAAGTTTGAGCTCTTCATCTAAAGTTATTTTGGCTGATTTTACAAAGCCCTCCGTGTCCGTGCCCTCCAGGTTGATTGAGACGGCGGCGTATCGCCGGCCGCCTTCGTGAGCGATGGTGGTAACCTGCTCATTTTCTTCAATGACAGCAACTGCTGAGAGCGGGATGGTGCCTCTCTCGGGAAGCCCCACGGGGAACCGCTTGAGTTCGTCCGGATTGTCTCTCAAATTTTCCGTGATCCGCGCGACGATGGGAAACCTCCACTGCTGTTCGTAAAAACTGCCCACCGTGTGTCCGCCCATGGCGGCTTCCAACAGCCGGTTGACCGCCGCAGGAGTTGTCCCATAGCGGGTAATCTTTTCATAATCCAGCCGCACGTTCAACACGGGGCTCCTCCGGAGCGCCGTGAGCGCGTCCAGCTCAACTTCCGAGGCGCCGGGAAGTTTTTCCAGAACTGACTTTGATTTTTCAAGCAGGCCCAGAAGCACATCAAGGTCCCGTCCGTATATTCTTAAAGTCACGTCGGCCCGGCTGCCTTCCAAAATCTCGTTAAAACGCATCTCGATGGGCTGGGATTCCATCACCTCCTGTCCGGGAACCGCGTTTTCAATTTCCGCGTGAATGGCGTCAAAAAGTTCGCCTTTGCTCCGCTCCCGACGGCTTTTATCAAGGATCAAAAAAGTGTCCGCCAGATTCACTCCCATCGGGTCTGTGGCGGATTCGGGCGTTCCCATGCGAGAAAAGACATGCGTCACTTCCGGAAACTTGGAAATGATCTGCTCGGATTTCTTCTGAAGCCGGATGGAATCGTCCAGGCTGATGGACGCCTCGCGTGTGAGGTTGATGACCATGTCCCCCTCATTCAACGCCGGCATAAAATCCGCGCCCAGCCGGAAATACATGAATCCCGACAGGATGACGACCGCAGCGATTGGCCACACGATTATTTTTGAATGCTTTAAACACCATCGGAGGACGGGCTCATAACCCTTTTGAATGGCTGCAAAAAGATAGGACTCCTTGATCTCTCCAAAATCGCCTCGCAGGATAAAATAAGCCAGCACTGGCATGAGACACAGGGCCACGACGAGAGAAGCGCCGAGCGCCATGAGAACCGTCTGCGCCATGGGCATGAACACTTTGCCTTCAATTCCTTCTAGTGACAGAATGGGAACATAAACAGCCATGATGATGAGAAGTCCGATCGTCACCGGGCGGGCGACTTCATTGCAGGATACGCGCACGAGCGTGAGCTTTTGGGACGGAGTCAACGGGGCGTTGATGGCCTTGAACCGCCGCAGGACGTTTTCCACCATCACTACGGAAGCGTCCACAAGCAGCCCAAAGTCGATGGCGCCCAAACTCATGAGATTGGCGGAGATGCCCAAATATTTCATGCCCAATGCGGCTCCCGCCATCGAAATCGGAATCGCCAAAGAAACCGCAAATGCCGACCGCAGATGTCCCAGCAGAAGAAACAGCACGACCGCCACGAGAACGGCTCCTTCCGCGAGGTTTTTGGCCACCGTTTTTATCACGGATTCCACCAGGAACCGCCTGGAATAGAGAATTTTTATCTCAACATCGTTGGGAAGCTCCATTTCTGTGAGGACCTTTTCGGAATCGAGGGCGACCTGCCGGGAATTGGCGCCGCTCAGCATGAGCACGGTGCCCAAAACGGTTTCGTTCGCTTCATACGTTGCCGCTCCAAGCCGCTGGGCGTGATCTTCCCGCACCTGGGTTATGTCCCCGAGGCGGATAGGCATTCCCCGCACATCCAGCTTCACCGTAATCCGCCGGATCTGCTCCAGATCGCTCAATCCGCCGAAGGCGCGAACGATGACCTGCCGGCCCTCATGCTGAATGGTCCCGCCGCCGAAACTTTCCCCAAGAGTTTCCAGCCTTTCGATCAGCTCTTCCACGCTGATGCCCCGGCTTTCCAGCTTCCCGGGATCAATTTCAATATGAATTTCCTTTGCGTATCCGCCGTTTGAATCCACTTCCGCAATGTTCTGGACCGAGGTTTTAAGATGCGGGCGAATCACAAAGTCCTGGATGGTGCGCAAATAGAGCAGCCGTTCTTTTTCGGATTTTTTAGCCAGTTCCGACCCCGGTTTCGGGAGAACCACATACATGATGACCTCTCCGAGTCCCGTGGTGATGGGAGCCAGAGACGGGCTTGTTCCTTCGGGAAGTTCATCCCGGACGTTCAAAAGCCGTTCCGACACCTGTTGACGGGCCCAATAGACATCCGTATCATCGTTAAAAATAACCACAACCTGGGAAAGGCCATATTTTGAGAGCGATCTCACTTCATTCACGCCGGAAATGCCGCTCATTTCCGTTTCAATGGGATAGGTGACGGTTCTTTCGATCTGTTCAGGGTCAAGGGCTCCGGTCTGGGTGTTGACCACAACCTGCACGGAAGTGATGTCCGGGACGGCATCAATCGGAATGCGTTGGATAAAATAAATACTGGCGCAAAGGATTGCCCCAAAAATGCACAAAACAAAAATTCTGTTCTGCAGAGATTTGTCGATCAGTTTATCTAGCATGAGGAGTTCTCAATATTGCACAAGTTCAGGCGAAAAGTCTTTATCTCCCGCCATGGTGAAGAGGTGGGTGAGGCTGTCCGCCAGGGATTTTTGGGCTTCCAGGCAATGGTCATAGGTTTCCGCAACCTCATCCTCCAGCTCAAGGTATATGAGCAGATCCGCCCGCCCTTTGCGGAACTCGCTTTCCGCCGCCCCGACGTCTTTCTCAAGACTGCTGATAAGCGACATCGGGTACAATCGCACCAATTCGCGGGAAGCCCGGATTTCCATCAAAAGTATTTTTATTCCAGCAGAGAGCTTTTTTTCTTCAAGGGCTAGCAGCTCTGCTTCCGCCCTGGCATTGAGCCCCGAGCGGGCCGCCCCGGAACGATTTCGGTTAAAAACAGGTAAAGGCATTGAGAGGCCTCCTCCGGCGGTTTTTTCCATTTCGCCCGCGGACTCCTGTCCCACGAACAGAGTCGCTTCAACATCCGGCCAGGCCTCCCTGAAATCCAAAGAGTTTTGCGCTTTTGCCGCCAAAACAGACAGTTTTTGCTCCAGAAGATCCGGATTCTTTGCCAGAATGCCGGCTTTCCATTGGTCTTCATTCACCGCGCGGGTTCCTGCAAGCCAAGGAACCTGAACGTCAATCTCAGAATTCCCCTCAATGTTCACAAGCACTCCTATCCTCTCGCGGATTTTGACCAGTTCCGATTCCGCCTTGATTTTTTCCGCCGACAGATCCATGAGGCGGTATTCGACAACGCTTCGCTCCGCCTGTTTTTGAGGAGACGCAAAAACATGTCCCTGCAGATAGGATTTGACAAGGGTCATTCTCTGGAGCCGTTTTTCCGCAAAATCCAGTTTCTTTTGAAAGATGGCATGGTCATAAGCAAGCTCCGCGACTTCCTGAGCCACATCCGATTCGATCTTCGATTGCCTGTGCCGGGAGGCTTCCGCATCCAGCTCGGCAAGCCGCGTGCGGATTTTCTTCTTACCGGGAAAAAAGATAGGCTGGGAGATTTCCGCCTCGAACAGCGAACCCTCTGCAGACTCTACTGTCTTTCTTCCCAGAGAAAACCTGCCTCGCGGATTTTGGAAAGCTTTAGACTGCTTCACGGCCCAGACCATCGCTTCCGCTCGGGAACGGGCCGACGACACGGCTTCGTTTTGAGCCAAGGCGGATTCAAGGAGTTGGGCAAGCGTATATACTGACTTTGAAACACTCAATTGCTGCTCAGCCGCCCGAACGGCTGAGGCACAAGCAAGATTCAATATTAAACAAAGCATAACTAAAATTTTCATAAGACCTCTTTATTCTAAAAGTAAAAAGGATGTTAGGCGTAACGATGCGTGCTGCTGCGGATTATGCGGTTTGGATGGGGGGACGCAATTGCCTGCGGACAGGTTTTTGCGGAATGTGGATGACGGCTGAAACGATGATAAACTTCTTCTCGATTAACGAATGGGACAAGCCGCGTTCGGCGGTCGCGCCAAAATGAAATTGACACCCGCCGGAATGGCAGGAAGAAGCCGCGCAATCCTGAGACTGTTCCGATGGGCAAGGCTCAAGCGAATCAGAAAGGATGTCTGATAAAAGTCCGGCAGTCATCACAACTGCAAAAATGGCGAATAGCCGGTTTTTCCTTAACATGGGTAGACTCTAACAGTTATTATCCTGGCTTTCAAGAGCCATTTTATCAGGCCGGAGCTGTCTCCGGCTCCTTTACAAAATACAAAATTGAGAGACCCACGGCAAAAAACACCGCCAGAGATAAAACGGCCAGCCGCAGGTGAAACATTTGTGCTATGAGCCCAAACACCACGGGTCCTATCGAGGAAGAAAGTTTTCCCGTCAGCGCGAAAAAGCCAAAAAACTGCGCGGAATGTTCAGGAGGCGTGAGAAGAGAAAGCAGGGAGCGGCTGGCCGCCTGGCTGCCGCCCAGCACCAGCCCCACCACCGCGCCCAGAATCCAAAATTGCTGTTGGGTTTTAATTCCCACGGCCCAAAAGCAGATGCCGATGTAGATAAATAATGTGGTGGCGATGGCTTTCTTGTGCGAAAATCTGTCCGCCACCTGCCCGAAAACAAGCGAACCCACAAATGCCACGCCCTGAATCATTAAAAAGCACCCGATCAGCTGTGTCGTGGAAAATCCCAGCTCGCGGGCGCCGAAAATGGAGGCCATCACGATGACGGTCTCGATGCCGTCGTTATAAATGAGGTACGCGGCCAGAAACTTGAAAGTTTCGCGGTATTGCTTGATTTTTTGGAATGTTTCCGAGAGATCATGAAAACCTTTTTTCAAAAGAGAGCCGGACGAAGACACCCGCGCCCGCACCGGTTCACGAAGATAGAGGAAAATGGGAATGCCGAAGAGCGCCCACCAAACGCCCACGGAAAGAAATGTGGAGGAAACGGAAAAACCTTGTTTGAGCATGAGAAGATTGACGGCCAAAAGCAGGCCGCCCCCCACATAGCCAAAAGCCCAGCCCAAGCCGGAGATCCGGCCGGCGTTAGCAGGCGTGGAAATGTCTGTTAAGAAGGAATTGTAAAAGGAATTTCCGCAGCCAAAGCCGATGTTGGCCAGGATGAAAAAAATGGAGGCCGAAAGCCAGTCTCCCTGCCGGCAAAAGAAAAGGAGGGCCGAAAAAACCCACCCGAGGCACCAGAAAACAGCGAGGAACTTTTTCTTTGGCACTCCCGCGTCTGAAACGGCTCCCAGCACCGGGGCCAGGACAAAAACCGCAAGCATGGAAACACCCAGGACATAGCCCCAGAGAGCTTCTCCAGGGACCAAGCGCCCCATGATGGGGACGCCGCCCTTGCAAATTTCCATAACGAAATAGACGTTGAAAATGACCGCAAGGATGGTGGTGGCAAAGGCGGAGTTGGCGAAATCATAAAGCGCCCAGGAAAAAACGTCCCGTTTCAAACGAGGTAAA
>MGUQ01000129.1:8189-10624 GCA_001799975.1 Elusimicrobia bacterium RIFCSPLOWO2_01_FULL_54_10 | reverse complement strand
TTCCCCCACCAGAATGCCCACGCCGTCTTTCTTCTTGGCGGATTTGACGGCTTTATGCTCAATCTGCATGGATTGAACCACTTGAGTGAAGTCCGTGGTGTGGCCCAGCACATGGATGGTGTCTCCCACATTGACGGCTTCTTTGACGGTCAGGGCAATGACGGAAATTTTGCCGAAATAGTCCTCCACTTCGCCCAGAAATTTTTCACCCGGAGCGGCCTTGGGAGGTTTGGGGGCCAGGGGCTGCGGGGCGCGGGCCGGCTTTACGATCTTCGATGTTTTGGCGGATTTTGTCCCTTTGGCCGGAGCTTTCTTTTTGGCTTTGACGACCTTCTTTTTTGCTGAAGGCTTGGATTTCTTCGCGGGTTTTTTCTTAGGCATGGCTCGTCATTCCTCCCCAGACTCGATTTGAATCGTCGTATGAACAATATTAAATTTCCGCTCCATCATCAAGTTGACGGCCGCGAGAATTTTCTGCTGGTCTTTCATCATCGCCTGAGGCAGAATGACATGAAGAGAAAGGGAGCGGATATGAGAGCACAAGCTCCAGATGTGCAGGTCATGCACAGTCTCAGAACCGGAAATCTCTTCCACGGCGGCGATCAGCTTGTCTTTTTCCAGCCCCTTGGGCGCGGCCTCCAGAAGGATCTGCACGGAGTCCCGGAAAATCCCGTAAACGCCCACAAAAATGATGGCCGCTACCAGAAGGGCGGCGATGGAATCCGCCGCCTGAAATCCGGTGAAATAGACGATTCCCCCGCCCACCACCACAGCCACGCTTGCCAGAGCGTCGCCCAAAGCATGGAGAAATGCGCTCCGCACATTCACATCATCGCCCAAGAGGGGATGCAGCTTCCAGATGACGAAGAGGTTGACCGCCAGGCCCAGGGCGGCAATGGCCAGCATGGGGAGCGCGGCAATGTCTTGCGGCCGGGAGAGGCGCTGGAACGCGTGAATGGCGATGAATGCGGCAATGAGAAAAACGGTGGCTCCGTTGATCAGGGCCGCAAACACTTCCAGCCGGTGGAGGCCGAATGTGCGGGAATCAGAAATGGGCTTTTCAGCGAGCACGATAGCCAGGTAAGTAAGGCCAAAGCTCAAGGCGTCCATGAAAACATGCGCGGAATCTGACAGGAGCGCCAGCGAATTGGTCCAGAGCGCGCCGGCCACCTCCACGACAAAAATGGCCGTTGTGGCGGCCAGGGCGATGCGGAGAGAGGATTTGGAATGGGGCGCGTTGGAGTGACTATGCTGATGGGGCGAGGGCTTAGCGGGCGGCGGGATCATTTGCCTATGCAAAAACCAGAAAAAATCTTGGCCAGCACATCCTCCCCGGCGTTTTCCCCCGTGAGCTCGCCCAGAGCATCTAACGCGCCCCGGATGTCCAGGGCCACGCATTCCTCCGCATCGCCCGCGCTGGCGGCGACGCCCGCCCGGCGCACATTTTCCAGTGAGCGGGCCAGACAGTCCCTCTGCCGAAGGGAAGTGATGACAAAATTAGATTCTTCTGCGCCGCCCGCTCCCCCGCCGCCCAGCGCGTGAACCTGCCCGCGCAAAGTTTTAAGAAGCTCGTCAATGCCCTCCCCTGTCAAGGCAGAGATGGACACCAAAGGCTGGCCCGGGAATAAGGTTCTCGCGCGCGGCAGGTTCACTGGCCGCCCCAAGTCCTGCTTGTTCAAGGCTACCACCGCCCTTTTGCCGCCCATAACGCCTGCAATGCGCTCGTCTTCATCGGAAAATTCTGCTCCGGCGTCCAGCACCACAATAGCCATTTCGGAATCCGCAATGGCCCGACGCGTGCGCTCCATGCCGATTTCTTCCACAGGGTCCGCCGTGCGCACCCGCAGGCCCGCCGTGTCAATCAATACGGCCGGAATTCCAAGCAAATCGAACGATTCTTCCAGAGTGTCCCGCGTTGTTCCCGGGTGAGGCGATACAATGGCGCGGTCACTGGAAAGCAGACGGTTTAAGAGCGAGGATTTCCCCGCGTTCGGCCTGCCCGCAATGGCGATGCGCACGCCTTCTTTCAAAATCCGTCCGGACTCATAGCTTGAAACAAGCCGCTCGATCCGGGCTGCCTGCTCGCTCAACCGGCCCATAATGGCTTTCATTGTTAGCGCAGTTCCCACGGTATCGTCATCCGAATGATCGATGGCCACTTCCAGAGACGCCGCCGCTTCCACCAGATTTTGGCGGATGCTTCTGATTTCGCCGGAAAGGCCGCCTTCCAACTGCGCCAACGCTGCCTGGCTCGAATCCGCCGTTTGGGCCGAAATCAGTTCTGCCACCGCTTCTGCTTGGAGGAGGTCCAGTTTTCCGTTCAGGAATGCGCGCTGGGAAAATTCACCCCGTTCTGCCGGCCGTGCGCCTGCCTGCACGAGCAGGCCCAGAACCTGGCGGAGCACGGCGCCGCCGCCATGGCAGGAAATTTCCAC
>MGUQ01000129.1:1707-8106 GCA_001799975.1 Elusimicrobia bacterium RIFCSPLOWO2_01_FULL_54_10 | reverse complement strand
TGAATGAAGAAGACAAGGTTATTGAATCTGGACCGGACAAACGCACCACTCCGATAGCCCCGCGGCCCTCCGGCGTGGCAAGCGCGACGATGGTGTCTTCGGCGGAAAATGACGGGCGCATCGGAATATTATACTATGAAGCTCGTGAATCCAACCGTCGCGGAACGCATCCAAATAAGGGATCCATTGGAACCCGAACTTCTCCGAAAATCCAGGGAAGGAGACCCTAAGGCCTTTGAAGAGCTCATCAAAAAGCATGAGGCCAAAATTTACAGCTTACTTCTTTCCATGAGCGGGAACGCGGCGGACGCTGCAGATTTGTTTCAGGAAGCCTTTATTTCCGCGTGGCGCAACATCCGCTCATTCAAGGAAAATTCCAGCTTTTCCACCTGGCTATACCGCATCGCCGTCAACACGCTCCTGATGAAGAAGCGGAAAAAGAAAGTCTCCACGGTTTCGCTGGATGTGCCGGTGCTCTCCAATGGCGAAGAGATCAAGCGAGATTTTGCCGGAGACTGGTCGGACAACCCTTTGGCCAGCCTGGAAAACAAAGAGGTCAAGGACCGCCTGAACGCGGCCATCCAGCAGCTTCCTGAAAAATACAAAACCGTGCTTCTTTTGAGTGACATTCAGGGCCTTCCTAATGAAGAGATCCGCAAAGTGCTGGGCGTTTCACTGGCATCGGTCAAGACCCGCCTGCACAGGGCCCGTCTCCATCTGCGGGAAAAATTATCGGAGTATTTTAAAAAACCATGAATGAATTCGACCGCCTGTGGAACATGATGGACGACCTGATGGAAGGCCTCATCGATTTCGACGCCTTTGAGCGCGAGTTTGACCGGCAGTTCGCGCAAATGGAACAGGATTTTTACAGAGAATTCGTCAACACGGTCAGGAAGACCGTTGAACTTTGCCACGGCATTGAATGCTGCCAGCCGCCCGAAGAGCTTCACATCTCTCTTTGCCGCGCAATCGAATGCACGCCCCAATGCGCGCCCACCAAAAAAGCCAAATCCGGCCGCCACAAACCCCGCAAAAAGCCATAAACATTATGTGGATAATTATCCACAGCTTGTGGATAATTCCCCCCATTAACTAATAAAATCTCAATTCTTCCGTCGCAAAACATAGTGGCATCATTATTGCTGTATATCCACAAGCACCAACACTTTATCCACCGCCGAGGGACAAGTGATCCTCTTTAAAACAGGAGTTGATCATGAACACAAGTTCCCCTCACACCGATCCGGACATTCTGGAACTCGAAGGCATTGAGCTCAACCGCCGCGCGCACGGCGTCAGAATCAACGGCAAACCCGTATTTCTTGGTTATAAGGAATTCCAGGTTCTCTGGCTTCTTTTCCTATATAGAGGGGCGATTGTGCGCGTGAGAGACATCAACGAAAAGCTTTGGGGAGATCCTTTTGGGGCGATGGAAGAAACCGTGGCCTGCCTGGTGGGCAAAATCCGCGGCAAGCTGGGCAGCCAGGGCATGGCGCTGATTCAGAACGTTTTGGGAATCGGCTACAAGATTGACGGCCGCCCCATGAGGCGGTCCATCACGCGCGAATCAGCGAATTAAGAATTCCCGCCCATTTTGAGAATGGCCTTGAATTCAGCGGCGGCAAGGGGCACCACGGAAAGGCGGCCCTGACGCAGAATAAGTATATTTTTCAGCGCAGGCTCAGATTTGATCTGCTCTAAACTCACCGGCCGCTCCAGCTCCCCCAACGGCTCCAAATCCACCACCACCCACCCCGGCTCTTTCGCCGTGGGATCCGGATAAGATTCCTTCACCACCCGGGCCACCCCCACTACCTCTTTCCCGATGTTGCTGTGGTAAAAAAGGACATTGTCCCCCGCCTTCATTTTCTTGAGGTTATTCCGGGCGGTGAAATTGCGCACCCCGTCCCACATGGCGCGTCCTTCCCGGACAAATCTTTGCCAGGAATAAGCGTCCGGCTCCGTTTTAACCAGCCAATAATTCATGGGTCCGCCTATTCGGCAATCGTGAGGTCTGCCGTCTTCACTTGGCCGAATTCTTCCAGTGGAACGTCAAAATCCTTCTTGTTCCCCACCGCCACCAGGACCATTTTATCGGGATGCAGGTACTTTTTAGCAGCGGCCAGCACATCGCCGGCGCTCACCCGCCTGATTTTTCCCGTGTAGGTTTCCAGGTAGTCGGCCGGAAAGCCAAAATACTCGAGCGACATCTTCTGGCTTACGATGGCATGCGGCGTTGCAAACCGGAACACAAAGGAATTGATGGTGGAATCTTTGGCGAACTTGAGTTCCGCTTCCGTCACTTCTTCTTGTGTGATGCGCTTCATTTCGGCCAGAACGGTGCGCGCGGTCTTGCCCAGCGTTTGGCTTTTCGTCTGGCAGCCGGCGGCCAAAGTTCCCAGGTCCCATGGCTCCGAAAAATTGCTCCCAACCCAATAAGCCAGCCCCAGCCGCGTGCGGATTTCCTTATAAAGCCGGGAAGTGAAAGAGTTTCCTCCCAGGATTTCGTTCATGATCTCCAGGGCAAAGCGGTCCGGGTTGTGGCGTTTGATGCCTAAATGTCCCAAAATGAGAGAACTCTGATTCAGGTCCTTTTCCGCGCAGATCACCTGGCGCGCGCCCGCCCGTGCCTGCATTTGCGGATTCACACCCTCGACTTTGGGGAACTCCACAGACCCGCCTGTCCAGCCGGAGAAGGCAGAGTCCAGCGAGCGGATCATTTCGGCGGACTCAAAATCTCCCGATACTGCAATCATCATATTGCCCGGCTTGTAATATTTTTTATGGAATTCCGCCAGGTCTGCGCGGGAGATGCTGCGGATTTCAGGGATTTCAGGAGTGCGGCTCAAGGGATGACTGGGGCCGTAGATGGCGAGGCGGTATTGCCGCCGGGCAATGTCGAAAGGCTCGTCGTTTCTGCGGCGGATGGCTTCAATGACTTTGGCTTTCTCAATTTCAAGCTTCTTCACGCTGAACGCGGGGTTTTGAAGGACATCGGAAAATATCCCGAGGGTTTTTGAGAAATCTTTTTTGAGGCAGGACAAGGACGCGGCCGCGGACTCCACATCCATTCCGGTTTCCACTGACGCCCCGATGAATTCGAGCAATTCATCCATTTCTTCGCGGCTCCGGGTGAGCGTGCCGCCTCCGCGCAGGAGAGAGCCCGCAAGCCCCGCAAGCCCGGTTTTGTCGGCCGGCTCAAACATGGAACCCGTGCGCACCATGGCCGAGAGGTTGATGAGCGGCAGTTCGTGGTCCGGCAGGAGAAAGACGGTTGCGCCGCACTTCAAAACGGCACGCTCAATTTTTGGGGGTGAATACTTGAGGGGTGGAAAATCAAGTTTTCCTGGCGGCGCAGCCCAAGAAAGAGTGGTCAGTACCAGAAGGGCAGACGCCAATTTCAATTGCCTCATTTCGGCTTCTCCAGCCAGGCCACGGTGCGGTTGGATTCGTTCAGATACTTTTGCGCAACCCTCAGAATGTCTTCTGGAGTAACGCTCCGGATGCCTGCGAGATATGCAAATGGATAGCGCCAGTCTCCCAGCACCGCCTGAAAATAAGCCAGCCGCGACGCCATGCCGGCATTGGACGCCAACTCCCTTATAAAATCCGATTCAACCTGGTTCATGATCTTTTCCAGCTCGCGGGCCGGGACTTTTTCATTTTTGAGACGGTCAATTTCGGAAAGGAGGGCCGTTTCCAGCTCACGGTTGCCGTTGGGTTTGCGGGGCGAGCCGCCAAAGACGATCATGTTGGGAAACCGTTCGCCCGGATTGCCGTTTGAGGCCCAGGCGGAAATTGCAATTTTTTTATCCTCAATGCTGCGGTGAAAGCGCGATGTCCGGCCCCGGCTCAGTATCTGCTCAATCATATCGAAAACGAAATTGTCAGCGTGGGGCGCGCTGGGCTTGTGAAATCCCATCAGAAGCTGCGGCTCGGAGTCATAGAGGGCGCGCACGCGCCTCTCGCCTTCCTGCGCGGGCTCCTCCGTGATGGGACGGGCCGGAAGTTTCTGCGGGGCAACCCCGGCAAAATATTTCTCGCATTTGGCAATCACTTCGGGAGCTGACACGTCACCCACCACAGCCACTACGGCGTTGTTGGGCGCATAGTGGCCGGCAAAGAATTTTACCGCGTCTTGCCGGCTCAATCGCTTTAAATCGGACCCCCAGCCGATGGTGGGGCTGCCGTAGGGATGCGCTTGGTACGCAAGCGCCAAAAAATTCTCCCAGAGCTTGCCGTCGGGATCGTTTTCGTAGCGCATGCGCCGTTCTTCCATCACAACATCGCGCTCTTTGTAAAATTCGCGCAGCACCGGACGAGCCATGCGGTCAGCTTCCAGAAGGGGCCAAAGCTCCCATTTATTGGACGGCAGATTCACGACAAATCCCGTCATGTCCCGGCCCGTGAATGCGTTTAAGCCTTCGGCGCCCTCCCGCTGGTAGATTTCCTCAAATTCGGAGGGAACCAGGAGTTTCTGATGCTCAGCCTCCAGGGTGTCCAGCCGTCTCTGAAGAGTTTTGATTTTCTCCGAATCGGCCTTTTCGCCTCGAGATTCCTCATCCATCAAATCCCGCGCCGCCAGATCAATTTTATCCAGCAACGGGGCTTCAGCCTTATAATCGCGCGTCCCCACGGTTTGAGAGCCCTTGAACATCATGTGCTCAAAAAGGTGGGCCAGGCCGCTCTTGCCCGACTCCTCATCCACGCTGCCGGCCCGGAACATCATCTGAAAAGACACCAGAGGAGCCCCGCGCCTTTCCAGAATCAGCAGTTTCATGCCGTTTTTTAATGAGTGTTCCGCCACCTTCTTTTCGAGGCCCTTGACGGGATCATTGGCCCAGGTCACTGAGGCTGAAAAAAATGCCATCAAGAGAAGAAATCCGGGCAAGCGAGAGGGGTTTCTCATATCGCAAATTGTATAATTTCGCCATGAGGCAATCCATTGCGCGCGTTTTATTGCCGTTGTCCGCGGCGGCATTTATCGTTTCATTTTTCCTCATGATGCGGCGCGTGGAGCCCTTTTACACCTTTTTCTTTCTGTTTGCCTGGTGGAGTTTTCTCTTGATGCTGGATAGCTGGTTGTTCCTCAAGGGCGGGGAGTCCTTAATACTGGAAAAACCGGTGGAATTCCTGGGATTTTTAGTTCCTTTATCGGCCTTCATCTGGTTTATTTTCGAGGCGTTCAACCTGCGCCTTGCCAATTGGGCTTACGCCGGGGTTCCGGCCAATCCCTGGCTGCGCTGGCCTGGGAACTTTCTGGCCTTCGGCACCGTGCTGCCTGGAATTTTTTTGACCGTCAATTTTATGGAGCGCGTGAAAATTTTCCCTCGAAACGATTTTTCCCTCTTTTTTTCCGAACCCCTGCCGGGCCGGATTTTTGCCGTGTCCGCGGCGAGCGGCGCCTTGATGCTTGCCCTCCCTCTGCTTTGGCCCAATCTTTTCTTTCCCCTTGTTTGGGGAGGGTTTGTGCTTCTTCTGGACCCCTGGGTGGCCAGGTGGAAAGGCAAATCCCTCCTGCAGGAATGGCGGCAGAAAAACTTTTCGCGCACACTCCAGCTTCTTTTGGCAGGGTTCATTTGCGGAGGATTGTGGGAGTTTTGGAACTTTTGGGCGGGAGCCAAATGGATTTACACGGTCCCTCTGCCGGAATCCCTCCTTAAAAATCTAAAACTCTTTGAAATGCCCGTCTTGGGATTTTTGGGCTTCCCCCCCTTCGCGCTCGAATGCTTTGTGATGTTTGAATTTACAAAATGCCTGAAAGAACGCGCTTCTTCGGGTGTCTGGAAAATCATGGTTTTGAGCGCGTTTACCTTTATGCTGTTAATGTGCCGTATGATGGACAAACATACGGTCATAAGTATAATTGACTGATGCATTGGGCGTCCGCTTCCTCCGAGAATCCGGATTTTGAAACCGCAGTTGAAGAATGTTGCCGAAAGATTTCGAGGGAATTAAAAACGGAACCCGACCTGGCAATTGTTTTCATATCCCAGCAGCACGCGCATCATTATGACCAGGTGCCGGCCCAGATTTACAAGCGCCTGAAACCCGGCAAGATCATGGGCTGCTCCGCCGGAGGCGTGATTGGCGGCGGCAGGGAAATTGAGCAAAAATCAGGGATTTCCGTGACCGCGGCCATCCTGCCCGGCGTGGACATAACCCTGTTTCATCTGACCAACGATAACCTTCCGGATTCCGACGCGAGACCCAAGGCGTGGCACGATGTTGTGGGCGCCGAACCGGAAAAAAATCCAAAATTTATTCTGCTGGCGGATCCTTTTTCTTTCGATGTGGAGCATTTCATCAAAGGCATGGATTACGCCTTCGCCAAAAGCACCAAAGTGGGCGGGCTGGCCAGCGCCGCGCGCCGCCCCAGGGAAAATGCCCTTTACA
>MGUQ01000129.1:0-1696 GCA_001799975.1 Elusimicrobia bacterium RIFCSPLOWO2_01_FULL_54_10 | reverse complement strand
CTCTCCGGTGACATCGAAGTGGATTCCGTGGTGGCCCAGGGCTGCAGGCCCATCGGCGAGCCCCTGCTCATCACTGCCTGCGACGGCAATGTTCTTCTTGAGCTGGATGAAGAGCCGCCGCTCAAAGTGCTGGAAAGAGTATATGACGCGCTTCCCGCGAGAGACCAGGAGCTTGTCAAGTCTTCGCTTTTTCTGGGCGTGGTGATGGATTCCACGCTTTCAGATTATAAGCGGGGCGATTTTTTGATCCGCAACATCGTGGGGGCGGATCCGGAGAAGGGGATTTTGGCTGTGGGAACAGATTTAAGAGAAGGGCAGACGGTGCAGTTCCACTTGCGGGACGCCCAAACATCTGCGGAAGACCTGGAACTGATGCTATCCAGCTATACCGCGGGGCGCAAGGGCAACCCGCCCGGCGGCGAGGCAGGCGGCGCGGCTGGAAGCCTGCTATTTTCCTGCCTGGGGCGGGGGGCGTATCTCTACGGTTCCCCAGACCATGACACCCGGGCGTTTCAAAAAAAGGTGGGCGACATTCCTGTGGGCGGATTTTTCTGCAACGGCGAGGTGGGGCCCGTCAAAAACTCCACCTATCTTCACGGTTACACTTCCTGTTTCGGAATTTTCCGCCCTAAATAATCCATTAGCTTTTCTGCAGCCGCTTCCCCCGCCTGAATGCAGCGCGGAATGCCCGCGCCGTTCAGCCAATTTCCCCCCAGAGCCAATCCGTCAATCTCCCGGACTTTGCCTTCCACGGATCTCACAAGTTCCTCATGATTCTCTTGATAATCCGGCAGAGAATCTGCAAAAATTCTCACGGAATGGTCCACCGGATTGCTCTGAATATCCAAAATATCTTCGATTTCCATCCTCGCAGTTCTGAGAATTTCTTCCGGCGTTGAACGGGGCAAATTAGGAAAACTCCTTTCGCTCAGGAAGACCCGGATCACGCATTCACCGGTCCTGGAGCGGCCGGAAAATTCCAAACTTGAAAATGTGGCGCCGGAAATGAGCCTTTTCTCGGTTTCCGGCACTATGAATCCGAAACCCTGGGGCTGGCGGCCCAGAGAGCTCGACGAATAGATCAAATTCACCGTGGCGCAGGCCCGTACGGGAATTGCCGCGAGTACTTTGGAAAGTGATGTATTGACCGTGCGCAAAAGTCCGGCGCCCGCCTGGGTTGGAAGGGCCAGGCAAAGCGCGTCCACCCAGTCCTCACCCTGGCTGCTGAAAATCCTAAATCCCTGGCCTTCCCGCGCTATCATGTCCACACCGCATTCCAGCTTGACCGTCACCGATGAAAGACTGGCGAACATCCTGTTGATGAGCGCTTCCATGCCTCCCTTAAAACTTACAAAGTGTGAATAACGCACGCCTTTGAAATCTTCAGCTGATTTTAAGTTCCAGACGAATGGCAGGATATCGGCCATGGTCATGGTTTTCAGCCCTTCAGACATGGAAATGAAGTCACGGCCGATCAGGATGAAGGATTCCCTCCTGTCCAAATTTGTGGCAATGATTTCCAAATCCAGCCCCTTGAGGTAAGCGGAGATCCAGTCCTCTTCGGTGAAGAGGGAGTCCGGGCCGCATTCCAGCAGAGCGCCGCGCTTTTGGATGGTTTCTATAAGGCCGCCCATTCGGCGGCTTTTTTCAAACAGAAGAATTTCGACAGGGAGCTGCCGCCCGCGGGCCAGCTTTT
>MGUQ01000128.1 GCA_001799975.1 Elusimicrobia bacterium RIFCSPLOWO2_01_FULL_54_10 | reverse complement strand
AACGATTTGTCCGACAGCTTTGCGCGTCTGCGGCAAGCCACTTCCGTTGCGCCAGCTCTCGCATCCGCGGGATCGGATTGGATGCAATCCCTTTCCCACGAGATTTATCGATTGTATGGACGCTCAATCATCCATGCGGTCAGGTCCAACCCGCATGGCAGCGTTTCTCTTGCTTCCGTGGGGATCATTCCCGACCATAACGACATCCGGGCGCTCATGGATATGGAGCGGGAGGCATTTGTCAGCAATCCGTTTGCCCAGCCGCTCCTGGAGTCAAAGGTGGGATTCATCCCCAACGGGGACGGAACGTCGTCCCGCAACATCAAAGATGCCAACGAGCTTTTTGACTGGCTCCATACATATCGATTCCCCCAAATGGAACGGTATTTTGATGATTTTGATGTTGTGGTCCGGCGCCTGGAGCGGAATCCTCTCACCCGTCATTTGGCGGGATTTTTGAAGGATGTGGCCGCCAACGGCGAAGAGGCGCTGCTTCGAAACCCCTGGTTCAGCGCATATGCAAATCTTGAGACGCGACTGCGGAACATCCACAGGGAGATGAACAGAATCGCACGCCGTGCGCCCGCAACGGATCAAAAAATTCAGGACGAACTCAATGCCTTGCGGGAGGAAGCCCGGCAGATGGATGCCAAATTACGGGATTTGTGCTTCCCGCAGAAGCCGTTTGAAGAAATTTCCAAGGAAGGCGCGGAACAGGTTCCTGCAGACCGGCTTTTGACGGCCCTGGGGATTGGCCGCCTGGAACACATTCCGATGCGGCAAGGCCCGGGAGGGCTTCAATTCAGAAGAGTTTCAGTTCCCAAGCGGACAGACCGGACAAAATCGCCCGCAGGCGGCCTTGAAACTCTGCAATTCCAACTTGCCGATGCCCAAAAATGCGCGGAGCTCACCGGAATTGCGGATTTTGACATCATTGAATTTGACGTTTTGTACGGCCCCGGCGGCCAGGCGTTCGCGGTGTACCCGGTTCTTCCCCAGGCGTTGTCCGATGCGATCAAGGAAGAATATCAAAAGACCGGGGCCTCCAGAATGAACGAGAAAATTTATGACCTTCAATTGGAATATTTTGATACGGGGGATTACTATTTTGTCCCCGATCTTCAAGATCCGGACCTGATTAAGAAGTGGCATGCGTTTATTGATGAGAGGAAGGAGCATTCCCGTCTGATCAACGCATATCGGGAGGCGGTTTTTGGGGAATGGGAACGGGATGAGCACTTTCCCATTACCCGCGCGGGGGATATTTTCACAGCGCCGGACGGCTCCGAAATCTTTCCGGGTAGAAAATTCGATGTCATTCTCTGGAACATGCCCAACATGCCCGGCCTGATGCCTGATTCGCGGCCGGCAAAGCTCATGGATTTTTGGGACGATTATAAGGGCACGGATGAAGTGCTGGAACGATTCGCTCGGGAACTTCCCGGCAGGCTCACAGAACGGGGCCGCGCCCTCATTTGGAACTACGGGGAAGAGGCTAAAATTATAGCCGCTTTCGAAAACGCCGGTCTCAAAGTCGAGAAACTTAGCACAGGGTTGTTTATAATCCGGCGCCCGCAAGAAAGGAATGCCGTCCTCCAGCTATCCGAGTGGATTCATTCTTCTCCAAAAAAAGTTTGGAGGGTGCTTCGTGAGCTGGAACGGAGGGATCCCGCAAATTATCCTGCGCTTTTAGCCAGAATCGGGAAGGGGATTGTTCATTCAGAGACGCCCGGGAGCAGAGTCCGGGACAATTTTAAAGAACAATGGAGCAATAATCCGCTTGCCGCAATTGGCATGGTTTCCCGGATGGGGTTTTCCCGGGAACTGAAGACTGCCACGAAGGCGGCGAGAATTGTTTTGACGGAGCAGGATGATTTTGTGCGAGCGAACCCTGAAATCGTTCACGGGGATGCCAGGAACAACTTTCGCCCGATTCTGGAACAAGCCCAATGGGCGTTGGAAAGCGTGCTACAGCTTGCTGGAAGCGACAGGAGGGGATGGATTGCGGAGCAATTTGATGCCGGAAACGTCCTTTCTACCGTACTGAAACGGCTGGGACGCTTTCAGGACGCGGAGGCCGCGCTGCGCCGCAACTTGGAGCAGATCAATGCGGTGATTTCCGCGACGCGCCTTTCCCCCAATTCAGGCGCCCCGGAGAGATTGGAGAATCTACACAGACTGAAATACACGGCGAGGGCCAACCTGGCCTCCATCCATTTGCAGGAGAAATTCTCGGAGAGAAAGCCTGATGAAGCCGTTACCCTGTTGGGAACAGCCGGGGCTGACGGTCTCTATGTATTGAATCCGGCCATCCGGAGAACCATCGGAGTCGTTTCGATTTTAGGCCAGGCATTGATCGAAACGGGGCGTTTTGAAAATGCCGCCGGATTTTTAGAGGAATTTGAACCCAGAACTCCTACGGAGAAATGGTCCCGAGTATCTAATAGGGAATGGGCCCATGTCAGGAATTTGCGCACGCTGGCCGGAATCCTGTTAAAAAGCAGGGAAATGCCGGAAGCGGAAAGCATGGCATACAGGGCGAAGGAAGCGATCGGCTTTTACAATGCCCGCCAATACATGGTTGCCCGGCGCCTTCTGCGGGGTTTGCCGGATGATTTGACTGTCTCCGATACAACCGTGCTCGATCTCCGGAATAAAATGGATCGCGGTGAGCCGTCGGGCAGGACGCCGGCTCAACGGCGAATCAAGCGCTTTCCCGACTGGGCTTCGGGAACCCAAGCGCCCCTGGCAGTCGTCGGCATATTGGCTTTGTTGTATCTGCCGCAGTTCAACGTCATTTTGCCCACATTGGAATGGCCCGCGTGGGCAAGCTGGGCGGCGGGCTTGGCGGGCGCAGGAGCCCTGGGAACGGCGATCCACAGAAATACCGGAGCGAACCCGGAAGCGGCATGGTTCGGGCTCACGGAGCCACAGTTGTGGAAAATCGGCACGGTGCTTGGAGACTTGACGGTTTCATTGATTCTCCTTTACAACTTTTACAACGCGGAAGAGTTTTTGCTGGGAAACATCATGTCCGACGTTCAATTTTTCGTATGGAAGCATTTGCAATGGATTGCGGAAACGCGGCAGGGTATCGCCGCGTTCTTGTTGATGCCGGTGTTTGCCATGCTCTTTCTGGCCAGAATTCTGTGGGAGGCAAGGCGCGTCGCGCAAACTCGCTAGCTGGGCGGATTCCTGCTTACGTTCGCACCGGCATTTCTGTTTGTCTCCCTTGCCCTGCCGGTGACTGATTTGATCATGATGGGCTTGTTCAGGCATTCCCCCGGCTATCCCTTGTCGTACGGAATCATTTTCTTGTCAAGCCATGTTGAAGACATGAAGAATGCCCCGACGCTGATGAAGTGGCTGCAGTCTGCATTCGCCACCTATGCTTTCTGGTTCGCGAGCGGAAAGCTGGCCCGCTGGACCGTGCGCAGAATCCATTCCGTCATCAAAAAGCGCCAGGCGGGCGCCGAAAAAATCCGCCGTCGCGGCGTCAAAGAACACCGCGCGGAAAAAGTTTTGGAGACGCCGGTCGCCGTTAAACCGCAGGCACGCGCACCGGCGCCAGAGGCTTCTCAGAAACCGCCCCGCGCTGAAACGGCCGCCCCGCAACCGGATCTCATTGACGATGCGGCAGCAGCCAGGCGCGAGGAAGTTCAGCGGCGAGAGAAGGAGCGGTTTCAAAGAGCGCAGGGAATCCTTGCGGACGTTGAAGCGATCTTGGAGAAATCTGCCGCAGCCATTATTGCGAATGACTTTGAGGAAGCTGATACGCAGATCAAGGATGCAAGTTCTAAATTATCTTCAGTCCGCAAAGCGCAACACAAAAGATTCCTGCCTCAGGGAACGGAGGAAGCGCTGCGCGGCCGGATTACCGCGCATCAGGAGGCCATGACGGCTGAAAAGAGCCGGCTGCGCGAAGAAGCAAGAGCGAAAAGTCTGAAATTTTCGGCAGAACTAAAAGATTCACTTTCTGAGATTAAAATTGGCAAGGGGCTTGTGCGGGGGCGGTTGCGGGAGCTACTTGCCGCTCACGCGGAGCGCATTCGCGAAAAAGAAAGGCTTGCCAGGGTGGCAGAAGACGAACGCTCCAAGCTGGAAGCGAAAACTCTTTCGGAGCGATTTTCCGCGCTGATCCAACAATCCTACGATACCGATCAAGAAGGGGAATTTGACGCGGCCTTGGAGATTCTGGAACAAGCGCGGGGCTTATTGCCGGCGGCAAGGTTTCTTGAAAAATCCGGTCATCTTTCCCAAGGGACTACCGGAAAGTGGATCCGGCGGATCCGCTTTGAAAGGGACCAAACTCGGGTCAATCAATCTCTTGCGGAAAACGCGCTCCTGGCGGAACAACAAAGAGCCCAAGATCAGGCCATGAGAGCGTTAGAAACGGAATGGCATCCTACCGTGATGTCCAACCTGCAAGCGCTTCAGAACAATCCTTTCCCCGATGATGAGAATTTTTCTTCCTACTTCATGGACCGCCCTGCTTCGCAAATGGCGCGGATCCTGGCCCTGCTTCGCACGGCTGACAACGTCACTCTCGAGGAATTTGACTCAGTCGCGCGAGTTATCGTGGGCAGGGGGGAAAGGGGCCGGCCGGCAATACCGGACGACAAAATATTTGAGGAAGCCGTCAAAGCAATCCAACGGCCTGCATGCGCCTTCGTCAGCGTTGATGTCCCGCAAATGATTTTCAGCGGGAAAACCAAAATTTTTGTGCCTGCCATGCCCAGCAAAAACGTAAAGTTAATTGACGTGAAAGCCCGGGCGGTGAGGGCCGCCAAGCTCTTTGAGCCCCTGGCCGACAAGGCGGATTTTGACCTGGTTGCCGAAGGAAAAATTAGAAAGAATTTCGGATGGGGCAACGACATCGTCGTCCCGGAATCAGATTTTGGCCTGGTTCGCAGCGGCGGCGTCCGGTCTCAAAACATGGCCTCAGTGTTCGGCTTGCGCTGGGCCCGCCTGGCGCCGTTTTTGGAGATTCTGTTTGCGTACCCCGGATTCATCTTCTTTGCCCGGCCGGTCATGAAAGCCGCCGCGTGGAGTCTTTATAAAATTGGCTTGGCAGACAATGAAATGTGGGATGCGGCGCGCGCGGGGGGGCGGGATCCGGCGCTCCCCGCC
>MGUQ01000127.1:15720-17363 GCA_001799975.1 Elusimicrobia bacterium RIFCSPLOWO2_01_FULL_54_10 | reverse complement strand
ACCTGGGCTGGGATTTTTATGAAAAATCCCTGGACCAGCTGATGCGGGATTCGCTCATGATGGAGCTGAGATCCGACGTGCCCAACGGCGTTTTCCTCTCCAGCGGCCTCGATTCCGGCGCCATTGCCTATTACGCCTCCCAGGTTTCTTCGCAAAAGGTGAAAACCTTCACAGTGGATTTCCGGGGGGGAAGCCGGGCGGAGGCGTCTTACAGCGAGCGGGAGGGCGCGCGGGAAATTGCCCGCGTCTGCGGGACTGAGCATGAGGAAATTGTGCTGCAGCCCAAAGCGGAGGAATTGATTCTTAAAACCGCGGATTATTTTGACGAGCCCTTTGCGGACACCTCCGCCATTCCCACATTCCTGCTCTGCCAGGCCGCCAAAAGAAAAATCACCGTGGCCCTCTCCGGAGAAGGCGGCGACGAGCTTTTTGGCGGCTACCCCACCTACCTTGCCACGCACTGGGCGGAACGCTACCGGGGAATCCCCGCCTTTGCCCGATCACTTATTTCCTCAGCGGTTGGCGCTCTTCCGGTGTCATGGGGCAGAATCAGCTGGGATTACAAATTGAAACAATTCGTTTATGGAGCGCAGTTTGCGGCGCCGCGCTCTCACTACGCGTGGAAAGAAATTTTCAGCGAGGACGACAAGGACAATCTCTACTCTGCCGATTTCCAGAATCAAAGGAAGGGACATGACGGGTTTGAGAGTTTTCAGCACATTTTCAATAAAATCGGAGAAGGCGCGGAATTGGAAAAACTGCTTTTTTCCGATCAGCAGACTTATTTGCTGGACCAGTTCCTGGTCAAGTCCGACCGCATGAGCATGGCCCACGCCCTTGAAGTGCGCGTGCCCATCCTGGACCACCGCATTGTGGAGCTGGCATCGCAGATGCCGGCCAAGCATAAAGTTTGCGGATTTGAAACCAAGGTGGCTCTGCGCAAGCTGATGAAGGGAAAACTGCCGGACTCAATCATCAAGGGCCAAAAGAAGGGATTTTCTCCGCCCATCCCGGCGTGGATTGCCGGGGAACTCAAAAATTTTGTGCTGCAAACGCTTTCGCCGGAGCGAATCCAAAAGACCGGATATCTGAACTCCTCAGCCGTGAAAAATCTGCTTGACGAACATTTCGCCAGAAAACGCGACAACCACCGCCGCATCTGGTGCGTCCTCAACTTCGTGCTCTGGCACGAGCGCTGGGGTTAGTGCGGCGGTTCGAGAGGGCTTTGGCCGGAGAGGATTCCTGCTTTAGAATCCGTTGAATACGGCTTGCGGATGCGGGCGCGCGCGGTTTTGTGGGAATCATAAACATCCCGATACTTTAATACCGCGCGGTATTTGACGAGAGCTTCGGTCCGTTTGCCTTCCAAATCAAAAATTTCACCCCGGCGCAGATACGCCAGGGTTTTCCACCCTTCAAACTCATTCTTTTGGTCAATCGTGCGGTCGAAAAATTGTTTGGCTCCGCGGACATTTCCCAGCTGGTACGACGCCAGGCCGCAGTGATAGAAGGCCTTTGAAAAAATCTTTTCATAGCGGTTCACCTGCTTTTCCGGCTGGGGGCCCGCGTCGGCCAGCAAAAAATAATCGTCGCAAAGATCCAGCATTTTCCGCCACTGCTTCATCTGAAAAACCGTAAAAATC
>MGUQ01000127.1:1828-15571 GCA_001799975.1 Elusimicrobia bacterium RIFCSPLOWO2_01_FULL_54_10 | reverse complement strand
ATTTGACGGCTTCCTCTTTATTGCCCCGCACCATGAACGAGGCCAGTGCGCGGAGCGCGGAGCCCAGAGTGGCCGCGTAATATTCAAACATTCCCACGCCCAGGTAAGCGTCATAAAGCTCCGGATCCAACTCCAACACTTTTTTCATGTGCTCGTAGCCCTTTTTTCCGGAAAAATAAGCGCGCACCCAATTGCGCCGCGTCACATTGTACCAGCCCTTGGCTCCCAACGAGCCGCCCCAATAAAGATATCCCACCGCGGCGGTTTGCGGGTTTTTGGCGTAGGCTTCGGCCTTCCGGATGGCCAAATCCGCCTGCGCTTCGAGAATTTTTTCCTTCTGGGGATTGCGCAGGGACAATGAATCATACGCCAGCTCATACCACGTGCACATGAGGTCAAAAAAGTAAGCTGCGGGGTGCGCGGGGTCCTGCTCTATGGCATGGCGGAAATGCATATGGGCCTGCTCAAAATCCAAAAGATAGATGGCAGAGGTTCCCTGCGAAAGGTCTTGCACGAGGGCGGGGGGGAAGGCATCCACTTGGCCGAAAGCACGGCAAGGCTGAGCCAGACAAGCTGCCGCAAGGAGTGGGAACGCAAAATTGAATTTGACTCTCATATTTGATAAGTTATCGTATCCATTTTAGATGAAGAAAGCGCTTATCGCAAGCCTCTTGTCTCTCCTCGGCCCAGGGTTGGGCCAAATTTACAACCGCGAACACAAAAAGGGCTGGTTGCTCATTGTGGCGGCCGCGATCCTTTTTATCGTCCCCACCGTGTGGATTATGAAGGGCGTGGGCCCGATCGATCCTGCATCAGACCCTCTTGAAGTGCAAGCCGTGGTTCTCGCGTCCGCAGCTCAGCACAAACACACGCTGAACATGGTCACATTTGTTTTTCTGGGGCTTTGGGCCTATTCCATCACCCAGGCTTATTTCAAAGGCCGCGAACTTTCCGCCAAAGAACCTCCTGCGCCGGAAGAATCATGAGGAACATTTCACTTTTTTTTGCCGCTGTCGCATCTGTCCTCTCTTGGATCGCTTATAAAAAAGGCCCGGAAACATTGACCGAAGGATGGAAGTTTGGATTGGGCACGCTCATCAAAGTCATGCCTATCCTTGTTTTGGCCTTTGGAATCTCCGGGCTTCTCCAGACGCTGGTGCCCAAAGAAGTCATCGCCAAAAGCCTGGGACGAGAATCCGGCTGGCGGGGCATCTGGCTGGGCTGCGCCGTGGGAGCCATCACGCCTGGGGGGCCTTATACCAGCTTCCCCATTGTGGCCGCCCTCTATCAGGCCGGAGCGGGCCTGGGCACATTGGTGGCCTATGTCACGGCCTGGTCACTCTGGGCAGTGGCGCGCCTGCCCATTGAATCCGCCCTTATTTCGCCGCGCTTCATGGTTTTCCGCCTCCTGTCCTCGCTTTTGTTCCCGCCTCTGGCGGGGGGCATCGCCCACATTTTCTTTTCCAAATATTTGCCGGCGGCAAATCCGTAAATTAACTTAAGGAGTTAAAACAATGGTGACAGGTGTGGTTCTCGTGAGACTTTCCTCAGGCAAAGAAAAAAGCGCTCTGGCCAAGATCAAGGACACCAAGGGCGTCTTGCATGTGTCCGGCGTTTATGGGCGCTGGGACCTGGTGTGCGACATTGAGGCGGACGATCTTTCAACCATGACGAACGTGGTGGTGAACAAAATCCGCCAAATCCCGGGCGTGACTTCCACCGAAACCCTCGTCACCATCGCCATCTGAAAAAATTCCTTTCCTTTTTCCTCCTCCTGGGCGCGGCCTGTCAAAACCGAACCTCCCGGGCCCCGCTCGACACCGCATCCCCGCCCGCCTATGACGACTCCTTCGTTGAAAGTTCCATCGGCGACGCTTCATATCTGAACCCCGTTCTGGCTTCAGACAGCGTTTCCAGCTCCATCAACGGTCTCGTTTACAACGGGCTCATCAAATATGACGAAAACATTGAACTCACCGGGGACCTGGCAAAAAGCTGGGAGGTTTCCAAAGACGGCAAGGTCATCACATTTCATCTGAAAAGCGGCATCTTCTGGCACGATGGAAAACCGTTCACGGCCGAAGACGTCCTCTACACCTACGACCGCCTGAAAGACCCGGAAGTCAAAACTCCGCGAGCATCCGACTTCGACAAGGTCGTCCGCGTGGAAACGCCGGATTTCATGACGGTGAAAGTGACCTACTCCGAACCGTATGTGCCCGCTCTTGAATCCTGGGGCATCGGGATCATTCCCAAACATGTTTTTGGCGGAGCCAAGGGAAACGCGTTCAATGAGCATCCGGCGAACAAAAAACCCGTGGGCACCGGCCCCTACATCTTCAAAGAATGGAGGGTGGACGAGAAAATCGTGCTGGAAGCCAACCCCAAATATTTTGACGGCCGCCCTCACATTGCTCGCTACATTTTTCGCGTCATTCCTGACAATTCCGTGGAATTTCTGGAGCTCCGCAACAAAAGCATCGATACCATGCTGCTCACGCCGGACCAGTATCATGCGTATGAAGAATTTTTCGAGAGCTATAATCGATATCGCCTGCCGAGAGCCGTCTACACCTACTTTGCTTTCAACCTGGCACGGCCCCTGTTCAAAGACATTAAAATCCGCAAAGCCCTGGCGCACGCCATCAACAAGTCTGAGCTGGTGCAAGCCGTGGTGATGGGACTGGGCTCGGAGGCCACGGGGCCCTTTCTGCCGTTGTCCTGGGCCTACAACCCGGCCGTCAAGGATTTCGAATGCGACCCCGAACTTGCCAAAAGCATCCTTGCGGAAGCAGGATGGCTGGATTCGGACAGCGACGGCGTTCTGGATAAAGGGGGGAAGCCCTTTGAATTCACCCTCATCACCAACCAGGGCAACAAGATGCGCTCGCTCTCGGCAGAAATCATCCAGCAGCAGCTCAAAAAAGCCGGCATCCGCATGCACATCCGCATCATCGAATGGAGCACCTTCATCCAGAACTTTGTGGACAAAAAGGATTTTGACGCCATGATTTTGGGGTGGACCACGGCCCCGGACCCGGACCAGTTCAGCATCTGGCACTCCTCCCAAAAAAAAGAAGGGCAGTTCAACTTCATCAGCTACGAGAACGCCCGCGTGGACGCTATTTTGGAAGAAGGCCGCAGGACCTTCGATCTTGAAAAGCGGAAAAAACTTTACCAGGAAATGCACAGGATTGTGCATGACGACCTGCCTTATATTTTTCTCTATTACCCGGATTATCTGCCCGTGGTGCACGAACGCTTTGAAGGAATGCGGCAAGTGCCCTTGTCCACTTTCGGATTTGGATGGAACTTTGATAAATGGTATGTGCGGGAAAAAAATGTGAAATATCCGGTGATCAATAAAGACCTATGACCCCATATCTTATCAAACGCCTTTTTATGATGATTCCACTTCTGTTAGGGATCACTTTAATGACTTTCTTTATCATGCAGCTCGCCCCCGGAAAACCCACGGACTTGGTCACGGACTTGAACACCCGCATGTCTTCGGAGGCCAGGGAAAAGCTCGTGAAACTCTATGAGCTGGACCGTCCCTGGCATGAGCGCTATTGGAAATGGCTCAAGCGGATGAGCCGCCTTGATTTCGGCACCTCCTTCCGCGACGGCAGGCCCGTGATCAAAAAAATCGCCGAGAGCCTGCCTGCCACTTTGCTTTTAAACATTTTGTCGCTCATTCTTATATTCACGGCGGCGCTGGCCATCGGAATATTCTCGGCGGTCAAAAAAGATTCTCTCTTCGATAAAATTTCAACGTTCTTCGTATATTTGGGCTTTTCCGTGCCCACATTCTGGGTGGCGCTTCTTTTGATGATCGGACTGGGCTTGAAACTTGGGCTCCTGCCCATTTCCGGCCTGCGCTCCATTCATTACAGCGACTTGTCCGCCTGGCGAAAATTTTTGGACATGTCAGCGCACCTGGTGCTGCCGGTGTTTGTGATGGCATTAACCGGCCTGGCGGGACTGGCAAGATATTCCAGGTCCGCCATGCTGGAAGTGATCCGGCAAGATTACGTGCGCACCGCGCGCGCCAAAGGATTGCCTGAGCGAACCGTGATTTTAAAACATGCCTTTAGAAACGCTCTTATTCCCATTGTCACGCTTCTGGGGCTCATGCTTCCGGAACTGATTGGCGGAAGTTTTATTTTTGAAACGATTTTTGCCTATCCCGGCATGGGCCGTCTGGGCTATGACGCCATCATGGCGCGGGATTATCCCATGCTCATGGGCATCGGCACCATCGTGGCTCTCCTCACATTGGCGGGAAATCTGCTGGCCGATCTTTTATACGCGTTCTGCGATCCCAGGATACGCTATCAATGATTTCCATATATTTGCACAGGATTTTTCGCAACAAACTGGCCTTCGCCGGCGCTCTCCTCATGGTGATTTTAATTATTTTGGCTCTGACCGCTCCCTGGCTGGCGCCGAGCCACTTTGCAGATCAAAGTCTGATTGACCGTCTGCAGCCGCCCTCCGGCAAGCATTGGATGGGAACCGATGATCTGGGCCGGGATGTTTTTTCGCGGCTTCTTTGGGGCACCCGAGTGTCGCTCGTGGTGGCGTTTGTGGCGGTAGGCATTGCCACCCTCTTTGGCACGCTTGTGGGCTTGATTGCGGGTTATTTCGGCCGCTGGACGGACGCGGTGCTCATGCGCGCGGTGGATATCCTCCTTTGCTTTCCCACATTTTTTCTCATTTTGATGGTGATCGCGTTTCTGGAGCCCAACATTGTGAATGTGATGATTGTGATCGGCGTCACCTCCTGGACGGGCCTGGCGCGCCTCGTGCGGGGAGAAACTCTGTCTTTGAGAGAGCGTGATTTCATTCTGGCGGCCAGGGCGCTGGGCGCTTCCACTCCAAGAATTCTTTTTGTGCATCTGCTGCCCAATGTGGTGGCTCCGGTTGTTGTGAGCGCCACTCTTGGCGTGGGCGGGGCCATCCTTACGGAATCCGCGCTCTCATTTTTGGGCCTGGGCGTTCAGCCGCCGGATCCGTCTTGGGGCAACATGCTCTCGGCCGGCAAAGACTACATTTATTTTGCCTGGTGGCTCTCCGTTTTCCCGGGGCTGGCCATCTTGACCACAGTGATGGCGTTCAATCTGCTGGGCGAAGGCTTGCGTGACGCCCTGGACCCGAGGTCCTGATGCTTTTATCCATAAAAAATATTTCTGTGGATTATTTCCGGGGCAAGAAAATCATTCCCGCGCTTCGGAACGCTTCCCTCGAGATTGCCGAAGGGGAAAGCGTGGGGTTGGTGGGGGAATCCGGCAGCGGCAAGAGCACCCTTGCCCTGGCGGCTCTCCGCCTGATTTCGCCTCATGAAGGCAACATCACACAGGGAAAAATCATTTTTCAGGGCAAAGACATTTTGGCGCTGCCTGAGCAGGACATGCGGGCCATCCGGGGCAAAGACATCGGCATTATTTTTCAAGACCCGTTCAGCTCCCTCAACCCGGTGCTCCGCATCGGGGACCAAATTGAAGAGGCCATTCAGGTTCATGCGGAAAATAAATTATCGCAAGCTGATCTTAAAAAAAGTGCCCTCGCTGCCCTGTCCAATGCGCGGCTGCCCGAGCCGGAGCGGATTTACAATTCCTATCCGCACCAGGTGTCCGGCGGCCAGAGACAGCGCGCCATGATTGCCATGGCCATTGCCAATTCGCCGCGCCTGCTCATTGCGGACGAACCCACCACGGCGCTGGACGTGACCGTGCAAAAGGAAATTCTCGACTTGCTTGCTCAATTGAGGAAAGACATGGGCATGGCGCTTATCCTCATCACTCATCATCTGGGAATTGTGTCTCAAACCACAGATCGGATTTATGTGCTCAAAAACGGGGAGGTGGTGGAGAGCGGAGCCACCCGAAGCGTCTTGAGCAGTCCCGCCCACTCCTACACGCAGGAACTCCTGCGCGCCGTGCCGCAAACAGCCAAGGTGCATCGTGCTTGATGTAAAAAACCTCTCAAAGAAATTCCCGATTGAGAGCGGCCTGTTCAAGGTCAAGGGGTATGTTCAAGCCGTTAAAAATGTTTCGTTTTCCATCGCGGAAAATGAAATTGTGGCCCTGGTGGGGGAATCCGGCAGCGGGAAATCCACCGTGGGCAAGTTGATTCAGGGGTTGATCCAGCCCGATGCGGGAGAAATTCTTTTGGACGGGAAAGTGCGGGCCCGGGAAGTGCAAATGATTTTTCAGGATCCCTACGCGTCGTTGAATCCCAAACTTTCAGTGGGCACGATGCTCAAAGAAGCCCTGGCGCTTTCCAAAAGTTCTCAAACACCGGCGGACTTGCTCAAATCCGTGGGCTTGCCTGCCGACATTTTACACGATTACCCGCACCAGTTTTCCGGAGGGCAAAGACAGAGATTGGGCATCGCCCGCGCCCTGGCCGCCAACCCGAAACTCATCATTGCGGACGAGCCCGTGTCCGCTCTGGACGTCACCATCCAGGCGCAGATATTGAAACTTCTTTTGTCTCTCAAGAACGAACGCAAAATCTCGTATCTTTTCATCACGCACGACTTGTCCGTGGTGGAAGAGCTGGCCGGCAAAGTTCTGGTGATGAAAGAGGGCGAGATTGTTGAGCAGGGCGCTGTGCGGGAAATTTTTGAGCGGCCGCAAAACGCTTACACAAAAACCTTGCTTGCGGCAACATTGAGGGTTACAATATAGCCGTGATCCCCCTACCTGCCTATTTTGCGAAGCAAAATTGCATTGCCTTATCGGGCAAAGGCAGGTAGGGGGATGACCCTCTCTGAGTTCCTTCAGAACGCAGCTCTTGCCAATTCCACCCGCACCGCTCTTAAATATCAGGAGAAAGAATGGAGTTATGCGGAGCTGCAAGAGCAAAGCTTGTCCGTGGCCGCGGGATTGAGCTCATGGGGGGTCAACGCCGGAGACCGCGTGGCGGTTTTTTCCAAGAACTGCCCCGAATTCATATTCACCGTTTTCGCCTTGAGCCACCTTGGAGCGACAGCCGTCCCAATAAATTTTTTGCTCAAACCTGAGGAAGTCCGCTATATCTTAAACGATATTTCGGCCAGGCATTTAATCACAAACGTCGTCCATCTTGAAACAATCATCGAGACGGAAAGAATCTATCCGGGTTTGAAAGAAGCATGGGTGATCGGACTGGAAGCGGCGGATGGAATCCATAAACCCTTCACAAATCTCTATACAATACCCCACGGCGCTCCGCCTGCCTGCAAAGCGGAAGATCCCATGCTCATTCTTTATACTTCCGGCACCACGGGCGTGCCCAAAGGCGCCATGCTTTCCCACTCGAACCTTCTCAGCAACGCGCGCGCCTCCGCGCAGGCCTTGGAAATTAAAATCAGCGACCGCTTTCTCATCCTCCTGCCCCTGTTCCATGTTTTCGCCTGGACCACCAATGTGCTGGTGCCCCTCTGCGAAGGAGCGTCCATGATCATGGCCGAATCCATCCGCCCGCCCAAGCCGTGGCTCAAGTTGATGATGAAAGAGCGCGTCACCTGCTTTACGGCCATGCCGCAGATTTATGCCGTGCTGGCGGAGCAGGCCAAGGGGCTTAAAAAATGGGTCCTGCGCTGGGGATTTTTCCGCACCGTGAGAATGTGCATTTCGGGCTCGGCCCCTCTCACCAAAGACACCATGGACCGCTTTAAAAATAACATCGGCATTCCCATTCAGGAAGGCTATGGCCTGACCGAAACCTCGCCCGTGACCAACTGCAACACCGCGTCCCGATGGAAGCCCGGCAGCGTGGGACCGGCCATTCCCGGAGTCAAAATCAAAATCATCGATGAAAATGAAAAGGAACTGCTTGTGAACAGCGAAGGGGAAATCTGCATTTCCGGGCCGGGAGTGATGCTGGGATATTTCAACCAGCCGGAAGCCACTAAAGCCGCTTTCACCGCGGACGGATGGTTCAAAACAGGGGATGTGGGCTTGCAGGACGCGGAGGGATTTCTTTATATCCGGGACCGCATCAAAGATATGATTATCGTGAAAGGCTTGAAGGTTTTTTCCGCCCAGGTGGAGGCCATCATCATCACCCACCCCGCCGTGCTGGAAGCGGCCGTGGTGGGCATTCCGGACGCCTCCGGCGACGAATATGTGAAAGGGTTCATCGTTTTGAAAGAGGGCGCGCCGGCGGACAAGCAGGATATCCTCAATTTCTGCAAAGACAAGCTCCCGCCCTACAAACGCCCGCGGGACTTGGAGTTTCGCAAGGAGCTGCCCAAAAACGCCCTGCAAAAAGTGTTGAAGCGGCAGCTTCGCCTGGAAAGCATGGCCCCAAAATGAAGAAATACAAAATCCTCATTGTGGACGATGAACGGCCGCTCGCGGAAATGATCCGGATCAATTTTCCTGCAAACCAATTCGATGCCACGGCCTGCTTCACGGGAAAGGACGCTCTCGCTCAGACAGACGCCGATAGGCCCGACCTCATCCTTCTGGACGTCATGATGGGCGACATGAGCGGCTGGGAAGTCCTCCTGCGCTTGAAATCCAATCCCAAGACGGCAACCGTCCCCGTCATCATGTGCACCGCCAAGGACGGGCCCGAAGACATCGAAATGAGCTTTCAGCACGGGGCCCAGTCCTACATCATCAAACCCATCAACTTTCCCAAGCTGATGCACAAGATTTCCGCCATTCTGGACATGGAGCGGCTGCTCAAGGAAACTTGAAAGAAAAGTCAGGTATTTTGTAACATAAGCGAAAGCATTTCTCGCCAGGAGATCAAATGAACAAAACTGAAAAAACACCCTCTGAAAGCGTCATTTCGCGTACGCCCTTTCCGTCGTCTACCAAGGTCTACGCCCCCGGCAGCAGGCCGGATCTCCGCGTGGCCATGCGAAAGATTGAAACCGCCGATAAAGCGGCGTCCTCCTTAACTGTCTACGACACCTCCGGTCCTTACACGGACCCCGCCGTGGCCATAGACCTGAAAAAAGGCCTTCCGCGCATGCGGGCCAATTGGGTGCTTGAGCGCGGAGACACGGAAGTATCCGGCAAGGGCCGGCGAGCCAAGCCGGGAGCCAACGTGAGCCAAATGCATTATGCCCGCAAAGGCATTGTCACGCCAGAAATGGAATATATCGGCATCCGCGAAAACATCTCCCCGGAATATGTGCGGGACGAAGTGGCCCGCGGCCGCGCCATCATTCCCTGCAACATCAACCATCCAGAATCAGAGCCCATGATCATCGGCCGCAATTTCCTCGTCAAAATCAACGCCAACATCGGAAATTCAGCCGTGGCCTCCTCCATCGAGGAAGAAGTGGAAAAAATGATCTGGGCCACGCGCTGGGGCGCGGACAATGTGATGGACTTGTCCACCGGCAAGAACATCCACGAAACCCGCGAATGGATTTTACGCAACTCTCCCGTGCCCATCGGCACCGTGCCCATTTATCAGGCGCTGGAAAAAGTGAACGGCAAAGCCGAAGACTTGACCTGGGAAATTTACCGCGACACTCTGATTGAACAGGCGGAGCAGGGCGTGGATTATTTCACCATCCACGCGGGCGTGCTTTTGCGCTATGTTCCGCTCACGGCCAAGCGCGTCACAGGCATTGTTTCCCGCGGCGGCTCAATTTTGGCCAAGTGGTGCCTCTCTCATCACCAGGAAAATTTCCTCTACACTCACTTTGAGGAAATCTGCGAAATCATGAAAGCCTACGACGTGAGCTTTTCTCTCGGCGACGGCCTGCGCCCCGGCTGCATTGCGGACGCCAACGATGCCGCCCAGTTCGGCGAGCTGGAAACCTTGGGGGAACTCACCAAAATCGCCTGGAAGCACGAAGTGCAAACCATGATTGAAGGCCCCGGCCATGTGCCCATGCACTTGATCAAAGAAAACATGGAAAAACAGCTTGAAGAATGTTTTGAAGCGCCTTTTTATACTCTGGGGCCCCTCACCACAGATATCGCCCCCGGATATGACCACATCACATCCGCCATCGGGGCCGCCATGATTGGCTGGTACGGCTGCGCCATGCTCTGCTATGTGACGCCCAAGGAACACTTGGGGCTTCCCAATAAAAAAGACGTCAAAGACGGGGTCATTGCTTACAAAATTGCGGCTCACGCGGCAGACCTGGCCAAGGGCCATCCCGGCGCGCAGTCCCGCGACAACGCGCTTTCCCGCGCGCGCTTTGAGTTCCGCTGGAAAGACCAGTTCAGTCTCTCATTGGATCCCGACACCGCGCAGGAATTTCACGATGAAACCCTGCCCGCGGAGGGCGCCAAAACGTCTCACTTCTGCTCCATGTGCGGGCCGCAATTCTGCAGCATGAAGATCACGCAGGACGTGCGCGACTACGCCCAGGCACTTAGAGTTTCCGAAGAAGAGGCATTGAAGAAGCGGATGAAGGAAAAGTCGAAGGAGTTCCTGGAGACGGGAGCAAAGATTTACCGTTGAGAGTTGACCTCCACTCCCACACCACCTATTCCGACGGAACGCTGGAACCTGAAGAGTTAGTGAGCACCGCCCACAAGCTGGGCATCACGCATCTTGCCGTCACAGACCACGATTCCACCGGAAGCCTGGACGCGGCGCGCGCCAAAGCCAAAGAACTGGGCATGACGCTCATCCCAGGCATTGAAATCAACACCCGGGAAATGGCCGCCGTGCACATTCTGGGATATTACATCGACGATTCGGACGCCTCTTTCCAAAAAATCCTGGACCACCACCGCAGACTGCGCACTCAAAGAGCCGCCATGATCCTGGAAAAACTGGCTAAAATGGGGATTAAAATATCACTTTCTGATTTCGACCACCGCGAAGGCGCCGCAGCCATCGGCCGGCCGCACATTGCGGACAAGCTGAGGGAAAAAGGCATAGTCTTTTCCCGCCAGGAGGCTTTTGACAAGTTTTTGGCGCGCGGCAAGCCGGGCTATGTGTTTTACGAAGGCCCCAGTCCCAAAGACGCAATTGAGGCCATTCTTTCCTGCAAAGGCGTGCCCGTGGTGGCTCATCCCGGATTTTCCGTCTCGGGGCAAGCCATTCTGGACCTGGCCAAGCTGGGCTTGCAGGGCATCGAAACCTTTTATCCGTCCCACAATCCGGACCAGGTAAGAAATTTTATGGACATCGCCAAGAAAAATGATTTGCTCGCCACGGGCGGGTCCGACTATCACGGGCCGGGCTCCGGCCACGAACGCCTGGGGGAAATGGATGTGCCGGAAAAAATTGTGGAAGAGCTGCTGGCACGCAAGCAAAAGTTATTTGGATGAAAGATAAAGTCCTTGAACTCAAGAAAAAGCGCAACGCCGTGATTGTGGCGCACAATTATCAATTGGGGGAAATCCAGAACATTGCTGACTATTTGGGAGATTCGCTCGGCATGGCGCACTTTGGCGCGGCGTCAACCGCTCAGACCATCGTGATCTGCGGCGTGCATTTCATGGCGGAATCGGCCGCCATCTTGAGCCCCGAAAAAACGGTTTTAATCCCGGACCTGGCCGCGGGCTGTTCACTGGCCGAATGCATCACGGCCGCCCAGCTCACGGAATGGAAAAAAGAACATCCGCAAGCCGTCGTGGTGTCTTATGTCAACACCACCGCGGAAGTTAAGGCGCTTTCCGACATCTGCTGCACATCATCGAACGCCTTGAAGGTGGTGCAGTCCATTCCGGAAGACAAGGAAATTTTGTTCGTGCCGGACATGTACCTTGGCACGTGGGTCCGCATGCAAGAACCCAAAAGAAAGATCCGCCTTTGGAACGGCTCCTGCCACACGCATGTGCGCATCCGCCCGGAACCGATCGCGAAACTCAAGGCAGACCACCCCAAGGCAGAATTCTTGATGCATCCCGAATGCGGATGTTTGACGGCCTCGATGGGCCTGGCGGACAAGATTTTGTCCACCGACGGCATCATCAAGCGCGCCAGGGAATCCGCCGCCAAGGAATTCATCATTGCCACGGAAACGGGCATCCTGCACCGCTTAAAGAAAGAAAATCCAGAAAAAACCTTTTATCCTGCGGCGGAAGAAGCCACTTGCGAGTTCATGAAGAAAATCACATTGGAAAAGGTTTTGTGGTCCCTGGAAGACATGCAGTACCGGGTGACCGTGCCCAAAGACACGGCAGAGCGGGCCCGCAAGGCCCTGGACGCCATGATGCAGATACAGTGAAGTGAGGTGAAGCCATGATCCCCCCACCTGCTTATTTACGAAGTAAATCCACAATCGATCTGCGCGCTTTGCGCGCGAAGCAGGTGGGGGGATGATTGCATCATTTACATTAATTCCTCTCGGCACCAAAACAGATTCCCTCTCCAAAAGCCTTGTGAAGGCTATGAAGCTGGTGGCTCAAAGCGGGCTCCCTTATAAGGCAGGCCCCATGGGAACCGCGGTGGAGGGGGATTGGGACGATGTGATGGGCTTGATTGACCGCTGCCGCAACACAATCCTTAAAGAAGCGCCGCGGGTGATGATACAGATCGCGGTGGACACGCGCAGGGGCGCAAAAAACCAGTTGGTGAGCAAAGTGGCCTCGCTCGAGAAAAAGATGGGGTTAAAGCTTAAAAAGTAAGGATTTTATCTTGCGGCTTGAGAGAGCTCTTTGGTGAGCTCGGGGGGCAGGCCAAACTTCACGGCCTCTGAAATCACTTCTACTTCCTTCACTTCTGAAACGCCCAGCTTCCTGAAATACTCCAAGACTTCCTGCACCAAATGCTCCGGCGCGCTGGCTCCCGCCGTAATCGCCACGGTTTCCACGCCTTGAAACCATTCCTGGCGGATTTTGGTGACATCGTCAATCAAATGCGCCCGCACGCCCATGTCTTTGGAGACTTCCTGGAGCCGCTTGGAGTTGGAAGAGTTTTCGGAGCCGATCACCAGCACCAGGTCCGCTTTTTTGGCGAGGTCTTTCACGGCAATCTGACGGTTGGTGGTGGCGTAGCAAATGTCTTCTTTGGGGGGGAAGATCACTTTGGGAAATTTTTTCTTGATGGCGGCGATGGTGTCTTTGGTGTCATCCAGAGACAGCGTGGTTTGGGTGATGACCGCCACCTTGTCCGGGTTTTCTACTTGCAGCTTTTCCACGTCTTCCGGAGTGTCCACCAGAACAATGCGTTCCGGGGCCTCGCCCATGGTGCCCACCACTTCGTCATGGCCTTCGTGGCCCACAAGGATGATGGTGTTGCCCTGCTTGGCGAACAGGATGGCTTCCATGTGCACTTTGGTGACCAGGGGGCAGGTGGCGTCAATGAGCTTCAAATTCTTGAGCTTGGCTTCTTCGCGGATGGCGGGGGAAACGCCGTGGGCGGAAAACACCAGCACGGAGCCGTCAGGAGTCTCCGAAACGGAATTCACAAAGATGGCGCCTCGGCTGCCCAGATCCTTGACCACATGCGTGTTGTGCACGATTTCGTGATACACATAGACCGGCGGGGGATAAATTTTAAGGGCGATTTCGACGATTTCGATGGCGCGCTCCACTCCGGCGCAAAAACCGCGGGGTTTGGCCAAAATGAGGCGTTTGGGCACCGAAAGTGCGGAAGTTGGCGTCATGGACAGATTATATCATAATTAGATATAATGCCTGAAATGGCCCAGAAACCCGTGCACTATTTCACCGCGGACGAAGTCAATGCCCTCATTCCCCGGCTGGAAGAGCATCTCCAGAATTTTTGGGGATTCCGCGAAAACGCCCAACGCATCCTGGAAGCTCTCCGGGCCAAAGCCAAGGCCGCGCGGGACCCTGAGGATATGACCTCCCGGGA
>MGUQ01000127.1:0-1812 GCA_001799975.1 Elusimicrobia bacterium RIFCSPLOWO2_01_FULL_54_10 | reverse complement strand
TCTATAATACAAGTGCGGGTGGGGTCCCATGAAAAACGCCGCCTTGTTATGACCCGCATATCAAGCATGTTCTAGGCGGGAAATTCTATTTGACGACGAGAAATCAATTTGATACTCTATTTTATTCACAATACTTGCGGGTGGCCGGTTTCCAATGCTATTGAGTTAAGGAACCGGCACTTCCCGCAAGATGCTTAGGAAGTTTTTGTAAGGTCTCTTGCGGGTGTGGTTCAGTGGTAGAATGCTACCTTGCCAAGGTAGAGATACGGGTTCGATTCCCGTCACCCGCTCCAAATTTCAGGAGGTGACTCCATGCCGCAAAGAAACGGAAAAAACCCCATCAAATCAGAATTGGCTCCCGGCCAGGGCGGCGCGGGCCACCCAAACGACCCGGCCAATGTGCGCCTGAACCAAAAAAACTCCGCCGGCACCTGCCCTTCATGCAAAGCGGAAGTCCCATCCAAGCCAGGATTCAGGTTTTCCAGCCTCAAATGCCCTTCCTGCGGGGCGGCGATGAGTAAGAAGTAATTTATGAAAAATTTTCGGATCCTAGCCGTCCTTGCTCTGTTTGCCACCACCCTGGCAGCCCTGGACAACGAGAAATCTCAATCTAATGCGCCTCCGCCCGGAGGGGAGAAAGTTCCTTCCCAAATCAAGATCTCCACTTTCATTTCAATCGCGCCGCTCCATCAAGACCCCACGCTCTCAACCGACGCTGTCAAAACCCCCGCAATCAAGCCAAAGCGAACCAAGAAAAAACGGCCCCAATAACCGCCGTTACCGCAGACCAGATGCGGCGCAAGTGATAGAATCCAAGTTAAGATGAGCGATAAAAATACATCAACCGATGTCATTGATTCGGCCCTTCGGGACGGACCCGCCTCTTTGGCAGGTCTAGTGAGCTACCAAGCCGGGGCCGTGGTGAGCCGACAGGTTTTGGCCAAAAAAACCGGAACGGTGACTGTTTTTGCTTTTGACGCGGGCCAGGGATTAAGCGAGCACACCGCGCCGTTCGACGCCCTCATCCACATGCTCGAAGGCCAAGCTGACATCACTATTTCAAAAAAGATTTCGCGTGTTAAAGAAGGCGAGGTGATCCTCCTCCCCGCCGGCCAGCCCCATGCCGTAAGCTCCACCAAAAAGTTCAAGATGCTCTTGATCATGATCCGTTCCTGAGGAGAGGGAAAGTTAATTTGAAATAAATCCCTTTACTTTGGAGTGCTTCTCGCGGGGTGCCTCCAATAGATGCCTTAAAGCAGCAAAAACACCCTTAAATTGGCTGTCATATTTCTTCTCCATTTCATCGATCTTCTTTTGGAGATCTTTGTGCGTTGAAATCATCTCTCTGAGTTTAGTGAAGGCCCGCATGATGAGGATGTTGATTTGAATCGCTCGGCGGCTTTTTAACACGCTTGAAAGCATGGCCACTCCCTGTTCAGTGAAGGTATGGGGCAAATAACGCCGGCCCCCTCGGCCATCGTTTGAGGTTCCAATTTGGCACCTCAAAGATTCATGCTCCGATGGTGTCAGGACAAACATGAAGTCAGATGGGAAGCGGTCTAAATTCCGCTTGACTGCTTTATTGAGCTCCTTTGTTTTGACATCATAAAGTTCAGCGAGATCAGAGTCGAGCATCACCCTGTGCCCCCGAATGATGTAGATTTTGTTCTCAATATGCATAAGTTCGTTTTTCATAATCCCTCCTTTAATTTCATCACCCCATGATACCGAAGCCGGGCCGGCATTGGATCCCGGACTTATATCAACCTATGCAGAAATGGGTATCGAAATATTCAGTGTAATTTCTCGTGA
>MGUQ01000126.1:1725-5308 GCA_001799975.1 Elusimicrobia bacterium RIFCSPLOWO2_01_FULL_54_10 | reverse complement strand
AAGACGGTACAACGACCCCAGAGTCACGCGGGTGTCAGCATCCAGAGTGACCACATAGCGGATTCCCCGAGACGGCTTCGCGGATTCAAGGTAAGTTGTCTGGGTGTCACCGCGCAGGAGACGATTCAGCTCGTAAAGTTTTCCCCGCTTTCTTTCCCAACCCATCCATACGCCTTCTTTTTCATTCCAAAGCCGGCGCCGATGGAGCGCATAAAAACGCAAATTCTTGTCCGGGCCCGGCCCGTGTTTTTCGTTTAAGCGGCTTACTCCAGCCAATGCCGCGGCAAGGAGGGCATCGTCATCGGGCATATGTTCCTCCGGCGCGTCCGTCCAATCCGTCAAAAGCGCGAATTGAAGATGGCCGTCCGGGTTGCTGAGATAATGGATCTCAAGGTTCTCCAAATGTCCCTCGATGGCTTCCTTGCTTGTGAGAAGGGTGGGCACCGCCAGAAGGGTGGCAAACTCTTTGGGAATTCCCGCGTGCAGATCCAGTTTAGGCAGCGGCCTCGGTCCCAAAGACATCGTGACCAGGCGGTTGAGCAGAGCCATGCCCAAGTTCGTGGCAGGAATAAAGTTGAGAGCGCATAAGGCCAGGAGCGCGAGATACCCTGTGCCCTGCTCATAACTGACCAGCGCAGGAATGGCCAGGAAAAAACAGCTGGCCAGCAGAAGAGAGCCGACATAGCCGGGAGCCGCCCAAGCGACATAGGCGCGCAGAACAAGATGTTTCAAGGAAACGCGGTAGGAAATATCCTTTTCGAAACGCGCCCGCCCTTTGGAAATCAGGTAGTATCCGGGGTCCCCTTTGCGCTCCATCTCGATGACGGCGTCATCAGACAGCGCCCCCTGCGGTATGCGCGCGTTCTTGGCATCCCACAGCACTTTTCGGGTGACCTCAATTTCCGAGAGTGAGGATCCCCGCGCCAAATCTTCGATGGCGTGGCGGTACGTGTCGCGCGTGGAAAAATCCATGGAGGCAAAGCCGCTTTCAGCGCGCAGGATTTCGTCCACAATGGAAACGTCCTCAAAGAACTGCGCCCAGTCCAATGCGGAGAGAAGGCGCATGCTGGTGATCACGTTGCGCACCGTGGTGTTCATGGCCGCCTGATCCTGGTGCTCCATGCGGACGATGTCTTCGGCGGTTGCGCCCTGGGCCGCCAAGCGCTCGGCCAGCCAATCGAGCGCGGGCGTCGCGGTCCCTTCCTGATCGCGAAGCCGCTGCAAAAGCTGAACCGCAAACGCTCTCGGAAGCGGCACGGATTCATAAGGATAAAGAGGCTCATTGAAATGGCTTTTCTTGACCTTGATATCCAAGAGAATGTCGGCCAGGGCATCCGCTTCCTCCCGCGCGTCCAAGCCCAAGGCGATGCTCTCGGCAAGCCGCCGGAGGTTTTCAACCAGGACAATGCGTAGGCTGATGGCAAAAGCCCAAATCTCGCCGATATAGAGCGGGCCGGAGCGTTGATAGGCCCGGATGAAGCGCCGGAGCCAGTCCACGTCAAAGCGGCTGTCGGTGTGCGCGACGAAGGCCCACGCAATGCCGAAAATGCGCGGGTAGCCTTTGAGAGGGCTGTCGGTCAGTTTGGGGAGCTCGCGATAGAAATTTGGGGGAAGGTCGTCATGAATTTCCCGCACCTGCTCTTCAATGATGTGAAAGTTGTCGAGCAGCCATTCGGCGGCGGGCGGGATGGAGCGCCTTGCGGTCACCGCGCGCGCGATGCGGCGGTGAGACTCGACGAGGACTTTGGAATTGTCTTTGACCCGGGAGAGAAACCTGCGCCCTCTGGACGGCTTAAGCGTGATCCTCTGGGCCGCCGAGAGGCTCTCGGCATGCTGCTCCAGGCGTTCGATGCTGAAGAGTTCGGACCGGATAGGGTCTTCCGAATCCCTGAGGGGGCTCCGGAACGGCCTTGCGATCAAGCTCTTCAGCCATTTGACGATCCCCATTGTTACAGCGTACCATGATGTGCAATTTGTTTCAACGGCTGATCATTTTGCCGTAGCAATCAAAGCGCGAACCATGACAGGGACAGTCCCAGGATTTTTCTGCATTGTTCCAGCCGACGCTGCGCCCCAAGTGCGAGCAGACGGCCGAAAAGACCCATGTTTTGTTTTTGGGGTTACAGTAAACGGCCAATTTATCAAGGTCATCCTGCATGAGTATCATCGATATTGTATTGCTGCCCTCCATATGAATACCCTCCGTTTTTTTGCATTCTTGCGCGGCTGTCGTCTCTATTTGTTGTTCTTGTTAATGTCTTTTTTCACAGATTCAACTTCATGGCGGACGTCATCCCGGCTCACATTGTAGTACCTGCTGATTTGGTCCCAATCCAAGCCGCTTTTTCTTAAGTTTAGAATGTTGTCGATTTTCTGGCTTGCTTTTTGAGTGATGACAAGCGCGGTCACCACATCGTTCCAGTCCCCCAGCTTTTGATGCAATTGTTCCATGGTGTACGTGGAACGGGAAACCTGATACCGGTTGGACAATTTTTCAGCGATGGTGCTTTCGTTTGCGGTCCAGAGCGTGTCCGAAAGCGTCCCCGTGCTGTGTCCCACCCCGGTGCCGGGCCAGTCACTGTCGGCGGCCATTCCCAAGGATGCGGCCGCCAGAAGGAGGCTGGATGCCCCCATAGAAATTATTAGTTTGTTCATATCTTTCTCCTTTGCTTATTTTGAGACTTTGCTGCACTCTCAGTTTAATGGATTGCCCGCGATCAATCCATTGTGGCTTCGTAAAATTATTGTGTTCGCGTTATGAACTACCTGCCGTTAAACTTGCGCCGGTGGACATTTTTTTCATCCTCGAGGAACTTCTTTAAATTCTCGTCGTCAGGCGTCAATTTGAGGGCCTCCTCAAAATCACGGACGGACTGCACGTGATTGCCGGAAAAGGAATGGCGGAAGGCGCGGGCCATGAGAGTGGCCGCCAGCTTTGTTGGCGCGTCCTTATAATCCGGAGCAGCCTCCAGCAGGCGCTTCCATGAGTCCACCGCCTCATCCAGCTTTCGCTTTTCCATGAGGGCCGCGGCCTCGGCATAATTCTGCTCCAGTTTTTCGGGACTCTCCGGCGTTTCCGCCGCGGATAAATTGGATTTCCAGGCCGCGATTTTCTTCCATTCCTGATCGTCTCTTTTTGAATTTTTTAGGGCAGAAACAGGCGGAGCAATGGGCTTGGAAGCGGGGACCGAGACCGCTTCCGCCGTTGGAATAAAGCCCCTATCAACTTTTTCAACTGCGGGCACAGCGGAGACCGGGGCGGGGGTGGGGGTGGGAACGGTTACGGGTGCGGAGATTGAAACAGGCTGCGGAGCGAGAGGAGCTTTTGCTTTCGCCGTCGAATTTTTGCGGTGAGGAGTTGCCTGAGACGAGCCGAAGGAGTGGGTGATAGAGACGCGGTATCCATTTCCCAAATCTCCAAAAGGGGCCCATGCAAAATCAAGGCCTGTTTTTTTCCATGCCAGGCCCAACCCCAGGCTGACGCCGGAAATGCCGCCCAGGCCGGATCCGGTTCTGGACTGATATCCGGCCCGTCCCGCAATCTCCATCGCGGGGCTGATATTTTTTTTGTACTCACTTCCGA
>MGUQ01000126.1:0-1714 GCA_001799975.1 Elusimicrobia bacterium RIFCSPLOWO2_01_FULL_54_10 | reverse complement strand
GGACGGTTGTCTTTGGGAATGTTCAAATCAAAGGCGGCCATGAATGCGCTCGAAAAGCGGTATGCGGAGCCCCATTTGAAATTCAAAGGCAGGCTGGCCGCGTTTGATTTGTAATTCAGATTGCCAAACAGATTTTGAATCGCGAATCCAATGGTTGTTTTCCTGGAAACCTGCCAGAGCACCCCTCCGTCAACCGCGCCGGCTTGAGCGGATTCTATGATTTTGGAACGAACCCATTTTCCGGAAAATCCGGCGGCAAGACGCCCATCCAATAAACTTTTAAACGTCCGCCCGTATCCTAAAGACAGGGCAGTGTCCGAAAGCTTGAAACTGCCTTGAATATTTCCGCCAGGATCCGTTTGCGTGATGTCATTGGATGCAAAGTATTGGAGGCTTGTTCCCAGGGTTCCGGCAGGCAGCGCATGCGCGCAGGAAACATAATCGTAGTTGAAATTCTTCAGGTGGACGGCATGCATGAGAGTGATGGAAGGCTGATTCACAAATCCCAATCCCGCAGGATTCCACGTGATGGCCTCGGCGCTGTCCGCAACGGCCGAATAAGCTTCTCCCATTCCCATCGCCCTGGCACTCCCCCCCATTTTCAAAATCTGACCCGATGCGGTTCCCGCAGAGGACTCTCCGAAAGCGTGCAGGGGAGCGCAAACTTTCAGGCAGAAAATCATCATCATCAAGTGACGGGAGCGAATCATCTTTCCACCGCGATTGTGAGCGTCGTTTCAGCGCCGCCGTCGTTCTGCACCAGCGCCAAATATCCCCCGCTCGCAACATCTTCACCGGAACTATTTTTTGCGTCCCAGACAGTTTCTCCGGCCGCGTTGCCCTGCAATTCTCTCACCAACTCACCCAGGAGCGTGAAGACTCTCACCGTACCGCCGCTTTTCAGGCCCCGGAATGTCATGGCCGTGTGGCCGGCAGTGTGGGAACGAAAGGGGTTGGGAAAGGCCTGAGCGCCGGAGAGTCCGCCCGCGGACATCAACTGAAACAAACTCAGACGATTGATTCGGGCTGTGACCTTGCCGTTCGACCGCTCAAAATTCCTGGACGCAGGAACCCAGATTCTTAAAAATTCATCGAAACGGGCAATCATAAGAGAGTTGGGGTCCAATCCCCCCAAATTTTCCGGCCGATACTCCATGGATATTGAAATGTCTTTGACGGGTTGAACGGGCGTCTGCGGCGATATTTCCAACTGCGGCAAATTCTGCGAGCCCAATGAAGCGATGAATTCCAACGCAACATCCACTGAAAACGCGTCCGGCGGGATTTCGGTTTTAATTTCCCCCGAAGCGGGTTTAAGGACCACATTCAGCGTCAAAGGGTTGGATACGGGATGAGTGACCTGGACGTTTTGGGGCGATGAGGGAGATAATGAAACCGAAAATGCATTTGAGGCTGCAACAACGTCGACCGTGGAGCCCGGCTGGAGCGAGAGTCTAACCTGGTTGCTGTAAATCACTTTTGCAGGAACTGACGTGGTCAAGGTTTGCCGCAAAATCCCACCGCTCACACTTTGAGAAAGCACCCTGATGCCGGGATCAAGCGTTGCCGATATTGGGGGAGGTTCTGGTGGAGGCGTTGCCTGGTTTTGGACATTTACTGTGATGCTGGAAGATGCCGTATTGGAGCTTGTATCCACCGCCCGCACTGCAATGGCATGGGTTCCGTTAGACAGGGTGAGGGTATTGATCCCATA
>MGUQ01000125.1:14499-19593 GCA_001799975.1 Elusimicrobia bacterium RIFCSPLOWO2_01_FULL_54_10 | reverse complement strand
CCGTCCTCGTAGAATCCGGCCTCAACAACAATGACTTCCCGTTCGAAGTCTCTTATTCCACTTCCAGTAATTTCGCAACTCCGGTCACCACCACAACGCTGGGTTCAGACCGGATGGGGCTTCATGTCAGCTCAGCGGGAATGACGCCCAACACCACCTATTTTGCCCGGGCCAGAGCGTTATGGAACAATGCCTATTCAGACCTGCTGCAAGGGGCATCAGGTTATTCTGCCATCATGACCACGCCGACATTGGCCAATATTCCAGGCACGCATGTCAGCACATTCACATTCATCGGCGCGTCCACAATCACAGTCCAATGGATTTTAAATTCCAACCCTCCGGATGTGACTCGCTATGAGCTTCAAAGCGCTACCTGCGCAGAATTCGCTTCTCCCAATGTAACCATAACCTCATCATTCACTTTCAGTCTTTTCGCAAGCACCCGAAACATCCTTGAAAACACCACGGTTCATTTCCGGGTCCGCGCTTACAACCATAGAAATCTTCCGTCCAATTTCCTGTCCCTGGGAAGCACGCATACCGCCGGATTCCCGCCGGCAGCCATCACCAGTCTCTCGGCTCTGAGCGGAACCTACCCGGGCGAAATCGACCTCTCCTGGATCGCGCCCGGAGACAACGATTTTTCAGGGACTCTTCTTTCCGGCTCGCGCTTCCACATCGCCACAACCACGGTGGAATCCGATGCGTTCAATGACCAATACTGGCTCTTAAAACGCAGCACGGCTGAAATCCAAATTCCCGTCTCAGGCGTCAATCCTTACTCGCTGCAAAGCTTCCTTGTCACTGGCCTGGAAGAGGATGTCACCTATTACTTCCGCATTTTTACCCGAGACGTCAATCTGAACTGGTCTCCAATTTCAAACGCGGCCACGGCGCAAGCCATGACTGCGGAAATCGGCGTCATCATCCTGGGCACGGATGCCATCGACATGGGAAGCATGGCTCTGCCTGATACAGCTGTCACAGTCTCGAGCTTTACCATCCGCAACATCGGCAATGTCCTCCAGAACTATTCCATCAAGGCCGACACGATCACACCCAATACTCCTTGGGCCGTGAGTCCCGCACCCGGCACGGACCAATTCATGCTGCGCGGGGGATTCAGCAACTCTCAACCTGCGGCCGGCGCCTTCGGCTCCGAAGATACATTAAGCATCATCAACCAAACATCCGATGACACGCGCTTTGCCATAGGAGCCAGCTCCGGCATGGCTGTTCCCATGAATGAGGACCGTCACCTCTGGATCCGGCTGGATACGCCGCTGATGACCTCTACAACCTGGCAGCAGGACATACGGATCAATGTTACTGGGAGCCGCGCGCCATGAGAAAGATACTGATTCTCTTCGCGTCTCTGTCTTTCCTGACGCTGGGCACGCGGGCCTGGGCGGATTCGGACCCGTCAAATGACAGCGCCGCAGTAACGATCCGCATCACTCCTAACTTTGAACGCGGAGTCCAAATTGAAACCGGATCGGTCCACATGGATTTGGGTTTGGTGAACATGGGCGCCTCCACGCAAACGGTCTCTCCGGCAACGGTAACGATTTTAGGCAACATCCTGAACACGGAACTGAATCTCGCCGCCTCAATTACGGGCGGCTGGGTATTTGATCCGAATCAAACTTTTGAATCCACCGGAACCAATCAACTTAATGTTTGGGCCAGCTTTACTTCCATTTCAACCGCGTCCGCGCCCGCTCAAGGGAACGAATATTTCAGGGTGGGGACATCCTCCGGAGCCAAGATCATCTCCAACACAAATCTTTTTGGTCCCGCGGCGGTGGGCTTTGCCGGATCCGCCGGCATCGGACGGTTTGAAAACAACGCGGGCAACAACGGGCCGAGCCCGGCTGACATGGACGGAATGAATCCCAACGCCCAGCGCCACCTCTGGCTCTATTTCCGGCTTCCGGATACGACATCGGTTTCAGCAGAGCAGGAAATTCAATTTCAATTTTCAGTGAGGCCCGGTCCATGAACGATTTGATGTCAGACAAAAAACAAACGGAGGTAGCAAACATGAAAGTAACAAAGACACTGTCGTACGCCATGACCTGTATCCGCGAACTCGCCACCCAACTGGGCGATTTCGTGCAGGTCGCGGACATCGCGCGCAAACACGGACTGCCGGCGGCTTACTGCCAGAAAGTCCTGCTCAGGCTCTCGCGCGCTGGAATGGTGGAGTCCATCAAAGGCCAGGGCTTCACATTGGCCCGGTCCGTCCATCAGCTGACGCCCGAGGCCGTCTGCAAGGCCATTGCAATCAAGTCCATGATCGCGCTCTTGCTCTGCATGTCGTTTCCAGGAATGGGGAATGCCGTCATCGGCCTTTCCACGAGGTTCGTGGATGTGACCCTGGAAAATGTGCCCGTGGGTAGACCCATCAATCTAAGGCGCCTACGGAACATGCCTTACACGGTCCGCAACCGCGGAGATGCCACCATTGAAGTGAAAGCTGATGTCGTGCTCCCCCGGACTGCGGAAATCATGGATGGATATCAATCCATTCCCGATCCCACTTGGATCCAGGTCATCCCGGACCGTTTCACGATTCCGCCCGGTCAGACGGCTTACGCGGAACTCGTGATCCAGATCCCGGACAAGCCAGAGTTCATCGGCAAGCACTACCAGGTGACCATCTGGGCCCATTCCATGAACCGCGGCCTTTATTCGGCCGGAACGGAAAGCCGGCTTCGCTTTTCATCCGGGCCAGGGCCTGAAACTCTCAAGGAGGAAGCCAAGCAAAGCGCCATGATGACCATGGACTTCGACATCACGCCTCCTGAGATCTATGTGAACGGTGTCGAGCCCGGGAAAAAGTTGAATCTGAATGATCTCGTTCAAAAAAAGATGAAAGTGACGAACCGCGCTGAAACGCCGATCCGTCTCAAGTTCACAAGCGTACCTTGGGTGAGCGGCGTGCTGATGCCTTCAGGGTATGAAGCAGCACCGGACCCCTCATGGCTGACGCTCAATCCTAACGATGAGACCATCAAGGCGGAAAGGATCAACACCATCAATCCCATCCTTGAGATCCCAGCTGGAGATGAGCACCGCGGCAAGCGCTACGCATTCCTGATCAAGACGGACATCGTCATGGGCGTGGAACTGGACCTGTTCACGAAGGTCCTCGTCACCATCAATCCCAAAAAGGAGTAATGAGCCATGAACATTAGAAATTTTATGAAGAACATGATGCAAAAAAACAAAGGAGGCACACAAGCCATGAAAAAGCACATGAAGAAACTCGTTGGGCTAGCGAGCACTGTATTAGCCCTCGGACTGTTGGTCATGAACCCCGCACCGGTTCAGGCCGACTTCGACATATCCAATGACAGCGCAGCGATGGTGATCAGAATCCGGCCCAACATCGACCGGAGCGTCACCATCTCCACGGGAGACGTCGGCATGGACCTGGGTTACGTGACCATGGGCGCAAGCACATGGACCATCCACCCGGCCACCGTCACCATTGGCGGAAACATCAACAACACGGAACTCAGCCTGACGGCGCAGATCAGCGGAGGATGGGTCTTTGACAACACTCAGACCGTCACCTCCACCGCCTCGGCAGAGAACGTGCTGCTTGCGTTCGTGCAGTTCACCGGCGTGTCCACGGGCATTGCCCCTGCGCAGGACAACGAGTACTTCCGCGTGGGAACCACCTCCGGAACCAAGATCGTCTCCGCAACCACCAGCCCCAACTTCATTGGCGTGCCTGTGGGATTGGCGGGATCTTCGGGTATCGGACGGTTCGAGAACAACGCCGGCAGCGCCGGCCCCACCAACGCCGACATGGACAGCATCACTCCAACGGCCGTGAGACACATGTTCAGCTACTTCACGCTGCCGCCAGTCACCACGCTCGCCACGGACCAGGACATCCAGTACACCCTGACCGTCAGAGCAGGACCGTAACGCTGAAGAGCTGAACGAGGAGTCGGTCGTGTAGTTAGTTGTTAATCTTAGCGCCGAGCTAGAGGAGGTCTGTAATGTGAAGGCATTCACAAAACTGGGCCGTTAAATCTTCGGGAGGAGTGCGCCTTCGCTTCAGACATTTTCCGCGGTAGGACTGCGGAATGGAGGTTTGAAATGTGACAGGTCTTAATGTCGGGTTCTGCTTAGGATAGAAACGCCTTCGGGTGAGGACTGCTCTGTCATCAGACAGGGGTGAAGTGCTTTAGGGTAGGGCTATGCGTCGTTGCCACATAAAGGATTAGCAAGAATGATGCCATTTTAAGGCATCAGACAGACATATGAAATTAAGAGTCGTAACTCTTATACACAAATATTTTAAAAAGGCCTCTTGGATGAGGATGGGAGGAGTGCTGTCTTTTGCGCTTCTTTCCGCACTGATTTTGGCTCCGCCTCTGCACGCCCTTACAAATCCGTCTAATGACGCCGCGGCCATGAGTTTCAAGATCCGCCTGCAGGATAATTTCCGTCCCGATCCCATCACGGATTTGGATGCCGCGTTCACGGCCAACGAGGGAGAAATTCTGCTCCAGTGGACAGCCCCCGATTCCGACAGTCTTCCGACGGGAAATGGCCCGCCGGTCTCAGTCTACTTTATCCGTTATGCCACATTCAGCGCGGCTTCGCTTGCCGGGGATACTACGACTTGGTGGAGTATGGCTTCATCCACCCATGCAACCACAACTCCACCTCAAGCGCCCCCGCAGATTGAATCCGACATCCTGACCGGATTGGAACCGGGCGCGACACTTTATTTCGGAATCAAGAGCCGCGATTCCGCCGGAAATCTTTCGTTCATAGATATTTTATCGGAAACGGGCCCTCAGGCCAACGCCCAGGTTCCCGATTTCGCGCCGCCCCAGGTGGCGGGCCTCTCCATATCCGCGTCGACATCGAGCCTCACGGTTTCCTGGAGCGCCAGCACCGCGCCCGATGTCAATGAATACCGGATATACTGGGACACTTCTGCTCCAGCCGATGTCTTTGCGGCCAGCGTCACTTTACCGTCGGGAACAACTTACTTTGCATTCAATAATCTGGTGCAGAATAACACTTACTTCTTCTATGTGACAGCGCTGGACCGCGGCCTGC
>MGUQ01000125.1:0-14488 GCA_001799975.1 Elusimicrobia bacterium RIFCSPLOWO2_01_FULL_54_10 | reverse complement strand
CCTGGGCGATGTCCTGGAAAGCCCGCCGTCCGCCGTGGTGAGCGCGTACCCACCCGCATCCCCAGCCCCGCCGGTCGTGTTGAATCTGACCGCAACGGCGGGCGACATGCAGGTGACTTTGGATTGGGACGATTCGACTGATCCCACCGTTGCGGGATACTTCCTCTACCGCTCGCTTTCAGGTGCCGGGCCTTTCGCGCGAATCAATGCCACAGCATTGACGACGAGCACCTATGTGGATACAGGTCTCACCAACGGCGTCACATACTTCTACGGCATCACCACGGTGGACGGAAGCGCTGTCGAGAGCGCCATCATCGGAATTGTATCGGCAACTCCTCGAAAACCGTTCAGCTCAAGGCCGCAGGAGCCCACAGGCGTCTTCGGAACCTTGAGTTCGACCGGCGTGTTCAGCATCGTCTGGACACCCGTAACGATGGATGTCACACTTTCCACAAGAGTGGAGCTGGCCTCGTACCGGATTTACAAATCCAGCGCGCTTGAGGGACCGTTCTTCTATCGCGATACCGTCAACCCGCTCCTGACCGCCTGGCAGGCGCCGGAGCTTGTGCCGCCCACGGTCTGGTACCTGGTGCGCGCCATGGACACCTCCGACAATGAGTCGGACGATTCCATGCGCGTTGAAGCCACCTCCGTGCCCACCACTTACGCCGTTTCTGCGGACGAAACCGCGCGCGTGATGTTCACGGGCAACGACGCTCTTGCCATCCGCGCTACGGCCAGCGAGCAGGGGGAAGACATTCGCATCGTTGTGGACAGAAAATCCGTGGAAGAACAGGGCACCGTGTTGAATTCCTACGAGATCAAATCTTTCGGCGCGGCCAGCGGGTCAGAAATCAAAGACATCAAATTCGCCCGTCCCACGGTGGCTCTCCAGTTCCGTTTTGCCAAGGGCCTCCGCGCGCCTTACTTCAAGCCCGGCACCGCGTTCCGATACGCCGGATCCACATTGAGAGATGTGGGCATCTTCTGGCACAACCGCGTGGAGTTCGTCAAATTCGGCGGTAAGATTGACGATCAAACCGGAGTTGTCTCCATCAAAACAGCCAGCCCGCTCGGGAAATACCAGGTCCGCCAGGTGCTCCGCGCTGGGGAATTCTCCATCGCCCAAATTACCCCGCGCAAAATATTCACGCCCAACGGCGACGGAGTGAATGACGAAATCATCATCTTCCTTGAAAATCCCAACGACAGCGTCATTTCGCAGGCCAGGGTTTTTGACCTGACCGGAGCCGAAGTGGCGGACTTTGAGCAAGGCATCGTGGCCGGGGCGCACGGAGTCATCTCCCTCAAGTGGAACGGCAAGGATAGAATAGGTAATTATGTGCGCAGCGGAGTGTATGTTTATCAGATCAAATCTGAAGGCAAAACTCTGAACGGCACCATGGTGGTTGCAAGATAAAATTGACCCGATTGTAGACATTTTTCTACATCTGTAGCACTCCTTCCTCACCCCCGCCCCCTTAAGTCAAAATAGAGCATAATAATCAACATTCTCTTGATTTAAAGCCGTTATATTGATTTAATAGAATGCGTTCTTTGGCATTGTTATTGCAGTATATCTTTACGGAGACCAAAATGAAAAAGGCAACCCTGCTTCTTGGCCTTATTTTTCAGATGTTTTCCGGCATATCCTTGTATGCTCCGGACCTTCCCAAATCTCTCAAAAAAGTCCGCCCGGCAGAAACCTTTTCTTTAAGAGAAACTCCCCGAAGGATTATTACGCCAGACAGCAATGCCGGGGGCAACGCTGTTTTTGTGCTTTTGTTTGACAACCCTGCGGCAGACATTGTCACCCAGGCCAAGATTTACGATTTGAACGGTTCCGAAGTGGCGGATTTCACGGACATCACGGGCACGGGCAGCAACCCCACGCGGCTGGTTTGGGACGGACGCGACAGAAGCGGTTCCATCGTGCGGTCAGGGGTATATATTTACCAAGTGCAAGCCGGAAACTCTCTCACTAACGGGACGATTGTGGTGGCAAGATGAACAAAATTCGGGGGTCGATTCTGGCTGTTCATTTTCTCGCGGGCATCGTCACCCCCGCAAGGGCCGCTTTTGAGCAGATCGGTGCGGGCGCGCGCCCCATCGGCATGGCGAACGCTTTCACGGCCGTGAGCGATGACGCCCACGCCATTCATTACAATCCCGCGGGCCTGGCGCAAGTGCGCCGGGGGGAATTCACCGGCGGCTACGGCAAGCTCTACTCGGGCTTAAAAGACAACTCCAATCTGGGCAGCGGGTTTGTGGGCGTGGTACAGCCCGTCAAAGCGGGGCAATACGGCACCCTGGGCCTGGGCTGGATTTCATTGAGTTTGGAAGGCGCCTACAGGGAAGACTCCATCAATTTCTCTTACGGTAAAGAGGTCTTGGCCGACGGATTTTTTGTGGGCGCATCCGGCAAGGTTCTCAAAAGAAATTTCGGCAAGGACGCCTACACTCAAATGGACCCGCTGTTCATCAGCAACGGCTACAACACCACAAATTTATCCTTTGATTTCGGAGTCATGTACCGCCCCAATGTCAATTATTCCTTCGGCTTTACCGTCAAAGATCTGAACCAGCCCAATGTGGGCCTCGCCGCATCGGATAAAGTGCCCGCGGAAATCCGCGGCGGATTCGCCTACCATCAGAAAACTCTGTTGTTCGACGCCGAGATCTCCAAAAAAGACAAGGACACGAATGTGGCCATCGGACTGGAAAAGATCCTTCTCAAGATGTTCGCGCTCCGCACCGGCATCGGCGGCGGGGCGCGCAACCGCCGCGAGATCACCATGGGCCTGGGCTACCGCGGCGGCAACCTGGGGCTGGATTACGCGTTCTTGTTCCCGCTGGGCGGCATCGAATCCACCGCGGGCACGCACAGGTTTTCCATGTCCGTTCGCTTTGGCCGCGTCCCGGACCGGGCTCGCTGGGACTTTGAAGAGGATTCGGAAATGATGGAACGCTTGCTTGAAGAAAAGAGCGCGCAGATTGCTTCGATGGAGCGGGAGCTGGAAGGCTTGAAAGACCAGACCCGCAGCGGCAAGCTGGAATCCAACTGGGTGCGGGACCAGATCAAGAAGCTGGAAGAGCGTATCCACGATCAGGAAACAAACGAAATGGAGCAGCTCAAAAACCGGGTGTTCCAGTCCAATGTGGAAACTGAAAAGATGCGCCAGAAAGTGCGCGACCTGGAGCAGAGAATCCAGCAGCTCTCCAATCAGGCCAAGTCTGCCCCGGTTGCTGAACCTAAAAATCTTCCTGCCGTGCCGCGCACCTACAAGGTCCTCGAAGGCGAGACGCTCCAATCCATCGCCGAAAAGCTCTACGGCGACCCCGCCAAATGGGTGGAGATCTATGAGCTCAATGCCGACCGCGTGGAACGCGGCGGCTCGCTGACCACCGGCCAGGTGCTGCTCATGCCTGAAAGATAATTGAAAACCTCACATATTGATCTCACCGAAGAACCCCATGAAAATTAATGTCGTCGTAATTGACGATCATGTTGATTTTTTAAAAGCGTTGAAGTCATTGATGACGGCATCCGGGTATACCGTGGAAACGACGGATGAAGGCAAAACCGGAATAAGACTCGTCTGTGAAACAACCCCCGACATCGTGATTTTAGATTGGAACCTGCCGGATATCAGCGGGCTGGAAGTCTGTAAATTCCTAAGGTCACATAAACCAACCTCAAAGATCCCCATCATCATGTTAACGGCTTTCAATGAGATCAACCAGAAAGTCTCAGCATTTCAAAATGGCGCGGACGACTATATCACCAAGCCCTTCAACAACCAGGAACTGCTTGCCAGGATCGAGGCCGTGCTAAGAAGGTCGAAACCTGAATCCTATGAAGATATCATGGCCGGTCCTGTGGTCTTGAGCCGAAAGACAAGACAAATCCTGCTGGGCGGCAAAGAGGTTCAGCTGAGGCCAAAAGAATATGAGATCTTGAGCATTCTGCTCGAATCAAAAGGTAAACTGATCTCTAAAAAGGAAATCATCAATAAAATCTGGGGGCTTGAACCCATACTGCCGCGCAACATTGATTCGCACATTACCCGAATCCGTCAAAAGCTTGGACCCAGAGGCTCAAAAGTGATTCAAACTATTGCAGGGCTCGGTTATAGGGTCATGACCCATCAGATGAATTCCTGAGTTTTCACATTATTGTTACAAAACGACAGTAACCCTGAAAGTTCTTAACGCCTATAATTGCATGGTAGTATCAATGCCACTAAAGGAGGCACAAATGACACCATCAAAAAAGTTCATCCTGGCCCTGTACTCTGTTCTTATGCTTACAGCGGCCGCTCATGCTGACAGCCTGAGCATATCCGCCAACCCAACAAGAATTCGAGCGGATGGACAAAGCACGTCTGCTTTGACCATCACGGCTACGGTCTCACCCTCAACGAATACGGCCACGATGACGTACCCCGTCTATCTGGCGGCAAGCGGGCCGGGCGCCGTAAGCCCCTCCGTCATCTACATCAACGTGCCCGCCGGCTCCTCAGCGACCGGATCGGCAACCTTGAGTTCAACGCATCATCAAGGGATGGTCAACGTGACGGCCACATCGCCTGGATTCTCTTCCGGCTCTGTGCAGGTGGAAACCTACAAAGGCAAATAACCCCTAAGAAGCATTCACCACTCACACGGATCGGGACCTCATTCGCAAACCGGATGGGGTCCCGATTCTCTTTACCCTTGCATTTGCCCGCCTTTTGGGGTATCATTCACTCGACGGTAATCTGACCCTGATGAACGATAAAGATTTTGAAAAACTCGTCTTCGGAATGGCGCACCAGATCCGCAACCCCGCGGCCATCATCAAGGCCAATGCGGGCGTGATCCTGGAAACCGAGCGCCTGAGCCCCGCCGCCCGCCGATCCATGGAATCCATTTTAAACGGCGTCAAATACCTTGAAGACCGCCTGGATGAGTTTGTGGAGTTTTCCAAGCCGCTCACGCTCAACCTCCAAAAAACGGACGTGGCCCCCATTCTTTCCGAAGCCTGCTCCATGCTCAAGGACCAATGCAGCTTAAAGAAAGCGGTCATTTCCAGCAAGCTGGAGAGTGTGGCGCTCGAGCGCGCGGACAGAAACCAGCTTTTTCTGGCCTTCATGAATGTGCTCTTGAACGCCATCGAGGCCGTTCCCGAACGGGGAACGGTGACTGTGGAAACCCGCAGACAGGATGGCGCCGCCCAAGTCGTCATCCGGGACAACGGTCCGGGCATTCATCCCCGCGACATGCCGGAAATTTTTTCAGCTTTCTATTCCACAAAGCCCAACTCCATCGGCATCGGCCTGCCCGTGGCCAAACGCATCCTGCAAGCCCACCGCGGCGACATCACCGTGCAAAGCGAACAGGGCCGGGGCACCTCTGTCACCCTCACTCTCCCCAATGGCTAAGATCCTTGTTGTGGACGATGAGCCCGACATGATTTGGGCCATCACGCACGTGCTTTTGTCCGAAGGCCATTCCGTGGTGTCCGTTAATTCGGGCGAGGAAGCCCTGGTCAAGGTGAAGGACGCCGCCGTGGGGCTTGTGCTGCTCGATTTCAGGCTTCCCGGAATGGACGGCATTCAAATCCTGGAAAAAATCAAGCAGGCCCGGCCGGAACTGCCCGTCATCATGGTGACCGGCTACGGCGGCATTGAAGAAGCCGTGCAGGCCATCAAGCTGGGCGCGGCCCACTACATTTCAAAGCCGTTTGACAACAGCCAGCTGGTGGAGTCCGTGAACAAAGCGCTCCAGGTGGGAACTTTGAAAACCGAAGGGCTTTTCGGCAAGCGGCTGGCGGAAAAAATTGCGCCCGGCAAGGCAAAAGATATTCTGCCGAAGGCGCCGCACAAAAATCAATTATGGCTCGGCAATTTGGTGCCCTGGTCGGCAGGGATAACCCTGTTCTTTCTTTTCTTTCTGGGCGGGATTTATTTCTGGAAGGGCGCCGGCGCTTCAGACAAGGAATTCCTCATCGGCCATTCGAAAGTCTCGGGGCTGGCCTTCAGCGGGACCACGCTCTGGGTGACGGACTGGTTCACGGAGCAGATCGAGCGTTACGCGTGGGACGGGAAAAACCTCGCCTTGGCGGGCTCAGTGATCCTGCCCGGGGCGCACTTGACGGGCATTGCCGCGGGGCCCGATTTTATTTTTACCTGCGATTCCTGGAAAAAACAGATCCACAAGCATGCGCGGGGGGACCGGCTCACCATCATTGAAACTTTTCCCAGCCCGGGGCCGGAGCCTTCCGGGCTTTTTTATGACGGCAAATATCTCTGGTCCTGCGACGGCAAAACCCGCAAAATTTATCAGCATGCTCTGGACGCGGCGCTCACGGTGCTCGCGGAATACGATTCGCCCGCGCAGTTTCCGGTGGGGCTTTTTCATGATGGGGTTACTTTTTGGACGGCGGGAGCGGTGGGAACGAAGATTTACAAGAACACCCTGACGGAACGGTTCAAACCGGAAGGGGCTTATGCGTTTAAAGAATCTCCGGTGCCGGGAAAATCCGTTTCAGCGTTCACACTGCACGACGGCCAGATATGGGCCACGTACGAGGGCATCAACAGAATCTACCGCAGAAATCCTAAAAAACTACTCCAAATACTCCCTTAACCTCTTACTTCTGGACGGGTGCCGCATCTTGCGGATGGCTTTGGCTTCAATCTGCCGCACGCGCTCGCGCGTGACGTTGAAGATCTTGCCCACATCTTCCAGGGTGCGCGGGTATCCCGTGCTGATGCCAAAGCGCATGCGGATGATCTCGGCTTCCCGGGTGGACAGCGTGGCCAGAACGCCTTCAATTTCCTGCCGCTTCAAAAACTCCACGGCCGAGCGTGACGGCGAAGGCCCCTGCTTGTCTTCAATGAAATCCTCAAGATAAGAATCCTCGTCCTCGCCGATGGGCGTGGTGAGAGAGATGGGATCCTGCATGATTTTCAGGATGGAGCGCACCTTGTCCGTGGAAAGCCGGAGCGTTTTGGAATATTCCTCAACATGCGGTTCGCGGCCGAAATCCTGGCGGCTCTTGCGCGCGATCTTGCCCATTTTGGAGATGATTTCTTTCATGTGCACCGGAATGCGGATGGTGCGGGACTGATCCGCAATGGCGCGGTTGATGGACTGGCGGATCCACCAGGTGGCGTAAGTGGAGAACTTGAATCCCCGCTTCCATTCGAATTTTTCCACGGCCTTGATCAGCCCGAGGCCCCCTTCCTGAATCAGGTCCGTGAGCTCGAGCGACGAGCCGCCCACGTGTTTTTTGGCGATGGACACCACCAGACGCAGATTGGCCTTGATGAGCTCCACCTTGTTTTTAAGAATCGTTTCTTCAAGGTCCTTGATTTTTTTATAGCGGTCCAGCAGGCTCGATTTGCCTTCCGGCAGGGACGATACCATGCGGCGGTGCTTGTCCACGATGTTTTCCAGGTTGATCATGGAGGATTCAATGCCCGTGAGCGTGTATCCCGTGGCTTTCTTGAAAACGCTCGCTGAAATTTTGCCGCGTTTGGCCTGTTCATACACGCGGAAGAGCTCCGGCTGGGTCATCTTGAAGCGTTTCTCATAACGCTGGATTTCTTCCTCTGTTTCCAGCACCCGCTGGGCCAGAGTCTTGATCTTGTTGGTGAGCCGCTTGATCTTCTCGTTGTTCAAATTCAGGCTCACGATCCTCTCGATGATGGAATTTTTGGCGGCTTCGGCTTCCCCGCGCCAATGGTCCCGTTTCTTGTCGGACTTGGAACGGTCCTTGGCCTTGGCCTGGGCGGTCAACATGCGTTTTTCGCCCTGGGTGATGAACTTCACCACCTCGCGCATCTTCTTTTTCATGTGGGAAAGTTCCTGGTTGGTCTTGCGGCCGCGGGGCATGAGCTCCTTGGGAGTCATTTCGTCCTGGGTGATGAGCGTGTCCCAGTTGCGGATTTCGCGCATGGCAATGGGGGATTCCAGCACCAGCCATTTGAGCGTTTTTTCATTGTCCTTGATGTTTTTGGCCAGGTTGATTTCCTGGTCGCGCTGAAGCAGGGGCACCTTGCCCATCTCCGTCAGATACATCCGGATGGAGTTCTGCGTGTCCACTTCCATCTCCACGGGCGCTTCCGGGACTTCAATTTCTTCGGGCACCAGAGTGTCCATAAGCGGGCTCACGCCCACCCTCTGGCGCTCGAGGACGGCGGTTTCGTCCTGCTTGCGGATGACGGGAATGCCCATTTCCTGGAGCGTGGTATAAAGCCGGTCCAGCTCTTCGTTGTTGATGTTGGAATCGGGCAGCTGGCGGTGGATTTCCTCGTAAGTCAGGTAACCGCTTTCGCGCCCCTGCTCGATCAGATCTTTAAGGATGTCGCTGTTGTTGGGTTGGACGCTCATTCTTTCCTTCCTTTGACAACAGGGGCCAGCCGGCGGAATTCTTCAAGCGCCTGAGGGCCTTGGCGAGCAAGCTCTTTGAGCCTGTTTTCCCTGTTTTTAATTTGAAGTCGTTCAGAAATGGATTCAAAAATTCTTTCCGGCTCATCAATCTTCGATTTTTCAAACGCCATCAGAAATTCCCGCACAGTCCTGGCGGCTGAGGCGCTGGAGGCTTCCAGCAAGGCCAGGACATGGTGAATGTCCGCGTCTTTGGCGCTCATCTGAAGCGCGTTCAACCCCTCTTTGAAAGGTGTGGAACCGAAAAGCTCAAGTTCCCGGGCCAGAGCAATGAGCGGCTCGCGAAGCTGCGGATGCGCGATGGCGAGGCAAAGCAGTTCTTCTTCAGTGCCCAGCATGGCCCTGGCCGTGAGCGGAGTGGATTCCTGCGCTTTAGCTCCGCTTTTGAGACGGGTGAGCTTGCGCCATTCCGCGGTCAAAGATTCGAGCGACACCCCCGTTTTGGAGGCGATGCCTTTGAGAATCTCGCTTCTCATGATGTCGTCCTGCGCCTTGAGCGCCAGGGGCAGGGCCGCCTTGGCGGCAGAAACCCGCCGGGCCTGCGGGGGCAGGGAGTTTTTTTCTTTCAAAAGAGCGTCAACATAAAAATCGGTCAAAGTTATTTTTGCCTTCAGAACTTTATTGAAATCCTCCTGAGAATGATTGCGGAGGAATTCGTCCGCGTCCTTGGCGCCTTCGAGCCGCGCCATCATGGGAAAAAACCCGTGCTCAAGCAGCAGCTCCGCGCCCCGGATGCCCGCGGCTTCGCCCGCCTTGTCCATGTCAAAAAGGACCGTCACGTTCGTTGCGTGGCGCTTCAAGAGCTGGCATTGCTCGGAGGTGAGCGAAGTGCCCAGCGGCGCCACGGCGTTTTCAATGCCGGCCTGGTGCACGGCGATCACGTCCATGTATCCTTCCAGCAGAAGCGCTTCATCCGCCTGGCGCACGGCCTTGGCTCCCTGAAAAAATCCGTAGAGATTCTTGCCTTTCTGAAACAGCGCGGAATCGGCGCTGTTCAAGTATTTGGGCGGGGGCGTTGCCCCGGGGCGCACGGCCCCTTCCAAAATCCTTCCGCCAAAACCAATCACCTGCCCCTTGATGTCCAGGATGGGGAAAACCACCCGGCTGCGGAAAACATCCAGAACTTTTCCGTCCCTGCTGGAGCGCACCGCCACGCCCGCTTCCAGAAGGTCGCTTTCCGTAAATCCAGCTTTGAGCGCGGTTTTGACCAGAGCGTCAGGGCCGGCCGGCGCCCAGCCGATCTTGAATTTTTCAATGGTTTCCGGGCGTAGACCCCTGTGTTCCGACAAATACTTGCGCGCGGCTTCCGCATCGCGGGATTCCAGCAGGTTTTTGTGATAAAACTGCGCGGAACGATCCAGCACCTGGCACAGAAGTTTTTTTCTCTCGTAGATGCGGTTGTCGGGAGCGGGAGCAGCGTTGTCGCGCTCCACGGCAATGCCCTTGCGCTCCGCCAGCCTTTCAATCGCCTCCGGATAACTCAGGCGCTCCGATTCCATGATGAACTTAAAAACATCGCCGCCCACGCCGCAGCCGAAGCAATGGAAAATGCCTTTTGACGGGCTCACCATAAACGATGGGGTCTTCTCCTGATGGAACGGGCAGAGGCCTTTGAAATCCTTGCCCGCCCGTTTCAGGGGAACATGTTCTCCGATAATCTCCACGATATCGCTGGCATCGCGAACCCGGGAGACGGTTCCTTCGGTGATCACAACATGGAACTCCTTATGCGGGGATTTACCGGTAGCGAGAGAAGCGCCGCTTCACTTTGCGGCGGGCTTCCTGGGCTTTGCGCTTGCGGCGGGCGCTGGGAGACTCGTAATGCTCCCGCCGCTTGATTTCCTGGATGATTCCGTTGCGGTCGCACTCGCGCTTGAAACGCCGGAGCGCTTCCTCAATGGACTCATTGTCACGAAGCTTAATGCCAATCATGTGTTGAACTGATCACCATCCTCTTTTTTTTGATGTAAAAATTGTCAGCCGGGCGGCCAGCCGAGCTTGCGCTTCCCCAGAACATGCAGATGGAGGTGCGCCACCGCCTGGCCCGCGTCCGGGCCGTTGTTGAAAACCAGGCGAAAACCGGATTTGCTGATGCCTTCCTTCTTTGCCGCTTCCTGGGCAAGCATTAAAACTTCATACAAAGCGCCGGCATGCTCCGGCCCCACGGCCATGGCGTTTTCTATGTGGGTTTTAGGGACAACTAAAATATGAACAGGCGCTTGCGGATTGATGTCGTAAAAAGCGAGGGCCTGGCTCGATTCAAGCGCGACTTTGGCCGGGATTTTCTTGCGGACAATCCGGCAAAAGAGGCAGGCTTCGGGCATCAAGGTATTTTAACATTTCAGACGTCAGATGGCAACCCATCCGAAGGACCCGGAAGGGGAGGAAAGGGGAAGGGGGATGCGGATGCCGTTGTCCGTGAAGCCGCCGTCAACTTCGGACAGAACTTTGCGGGAGGTGCCGGCAAACTTGGCCCTGAAGCGCTCGCGCAGGACAGAGTCCAAATTCAGCAAGATATTTACCCTCTCGCGGATGACGGCGGGCGGACAATGGCCGGAAAGCTTCACCGCCGGAGTGCCCTTGCGGGCCGAAAAGGGGAACACATGCAGGCCGTTGAAGTATTTTTCCAGAAATTGGCGGGTGTCTTCAAAATTTTCATCTGTTTCGCCGGGGAATCCCACGATCACGTCCGTAGTGAGGCCCGCGTCCGGCAAACGCTTTAAAATCATCCCGATTTGGCCGCGGAAAAAGGCGGTGTCGTACCACCGGCCCATGCGGCGGAGGACGGAATCGTTACCCGACTGAATCGGCAGGTGAAAATGGCGGCAAATTTTGTCGGTTCCGCGGGCCAGTTCCAGAATTTCTTCGGTCACTTCGGTGATTTCAAGCGACGAGAGCCGGATGCGGAAATCGCCGGGGATCTTTACGAGATGTTTGAGAAGGTCTGCCAGATTGCCCCGGACTTTGCCCACGCGGCCGCCGCTGGAGGCCAGCCCGTAACTGCCCAGGCGGATGCCGGTGAGGACGATTTCTTTAAACCCGGCCTCCAGCAGGCCGGAGGCCTGGCGCGTGATATCATCGATGGAACGGGATGTCATTTCCGGCCTTAAAGAGGGGATGATGCAGTAGGTGCATTTGGCGTCGCAGCCGTCCTGCACCTTGACGAACGCGCGCGAGCGGCCGCCGAAAAGAGTGAGCACGGGGCTCTCGTCCGCGGACAGGGAGCATCCGGAGACAATCTGGGGGATGATGTCTTTTTCCTGATTGGAATAGACTTCCACGCGGGGCGAAAGCGCCCGCAGCGCCTCGGGGTCGCGCGTGGCGTAGCAGCCCGTCACCAGCACGCGCCCTTGCGGGTTTTCACGCAAAATACGGCGCACAAACTTGCGGCATTTTTTGTCCGCTTCCTCGGTGACGGAGCAGGAATTAATCACGCAGACATCCGAGGAAGAAAAATCCCGGGAAGCCACGCAGCCCAGCTTTTCCAGGCGGGCGCGGGCGGCTTCGGTTTCATACTGGTTGACCTTGCACCCGAAGGTGTGGAAAAAAACGCTTGTCACGGAGCGGGGGATTTCAGGCAGATGCGGGGCGGGGACGCTCGAGAAGTTTTTTCACCGCATCGAGCAACGCGGGGGTTTCAAACGGTTTGGAAATAAATTCGTCGGCGCCCAGGTCAAAGCTTCGCTGGCGGGCCTCTTTTTGGCCGAAGGCCGTGACCATGATGATGGGCACGCTCCGGGTTTTATCGTCGTTCTTGATCTTCTCGCAAACCTGCCAGCCGTTCAGTTTGGGCATCTTGATGTCCAGCAGGATGAGGTCCGGGACTTGCACGGCGATGCGCTCCAGTGCTTCCTGCCCATCGGCCGCCACATCCACCTCGTAACCCACCATTTCCAGAGTGATTTTGAGCAGGGTGCGGATGTGGATTTCGTCATCCGCAACAAGAATGCGCATCAGTCCAGTCCCAGAAGCTTCTTGACCGTGCCCGCCAGCTCCAGCACGCCGAAGGGTTTTTCCATGCAGTAGTCCGCGCCGCAATCCATCACGGTGTCGCGGGCTCCGGGGGTGAGGTAAGCTGTCAGCATAAGAATTTTGATCTTTTTGCCTGCCTTGCTTTTTTTGATTTTCTCGCAGAGCTTCATGCCGTGCACTCCGGGCAGTTTCAAATCCAGCACGATCAAGTCCGGCTTGAAATTCCGGACTTTCTTTTCCACATCGTGCCCGGTTTCTTCAATCTCAAAACTGGGGGCCGGTTCCACCACTTCAAGCGAGGCAATCACCAAGTCCCGCAGTTCCTTGTCGTCGTCCACCACCAGGACCCGCGGAGGCCGGGCGCTGCGCTTAACGCCCATCCAATATCCTTTCCACTTCAGCAATCAGGTCGCTGGATTCGAACGGCTTGCTGAAGAAGGATACGTGCGCCATCTCCCTGTCGGAAAGGATGGTATCGAAGCGGGAAAGCACGGACGTGACCAGGATGGGGATTTTGGTGGTCTTGGAGCCAGGCTTCCTCAAAATGCTGCACACTTCCCAACCGTCGATCTGGGGCAGGAGAAGGTCCAGCACAATCAAGTCCGGAATTTTTTCCCGGGCGTGCTCCACCGCGTCCTCTCCCGTGCCCACGGACTCCACATTGAAGCCGCGCGTGGCCAGAAGGTTGGAAATAAGCTCGTTGGTATAAGGATCGTCCTCGACTACAAGGACGCGCCGGTCTGAATTTTTCTTATGCGCTGAGGTTTCCGTTTTCACTCTTGAGTTCCTTTGGCAGGGCGAATGTGAAGTTGGACCCTTTGCCGGTTTGGCCTTCCACGCGGATGACGCCGCCCATGGCTTCCACAATCGCCTTGGCGATGGAGAGCCCGAGTCCCGTGCCCCGCACCCGCTTGCCCACATCGTCGTGGATGCGGTAGAATGGCTCAAAAATTTTCTCGCGCTTGTCAGCCGGGATTCCGGGCCCTTGGTCCAGGATGCTGACAATGACCACTTCGCCGCGCATTTTTCCCGTCACCCGGAGGTTGCTGCCGTCGGGGGAATATTTGAGCGCGTTGCCCATGAGATTGGTGAACACCTGGCGGATTTTGTCAGGGTCGCTCCAGATTTCTTCGGAACCGGCTTCGAACTCTACGTCCACAGCCACGGTATTTTTGATGACCCGCAGGTTTTCCGCCACTTGATTCGCAACATCCTTAAGATTGATTTTCTGGCATTCAAGCTGCATTTTCCCGTCCTGAATGCGGGAGAGGTCCAGCAAATCCCGGGAGGAGCGGGACAGCCTCTGGGCTTCGTCGCGGATGATCTGCAAAAACCGGGTGATCTGGGTGTGGTCCACCTTGTCCCAGTAATCCAGAAGCATGCTGGAAAAACCCAGGATGGAGGTCATGGGCGTCTGCAGTTCGTGCGAGGCGTTGGCCACAAAGCGGGATTTAAGTTCATTGAGCACTTTCAGCTTTTCCACCACTTCCAGCAAAATCATGTTCTTGGTCTTGAGCTCGGCGGTTTTTTCGTGGATGGTTTTTTCCAGCTCCACGTTCCAATTCTGAAGCTGTTTCATGAGCAGACTATTTTGCACAATTAATTGCTGCCTTTCAAACGCCTTCTGGATGAAAGATTTGACTTCGTCGATGTTGTAGGGCTTGGTCACATAAGCCGCCGCGCCCTCGTGCAGGGAGGAAACGGCGGATTCCATGTCGGCGTTGCCCGTGATCATGATGGCGCCCACATGGGGGTCGATTTTTTTGAGCTCTTTTAAGACCTGGACGCCGTTTAAGTCAGGCAGGCGGATGTCGAGGAGGACAATGCAAAGCGACTCGGGATCGCGGCCTGTCTTGAAGACTTCAATCCCCTGCCGGCCCGTGGGGGCCGTGGACACGGCATAGCCCGCCTTGGCAAGAATGGCCGAAAGAGTCCTGGCCATTCCTTCGTCGTCGTCAATGATGAGAACGCTGGATTTTAACGGTGTTACAAGCCCTTCCGCAGTTGAACGCATACCCTACAATCATAGAGGAAGTTTGGACTTTTTTCAATCGGTAACTTTACATTTCTTTGGATT
>MGUQ01000124.1:40542-42909 GCA_001799975.1 Elusimicrobia bacterium RIFCSPLOWO2_01_FULL_54_10 | reverse complement strand
GTCTGAAAGAGGCCGCCGTCCTCGGAAATGTGGATAATATATCCACATCCATGCTGGACACCTCCGACGATTTGGCCAGTTCAATGGGAATTTTGGCCCGACAGAGCCGGGTGGGCTTTGAGTGCGACCTCTCTTCAGCAGTTATCCATTCGGCCCTGCGCCGCTTTTGCCTGGATAGAAAGGCTTCTCCGCTTTCTTGCATTCTTTACGGAGGCGAAGATTATGAACTTCTCTTCACCGTGTCTCCCGGGAATGTAAAAAAAGTCCTCGCGAAGATTCCTTCCTCCCATATTTTGGGCCGCGTCCTGCCGAGTTCACAAGGGATCAGAATCACAAGCGGCGGCAGGCGTTTGAGTCTCAAGGATGCGCGTTTCCGGCACTTTTAAGCGCACGATGATTTCAAAGGGCCCGGAAGAGACCCTTGCAATCGCCCGGCGCATAGGCAAGCGCTTGAAGGCAGGCGACATCCTGGCCTTGAAAGGCGGCCTCGGAGGAGGAAAAACTCATTTCGTCAAAGGCCTCGCACTGGGCTTAAAGACTTTCCGGCCCCAAGACGTCAGAAGCCCCACTTTTGCGCTGATCCACGAATACAAGGGCAAGCCGCCTCTTTGCCACGCGGACTTGTACAGGTTGAAACCTTCAGAAGTCTTTGGGCTGGGCCTGGAAGAATATTGGGAAGCGGCAGGTCGCTGGGTGGTGGCCGTGGAATGGGCGGACAGGGCCCCCCGTCTGATTCCCAAGGGCGCTTTGTGGATTGCCTTCAAAATGATTTCGCCCACCTCCCGGCGGATCACATTTTCAGGAGATGCCGCATGGAAAAAATATTGCTTGCCATAGAGACTTCCGGCCCTGTTTTGGGACTGGCTGTTTTTAAAAACGGGTCCCTGGCCGGCGAAATGTCTGTGGCGGCCGGGCGCCGCCATTCGGAAATTCTGGCTGCCTCCTGTCAAAAGCTTCTCAAGCGGACAAAACTTCAAAAGTCTCATCTCACGCACCTGGCGGTGGACACGGGCCCGGGAAGCTTCACCGGCCTGCGGGTGGGGATTGCTTTTGCCCGCACCCTGGCCCAGTTCCTTAAAATTCCGCTTGTGGGAATTTCTCTCTTTGAAATTCTGGCCAGGCAGGAGGGGGCAGAGCGGGCATGGATCACTCTGCCCTCCATCGGAGAAGATGTTTATGTCGCCAAACCTCAGGTCCCATACCGTGTTCTCCCGCGCCCCGAACTTGAAAGAGAGCTTGCAAGGGCAACGAGAGGAAAGATATCATTGTTAGATGGAAGCACGGTTGAACCGAGCGCGCGCGTTCTGGCCGAGCTGGCCCTGGAGAGGATTGCGGCCAAGCGGGTTCCTGCAGATTCCTGGAAGAAAATATTTCCCTTGTATTTGAGGCCGTCCATCGCCCAGGAAAGAAAGGGGTTTCGAAAGAAAAAATGAAGAAGATCTGGCTCCACAATAAACTCGTCCCTGCGGCACAGGCCAAGGTTTCCGTTCTGGACCGGGGCTTTCTCTACGGAGACGGGGTTTACGAAGCGGTGCGGGTCTATCAGGGCAAAATTTTCCGGGCGCATCATCATTGGAAAAGGCTTGCGGGCTCCCTGAAAGCGATACACATGAAAATTCCCTGGTCCGGAGACTATTTGACCAAAGCTTGTCTGGCCACGGCGAAAGCCAACGGTCTTCCGGAAGCGCTCGTGCGTGTCACTCTTTCCCGCGGCGAGGGCGACCTGGGATATGACCCCCGCACGGCCAGGCACCCGACCTTGACCGTCATTGCCACCCCCATCCGCAGCGACATGGCCCAACTCTGGAAAAACGGCGTGAAGGTGAAAATCGTGAAAGTGCGAAGAAACCACGTGAAAAGCCTGAACCCTGCCATCAAGCACACCAACGCTTTGAACGGAATCCTGGCCAAAATTGAAGCGTTAAAATCCGGAGCTTTTGAAGGAGTTTTTTTGAACCTCGACGGAAATTTGGCGGAGGGCACCATCAGCAACATATTCATCGTCAAGGCCGGCCGCATCAAAACCCCGTCGTTGGACTGCGGCATTTTGGACGGCGTCACCCGCCATGCGGTGCTCGAACTGGCGCGGCGTATGAAAATCCCCGTGACAGAGACAAAAATCCCTGAAAGGGAATTTTACAGCTCACAGGAAAAATTTCTCACCAGCACCACCATGGAAGTGATGCCGGTGGGCCGGCCGGGCCCGCTCACCCGCCGCCTGCAGTCAGCGCTCCGCGCCTTGATTGCCCGTGAACTAAAGATCCGGCTGTAACATGGAGCTGATTGACGACCACTTCTGTTTTGCCTGCGGCGCCGACAATCCGGACGGTCTTGGGGTGAACTGGGTGGTGGAGGAGCGCTCCTGCC
>MGUQ01000124.1:20803-40491 GCA_001799975.1 Elusimicrobia bacterium RIFCSPLOWO2_01_FULL_54_10 | reverse complement strand
AGCGGAGATGACGGTGCGATACTTAAAACCAGCGCTCACGAAAGACAAAATTTTTGCCGCCGGCGAAATTGTTTCTGAAAACCGCAAAATTGTGGAGATGCGCGCTTTCCTTTATAAGGGAGGGCCTTCCGGAACTCTTCTCGCCCGTTCAACCGGAAAAGCTTTCAAAATGGCCAAAAAGTAAACATTTTTTAGCAAATTGACAAAAATATTAACTTCTGTTAGAATTCGGTTGCGATGAAATTCCGTCTCAAATCCACTAAACTTATGCGAGGGGCTCTGCTTTTTGTTGCCGCAGCCATGCCCGCCTTCCCGGCCATTTCAGAATCCTACGAAGAACTGGAGCTCACGTCCCGCAACCTGGTGCTGCCGGAAACGGAACAGTTCAGGCTCGGAGCCAAGCTGTTTCAGGAAAAAGACAAGAAACTGGCCGCCTGGAAGGCCTTCCAGACTTTTCTGTACAACTACCCCGAAAGCACTCTGACCGGAGACGCCCAATTCATGCTGGGAGAAGCCATTTTTCATCAGGCCATCACAGAGCTCAAGAGCGGCAACGCTCCCGATGAAATGGCCTGGAGGAAAGACCACAAGGGCGGCCTGAAAATGATGGGCAAGGGCCTGCGCAAAAGCCTCGAGGGCCTGAAAAACCTGGGCAACACCATTTCGGGCGATTCCGGCGCGCCGCAGGAATCCCGGCAAATCGACGTTGCCACCTTCTCGGAAGCCATCGACCAGTTCAGAAAAGTTTTGGACGATCACAAGAAAGCGGGCTTAAATGACACGGCCCTCCTGAGGATCGCGGAATGCTTTTACAACATCGGAGATTACCCTTCCGCCCTGGAGCACTTTAAAAAGATCCAGAAAGAGTATCCGCAAAGCTACCTGACCGGAGAAAGCATTCTGGGCGCGGCCCAGTGCTACATCCCGGGCGGGGATTTTGGCAGCGCCGAACTGGAACTTAAAAAACTCACCACCACCTATCCGTCCTATCAGGATAATCCCCAAGTGCGGTTCATCCTGGGCATCATCCGCTATCAGGAGGGCAATTTTGAGGAAGCGGTCAAATACTTGAGCCCCTTGAACACCGATGAAGCCATTTTTTACTGCTCCCAATCCCTTGTCAAACTCAAAAAATTCGTGTCCGCCACTGCCAAATTTAAAAAGATCACGGATGATTTCAAAGACAGCCGCTTTGCAGAGCAGTCCGCGTTCCTCATGGGTGACGCGTTCCTGCAATCGCAGAATTACACCGGAGCGATCCAGGAATTCCGGAAGTTCCTCAAGAACTATCCCCAGAGCGCTTTTAAGGAAGCCGCGCTCTACCGCATCGCAGCCAGCCATTTTTTGAAGCAGGACTATTCCGCCGCGCGGGAAAGCTTCAACCTGTTCCTCAATTCCTATCCGTCCGGAGAATACGCGTCCCTGGCGCGCTACATGGTGGCGGAAACCTACCGTTTTTCCGGCCTGCTGAAGGAAGCCAGTTTTGCCTACGGGCAGGTGATGTCGCTCCTCCCCAACGCGCCCATCACTGCGAACGCCAAGTTCAGGCTTGCCTGGGTCACCTATCAACAAAAAAACTATGCCAGCGCGGCGGACCTGTTCCAAAAATTCATCGACTGGCATCCCTTCCATGCCTGGGTGCCGCACGCGTATTACCTGATGGGCAACTGCTATTCCGTCATCGGCAAATATGAGCAGGCCGCCAATGATTATCAGCAGGCGTTCGACAAATCCCCAAAAACAGAGCTGGGAGAAGCGGCCATGGCGCTCCTGAACCGCGTCCGCTACAGCCAGGGCAGCTACGGCCAGCTGACTTCGGGCTACACTTATATCCTGAAATCCCTTCCGCCATCCGAATCAAAATGGCGCGCATACAGCCAGCTTTATTTGGCCGATTCCTATTACCGCCAGAAACTTTACCGCGAGGCCATCAGCGTTTTTGAAAGCATTGTGACGCTTTATCCGAACCAGACCGTGGCCGTTCAGGCGCGCGACGGTCTGTCCTGGTGCCATTTCCAGATGGGAAATTTTGACGAAGCGCAAAAACAGCGCCAGCAGATTTCCGAAGTGCGCCTGCCCGAAGGCGTGAACGCCCCGGCCATGACCTCCAGCGACTATGAGCTGGCCAATGCGCTTTTCAATCAGAAGAAATATATGGAAGCGCTGGAAGCCTACGAAAAGTTCATCCGTCAGTCACCCGATTCCCCGTCAGTTCCGGAAGCCATTTACCGCACGGGCCTTTGCTATTACCGCCAGGAATACTACACGCAGGCCATCGACACCTGGGAAGGCTTGGCGGTCAAATATCCGAATCACGAACGCACCGAGGAAGCCATTTTCCAGATTGCAGACACCTATTTTCGCGCGCAGAAATATGACAAGGCCGTGGAAACCTACCGCCGCGTCCTGGCGCGCTATCCCAACAACAAGGGCATTGCGGAAGCCTATTTGCGCATCGGCCAGTCTTACTACAACGCGGGCGACGACAAAAGCGCGCTCACCGAGCTGGACGCCTTTTTAAGGAAATATCCCAACGACCCCAAGGCCTCAGCCACGCTGGACCTGGTGGAAGCGTCGCTGGACCGCGCCGGGGCCGCGGCCGTTGAGCGCGGCATCAAGCTCATGCGCGATCTCATTGACGCCTTCCCCCGCTCTGCCACCGCGTCCGAATGCCAGTTCCGCATTGCCCGGCGCTTTTTCAACGCCAAAAATTACGCCAGCGCCGTGGTTGAATTTGAGAAACTGGCCACGGAATACTCCGACAGCACGCATCTGGGCGAAGCCCAGTTCTACGCCGCAGAATCCTATTACAGCCTGAAAAAGTTCTCCGACGCGGCTTCCGCGTTCCAGAGGTTCATCAGCAATTTCCCCGCTTCCGAGTTTGTGCCGGCGGCCATGTTCCACCTGGGCACCTCCCAGTTCAATCTGCAGAATCAGGACACGGCCATTGAGTCCTACCGCACTCTGGTGCAGCAGTTTCCGGACAGTGAATTTGCGAGCGCGGCCTTGAACAACATGGCGCTGGCCCAAAAGAAGCTTCTCCGCCTGTCCGACGCGGCTGATACCTATTCCAAGCTGGCGCTGACCTACCCGAGCGATCCGTTCGCCAAAGAAGCTCTGTTTGAAGTGGGCAAAATCAAACGCGACCTGAAACAATACGGCGAAGCCATCCTGGTGCTGAAAGATTTGGAGCCCAAACTGGCCGCGGGCGACGAACGGAAACTCGAATCCCTGGCCATCATCGCGGAATGCTACAATGCCAATAACGATGCGGACGAAGCCTTAAAGATTTTAAAGCAGCTTTCGGCAAAAACATCGGCCGGTTCGCCCTGGAAACTGGAGGCGCTCAGGCAGATGGGAGACATTTTCGAGAAACGCCAGTCCTGGGCCGAAGCCGTGGCCGTATATGAGGAAGGCGGGAGATTTTCTTCCAATCCGCAGGTGGCCGCGTCCTTCCGCCAACGCGCAAAATATCTCAGGGACAATCACCTGGGCGCAGGCTCGAAAACCAAACCGCCCAAAACAACCGGCGGGCAGCAATAACAGCTAAGGAGGAATTTTTCTTTGGGCGACATCAATTACATTGACCTTTTTTTTGAAAGCTGGACGCTTTGGATCCTGCTGGGCTGTTCCCTGTTCGCGCTGGCCGTCACCCTCGAGCGCTGGTGGTTTTACCGCAAGGTGAAATTCCATCCGAAGAAATTTTTGGAGATTTTGGGTAAGATTGCGGTCCTGGTATCCCAGAACAAAGCCGAAGACTCCATCCACACGATCCAGGGCCTCTCCGGCCCCATTCCGGACATCATCCGCACCGCCATTGCCAACCGCAACCGCAGCAAAGTGGAGCTGGACGAGCTTCTCACGGCCGCGCGCATGGAACAGAGGCTGGTTTTGGAGCGGTGGCTCGGCGTGTTGGGCACGCTCGGCAACACCGCCCCCTTCATCGGGCTTTTTGGAACCGTTATTGGCATTATCAAAGCTTTCCATGATCTCGCCGTTTCCGGATCCGGCGGCCCGGCCGTTGTTGCGGCGGGCATTTCGGAAGCGCTTGTGGCCACGGCCGCCGGGCTTCTCGTCGCCATCCCCTCAGTCGTGGTGTATAACATCTACATGAAAAAGGTCAAGGAAATGGCCACCAACATGGAAGTGGCTTCCATCCGGCTTCTGGTAGTCTTGCACGGAGGGCGGTGATTTGGCTTACGACGGGCCTGAGAGGCGACGGCAGGACCGCGAGGATTCGTACAGCTCCAAGCTCACGCGCCAATACCGTTCCGCAGGCGCTCATTCCACTGAATCCGCCGTGGATCAGGAAGCCATCACGGACATCAACGTGACCCCGCTGGTGGACGTGGCCCTGGTGCTTGTGATCATTTTCATGGCCGTTTCTCCCTTTATGCTCCAGGCCGGAATTGTGGTTTCCGAATCCAAAGCGGGAGCCGCCACCGGCAAGGCATCGCTGGATCAAAATGTTCAGGTTTTGTTGAGCGCGGAGGGAAAAATCCATGTCAACGGCGCGCCCACCAGCTTGGACGAACTGCCCCGGGCGCTCAAAGACGCCCTGGCCAAGAGCAAAGACGGCCTGGTGACGCTTCAGGCGGAAACAAACAACCGGGTGGGCCAGGTGGTGGAAATTTTGGACCTGGCCAAACAGTCCGGCGCCAAGAAAGTGGCGATATTGAACAAAACCGAGGACAAAAATGAAAAATAACATTCATCGGATGATTTTTTTGTCAGCTGCCATTTTTCTGGGCCATGGGGTCTTGGCCGCGCCATGGCTAGCGGCTGCCGGCGACGTCAATGTTCTGACAGTGCGCACCAGCGACGGAACCGTCTTTAAAGGGTCGTTCCGGGAAAAAGATTCCACCTTCCTGACCCTTGGCGCAGAAGACGGCAGCCCTTTGAACCTCCCCTTATCTGAAATTAGAACCGTCAACGGCCAGCCGATGGCGGCATTTTTCAAGAATTTCAGACCGGTCATTCCAGACTCCCAGTTTGAATCTTTGGAGATTTCCGTCAACCAGGACAAGGTCAAGGCCAAATTTAAATTCCTCACTTCCTGGGTAAAATCCAGGCTTCCGGACGGCTATTTTTTAGCAGGTCCCGATGACGATAGCCGCTGGGAAGGGTTTCGCATCAGCGCAAAGCTTGAATCGCCCTCCAAAGTGGAGGGAGAGCTCACTTATGAGGCGCTCATCAAAAGACTATCGGATGGCGGCAATAAAATCATAAGCCAATCGTTCGACAATACCCTCGGGGTCAAGACCCTGCGCACCACCGAAACCCTGAAGGGCAACCAGACGGCCAGGGTTCTGCGGCAAATCCGCACCGTGAACGGGGAAAAATGCGTGCTTGAGCTTCTGCTGTCACACCCCTCTCCCGAACGGCTCAACCAGCACATGGTCGTGTCCCTTTTTGAAAAGGTGGCCGGATCGTTCCGCTTCTCTGACGCGCCTCCAAAACCTTAACTGCCATGGGAATGCAGACTGGCGGCGCCGACGACATCGTCACGGGAATCAATGTCACCCCGCTGGTGGACGTCGGCCTCGTGCTGGTCATCATCTTCATGGTCACAGCGCCCCTTTTTGAGCAGCCCACTCTGGACGTGAAACTCCCCAAAGCCAGCACCAAGGAAGGGGAAGAAAAGGAAAACATCACCATCACCCTCACCTCTGACGGTAAAATTGCCGTCAACGAGCTGGAAGTGACAAAACAAAATTTGGAAGCGGTGTTAAAGAGCAAGATGCGGAGCTCGGCCGAAAAACACGTCATCCTGCGCGCAGACCAGGACTCCCTTCACGGCGACCTGCTCATGGCCATGCGCCTGGCCAAAGTGCTTGGAGCCAAGTCCATGGCCATCGCCACTGAACCCATCAATGCCGTGCCGCCGAGAAAGATATGACCACCGCAGCTTCCTATCAAATCTGGCAAGTCGCCTGGGGCACGCCCAGGGCCGTGTTTGTTTCGGAAGGCGGACGGTTTCAGGCCATGCTTTTGGTGGCAGTTTTCATGCATGCGGCCCTGCTCGGCTCCCTCTGGAAATACCGGGCGGACAAAAAGATCGTGAATATGGTGGAGCTTCAGAATGTGGACCTGATGGAGCCGGAAAGCGAGGCTCCTCCGGCCCCGCCGCCCGTGGCGGTCGAGAAACCCAAGAGCGCACTGGATTTTCTCAAAATGGCCATTCCCTCATTTAGGAAACCAGCTGTTCCTGAAATCCGCGACATCACGCCAACCATCAAGCGCGAAGACCCCAAACTGGCCGAGCCCGCCCGGCTCATTGATAAAAAATTGCAGGCCCAGGCCGCCGCGCCTGACATCAAGCTGGACAAATCTGCCGCCGCGCCCAAAATTGCCGACATTGCCAAAATCCCTCAGGCGCAACGGCCCGAAATTCCTGTCGCGCGGGACCCCTCCATCAAGCTCGAAGAAGTGGGCCGGCGTGCCGTGCAAGCGCCCCTGGCTCCTTCCATTTCCATGGACAAAAGCGCGAGAAGCGAAAGAGTGGCTGACATTTCAGCCATCCCCCGCCAAAGTTCAGCGCCGGGAGCGGCAGCCCCGGCTGAGAGGCTCGTGGAAAAATCCGCGCCCGCCGGTTATTCCAAGCCCAGTTCGCTTCCTATGGGATACCAAACCCGCGGAGGCTCCGTATCTCTGGACGCCCCGCGCGATGTGGTGCGCACCGCAGCCAAGCCGGCCATAGAAACTCCCATCCCCAAGCCCAAAAGCGATTCCGGCGCCCTTTCCATTTCAAAGGAAAAAGTTAAAATCACGGGTCCGTTGTCGTCCCGCAAGGTCGTCAAGTCGTATGTGCCGCAATATCCGGACTGGGCGCGGGCGCAGAGCATCGAGGCTGATGTAGCCATCCGCTTTACCGTGTCCCCCGCGGGGGACATTTCAGGACGGCCCGTGATTGAGAGGACCTCCGGCTATCCGGAGATGGACAAACTGTGCCTGGACACGCTCACGCAGTGGAAGTTCACTCCCCTCTCGGGAGAGCAAGACCAATGGGGCGTCATCACTTTCCGTTTTACTCTCGATTGAGGAGAATATTTATGAAGAACTTTCTTTTAACTCTCGCCGTCCTCTTGCTGGGCGTCTCCGCTTGGGCCGCCCCCGCTGCCGCACCGCAGCAAGGTCAGCTGCCGGAAGTCATCATCAAGGGGGGTGACAAGTCCGGAGTGAAAAGTGAAAAGCCTGCGCTCAACATCGAAATGGAAATGGACGAACCGTTGAAACCCGTGACGGAAGTTGAAGAAGAACCGCTCAAACGCGCGCCGGAAACGCTCAGAAACCCCCGCGCTGGATATTCGGATTTCTTAAACAACGACAAAATCATCCTGCCCTCGCGCGTGCGCCTGGCGCGGGACCCGGTGAAGGTGTTCTATCCTTTGCGGGAAATATTGGCCGTCTCGCCTTCCCTCTCGCAGGAAATTGGGCCGGGGTGGGAGATGGTGGTCACGGACACCGAAGGGCGGTCGTTCAGGAAATTTTCCGGCCGGGGACTGCCCCCCGGATCCCTCGCATGGAACGGGCGGAGCGACCGCGGCGAGATCGCCTCCGTGGGTAAAACCTATTCCATGGTCATCAATTACAAGGACACCCGCGGGCAGAGGCGCAATTTTGTGGGCGAGCCGTTTTCGTTTGACGGGATCGTGCATCAGGAAACCAAGGGGCTTGTGTTGAGCCTTTCTCTGGCGTCGCTTTTTGAGCTCCGCCGGACCGGCCAGACCGAGGCGCTCTCCGAAACCGGCGCGGATCTCCTTAAAGAGGCTTCCGACTGGATCAAGCGCTACTATTTCAACTACCCCGTCCGGGTGGAATGTTTTTCACCGGACGTGGCCCAGGCCAGCGAACGCGCTGAGATATTTTCCAAGCGCTTGTCGTCCGAACTCCTCCTGCCCCGCCCGGAAATCTCCACGAACGGGTCCCCCTCGGAGATTTCATCCGAGCGCCTCGAAATCGTCGTCACCAACCGATAAATTTAAGTTTTTGTCTTCGGGGTGTACTTGCGCGTGGCCCACTGCTGCACGCCCATGGACGCCAAACTATTGGTGAGCCAATAGAGGGCCAGGCCGCTTGGGCTGCGGATGAACATCACGGTGAAAACCGCGGGCATGAGGAGCATCATGTTTTTTTGCATGGGGTCTGAGACCATGCTGCCGGAGAGGAACTGCTGCAGGTACATGATGCCGCCGGTGAGGATGGGCAGGATGTAATAGGTATCGTGCTGGGAGAGATCTGTGATCCAGAAAGCGAAAGGCGCGCCGCTCAATTCATAGGAATTCCTGAGCATGGTGAAGAAGGCGATGAAAACAGGCATCTGGGCCAACATGGGCAGGCAGCCGGAAAAAGGCGTGGTGCCCGCCTGCTTATATAAATTCATCATCTCGGAGGAGAGGCGCTTGGCGTCATCCTTATAACGGGCCTGGATCTCCTGCATTTTGGGCTGTAACCGTTTCATGATGGCCATAGATTTGTAGCTGGTAAGCGTGAAGGGGAACAGGATGACCTGGAGCCCCAGAGTGAGTAGGATGATGGAAACCCCGTAGTTGTTAGTGAATTTGTAGACCGCAGCCATGGCTTTCAAAGCCGCCTTGCCCAAAAACCCGAAGAAGCCGAAATCCACGGCATGTTCCAGGCCCAGTCCCCAGGATTTTAAGGCATGATACCCTTTCGCGCCGGCATAAACACGGAATTTGATGATTCGGGTTTCTGCAGGAGAAAGGCGGAGAGGGGGCGCAGCCAGGCGGACCTTGCCGGGCTGAGTTTTGTTTTTCTCCACCTCTATCACATTGAAATCTATGAGATCCGGGAACATGGCAAAGAGATAATAGCGGTTGTCCATGGCCACCCATTTGAAATTCTGCTGGTGAGTGCCTGTTTTGAACACCTGGGTTTCCTTTGAAGGCGTTGGATAGGCGATGATCCTTGTGTCGCTCTCATTCTCCTTCTTAAGGCTCTCCAGGGTGCCCAGACCTTTCTGCCACCCTAGCCCAAACCCCTCCAAGTCCACAGGCGCGGAAGTCAGATTTTTTAGTTTGATCTCGATTTCGGCAAAACTTGACTCCGGGTCCAGAGAAAGTTTCTTTCTTATTTCAATGCCTGAAGGAAGGAAGGATTTCCATTCCGCCTGGCCTGGAGGCGTTCCCTGAACCTGCTCAAAAATGATGTCCGGGAATGTGGCCAGGGGAAGGTCTTCTGTCGCCGTATTGACTAAATCCACCGGGGTTTTGCCGTTCTTCACCCACCAATGCTTCACAGAAGCGCCCCGGGAATCCATCACAACTTTTGCGCGAACCGTTTCGATGGTTTTATCACTCTGGGCAATGGGGATGATTTTTCCGGGCTTCTTTAGCCATTTCAACTCGGCCTCCGAGGACGCTGGAGTGCCGGACGAAACAATTTCAGACTTGCCGCCGGCCTGGGCCGTGACAGGCTGCTTTTGAGGGGCCAGGTTTTGCGAGGGGAAAAATTTGTACCAGAGCAGCAGAAATGCCGCCGAGGCCGCGATGAACCAAATTGTATTTTTATCCATGGCAGGAGGAAAGACGGCGCAGAGCCATTTGGACGCCTTTGACGGCCCCAAAATCGCGGATGGACTGAGCGGCAAAATGCGAACAGCTGGGTGAATAAATGCAGGCGCCGTTCATGCCGACGGCGGTGCGGATAACGGGAAATGACGCTTGATAAGCCCGGATGGCAAAAATCAGGATAGGCGAAATGATTTGGTTCATGGCAGAAGGCCGGAATTGCGGCATAGTTCGGTGAAATTTTCCTCCATGCGGCTGTAGCTGACGGTGCTTGCCCCCGGTTTTGGCCGCACCAAGACCAGCAGGTCTGCCGAAGCCTTTAAGTTTGGCCGAAGGCAGCGGAAAACCTCGCGGGCCAGGCGCTTGATCCTGTTGCGCTGGACGGCGTTGCCCGACTTCTTGGGAACGCGCACGGCCAGGCGGCTTGAAACCGCATCGGTTTCGCGCTTGCGCACATAGAGATCAAAAAAATCTCCTGAAAACTTCAGTCCCTGCCGCAAGGTTGTTTGCACGTCGCGGTCGAGATTGAGGCGCTGGGCGGCTTGGAAGATTTGGAGTTTACGGGATGAGCTTATGGCGACCCTTGCTGCGGCGGGTGGACAAAACTTTCCTGCCGCCGTATGTTTTCATCCTGGCGCGGAAACCGTGAACCTTTTTTCTCCTGCGGGCGTGGGGCTGGAATGTTCTTTTTGACATTAGGCGGATTTTTTACCAAATCCTGAGCGCCTTGTCAACGCCCCGGCCTCTCCGACGGTGGGAATCCCTCTTGACAGCTTGCGGGGGAATTGATAGGATGTTTGAGCTTTCCTTTTATATGTGCATTTTCCGTCGGAGAAAGAGGTTTTACCGCTTTCCAGGGTATGTAAAACATGGTAAAAGATGGTAAAAGACACTGTTTTAAACAGCATCCACATGGGTTATCCACAGATATGAATAACTTGTGCATAATTAATTCGAGGTGATTTATGAGCAACAATCTTGATACTACAACAATTACTGAAGGCGGGGTGTCTCCTTGGGGAAAAGTCATCGAACTCCTCAAAACCAGCATGGATCCGGAAACTTACGATCTTTGGCTTAAGCCGGTCCGGCAGGTATCCTTTGACGGCACGCGGCTTGTGCTGGGCGTTCCCAACCGTTTTTTTAATGACTGGATTTTAAATCACTGCAAGGACAAGATGGAGTCCGCTCTGCGCGAGCTGGCCGGGCCGCAGGCAACTTTGGAGCTGGTCATTTTTCAAGACCAGCAGCTGCCTCCGCAAGAAGCTCCCGTTGCCGAACCCCAGATCCAAATTGCCGTTCCCGAAGCCCCGCTGCCGGGGGTGGAGTTCTTCAATCCCAAGTACACGTTCGAAACTTTTATTGAAGGCCAGGCCAACCGCTTTGCCAAGGCCGCGGCCGAGGGCATTTCCAAGGAACCCGGCATCCGCTTTAACCCTTTCTTCCTTTATGGGGGCGTGGGATTGGGCAAGACGCATCTCATGCACGCCATCGGCCATGCCATCCGCCACAATTACCCCAAGGCCCGCATCCTATATATCACCTCTGAAAAATTCATCAATGAATTTATTGATTCCCTGCGCTTTGAGCGCCCCGCGGATTTCCGCAACAAGTACCGCAACTTGGACTGTCTCCTTATTGATGACATCCAGTTCCTGATGGGCAAGGGCCGTTCCGAAGAAGAGTTTTTCTATACCTTTAACACCCTTTTTGACTCCCGCAAGCAGATTGTGATTTCATCCGACCGGGCTCCCAAGGAAATGGGCGCACTCACCGACCGCCTCATCTCCCGTTTTGAATGGGGCGTGGTGGCCGACATCCAGCCCCCGGACTTGGAAACGCGAATTGCCATTTTGAGAAAGAAAGCGGAGATGGAGAGGCTCCATGTCCCCGATGACGTCATCCTTTTTGTCGCGTCGCAAGTGAAGTCGAACATCCGCGAACTGGAAGGCTCTCTGATCCGCATTGTGGCCTTCTCGTCTCTCACGGCCACGCCGCTGACCGTGGACACCGCCCGCGCCACTCTGCGCGACATCTTAAAGCACGAAGAAGCGCAGAGGCCCATCACCATTGAAGCCATTCAGGAAGTGGTGGCCAAACATTTCAACCTGGAAATGCGGGAGCTCAAGTCCAAGCGCCGAACGGACGCCATTGCCTGGCCCCGGCAAATTGCCATGTACCTGGCGCGCATCCTGACGGAATTATCCACGACTGAAATTGGCGAGAGTTTTGGCAAAGATCACACCACCGTGCTTCATGCCTGCGACAAAGTGAAGATGAAACTTGCCGAAAGCCCGTTCATCTCCAGCCTTGTGAACAAGATTACACAAGAGATCAAAAACCAGAACGAATCCGAGTCCGCATAGAACAACAGGGATAACCTCATAGGTTGTCCCCTTCAAGATTCACTTTAAGCATTGGGCGAAAATGTATAATGGACAGAGTGGCAGGGGGACGCAGCAGAGTTTATAAGAAATTCACAGCCCCTATGGACTAAGACGACGAGTTAAAGACTATACTACTATTAGGAGATCATGAAACTTTCCTTTAACAAGAGCGACCTACAAACAGCCATCCAAACGGTGCAGGCATCTGTCCCCAGCAAAAGCACTTTACCCATTCTCTCCAACATCCTCATTCGAGTCACGAAAGCCGTCAAAGGCGCAGGCCAAAAAGTGTGGCTGGAAGCGACCGACCTGGAAGTGGGAATCCGCGCCAGCGTGAAGGCTGAAATTTTGAGTGACGGAAAGATCACTATTCCAGGAAAAAAATTCGGGGACCTGGTGAGGGAAATGCCGGAAGGAAGCGAAATTGAAATTTCTTCCGCGGACGGCAAGCGCGTGGATTTTAAATGCGGAAAAGTGAAAGCTGGGCTCATGTCACTGCCCCCGGACGATTTTCCCACCATTCCTGAATTCCCCGCGGGCAAGTGTTTGGAGCTGGACAGGTCCGTGTTCCGTGAAATGCTCAAAAAAACCTCCTTTGCCGTTTCCACCGATGAAACTCGTTATGTTTTAAACGGCATTTTTTTCGGTGCGGCCGGCGGCGAGCTCAAAACCGTAGCCACGGACGGCCGGCGGCTTGCGTTTATTTCCAGGCCCGGCGCTGAAGAAAGCATTTCGGCCAATGTGATCATTCCCTCCAAAGCCATTTCAGAGCTCTTGCGGCTCCTGGGGCAGGATGAGTCCGCAGGCTCCATCGTGAAAATCGCCCCTTTTGAAAACCAGATTTCTTTCCAATGGGCCTCTGGGATCGAAGAAATCGTGCTGGTGAGCCGTGTGATCGACGGCACATTTCCCAATTACGACCAGGTGATTCCCAAGTCAAAAGAAATTGAGCTGACCGTCAAAACGCAGGACATCTTGTCCGCCATCAAGCGCTCGGCGCTTTTCGCTCAGGACCGCGGCGGCTCTGTGAAGTTTTCACTCTCCAAAGGTGCGCTCAAAGTGTCAGCCAACGCCCACGGCTTGGGCGAGGAAGAAGAAGAGCTGGAAGTGAATTACAAAGGCCCGGATTTTGAGATTGCATTTAACCCCCAGTTTTTACTGGATTCGCTCAAAAACAACGACGCTCCCGAAGTGCGCTTCGAATTCAGCACGGCCTTAAACCCTGGGCTCATCAAGCCCTCGGACAGCGACCGCTATCTCTGCGTCATCATGCCCATGAGGCTCCAATGACCTCCGCCTCCCTCACTCTCAAGGAGCTGGTGCCCCAAATTGTCCGACGCCTGGGGGTTTCGGAGCGGAACTTTGAAGTGGTGAGCCTGATCGAGCGGGAAATTCAGAAAATTTCGCCCAAGTCCTCCGTGGCGGCCTACAAAAACGACAAGATCTATGTGGAAGTGGAATCCTCCGCGCACCTTTTCGAGCTCAACATGCGGCGCCGCGAAATTCTAAAATCGCTCTCCGTCCATGCTGAGCTGCCCTGTCCCGAGCTTAAATTATTTTTAAAAGGAACCGTCCGCGCGAGCGCGGCCGACCGGCTGAAAAATGCCCTCAAAATCCCCCAAGAAAGGAAGTAAACCCCGGATGCCTGAAGTCAAAGAAAGAGACGAAGCCGCTTCAACCAAAAAGGCCGCGGAAGCCTACGACTCTTCGAAAATCCAAATTTTGGAGGGCCTGGAGCCCGTCCGCAAGCGTCCGGCCATGTACATCGGCTCCACGGGCCTTCCCGGCCTGCACCACTGCGTCTATGAAGTGGTGGACAACTCCATCGATGAAGTGCTGGCCGGATTCGCCAAAAACATCGATGTGACCATCCATACCGACGGCTCCGTCACCGTGCTGGACGACGGCCGCGGCATTCCCGTGGACCCCATGAAGGACGTCAAAGATCCGCGCTACAAAAACAAGCCCGCGCTGGAAGTGGTGCTCACCACGCTTCACGCCGGCGGCAAGTTCGACCATTCGGCGTACAAAGTTTCCGGCGGCCTGCACGGCGTGGGCGTGTCCTGCGTAAACGCACTCTCGGAATGGATGGAAGTGGAGGTTTTCCGCGACGGCAAGAGCTACAAACAGGAATACGAACGCGGACGGCCCAAATACGCGGTCAAGCAAACGGGAAAGTCGGACGAGCGGGGAACCAAAGTCAGATTCAGGCCGGACCCCGAAATTTTTCCCATCGTCAAATTTTCCTTCGATACCCTTTCCAACCGCCTCCGCGAGCTCGCCTTCTTAAACGCCGGCACGCGCATCACCATCATCGATGAGCGGGACGACAAGCAGCACACCTTCAACTATGAAGGCGGCCTGGTGCAGTTCGTCAAATATTTGAACGCCAGCAAGTCGGTTCTTCATCCCGAACCCATTTATTTCTCTAAAGAAAAATCCGGCATTATCGCCGAAGTGGCCATGCAGTACAACGACGGCTACAACGACCAGGTCTTCACTTTCGTCAACAACATCAATACCGTTGAGGGCGGCACGCACCTGGCGGGGTTCCGCTCGGCCCTGACGCGCGTGGTGAACCGCTACATCGCCCAGAACGAAAAACTTAAAAAGCAGGATTTGCGCTTGACCGGCGACGACGCCCGCGAAGGCCTCACGGCCGTCATTTCCTGCAAAGTGCCCAACCCCCAGTTTGAAGGCCAGACCAAAACCAAGCTGGGCAATTCCGACGTGGAAGGCATTGTGGAGTCAATCGTGGGGGAAAGCCTCGCCATATTCCTCGAAGAAAATCCCAATACCGCGGACAAGATATTAAGCAAAGCCATTCTGGCGGCGGAAGCGCGCGAAGCCGCGCGCAAAGCCAAGGAGCTCACCCGCCGTAAAGGCGCGCTGGACTCGGCGTCTTTGCCGGGCAAGCTGGCCGACTGCCAGGAGCGCGATCCGGAGAAATGCGAGCTCTACATCGTTGAGGGCGATTCCGCCGGCGGCAGCGCCAAGCAGGGACGGGAGCGCAAATACCAGGCCATTTTGCCTTTGAAGGGCAAAATTCTGAACGTTGAAAAATCGCGGCTCTCCAAAATGTTGGTCAACGAAGAGATCCGCACCTTGATTACCGCCATCGGCTGCGGCGTGGGCCGGGAAGCCTCCGCCGAAGGTGACAAAGACGGCGCGGAAGAAGGCGGCCTGAACTACGCCAAGCTGCGCTACCACAAAATCATCCTCATGACCGACGCCGATGTGGACGGCTCCCACATCCGCACGCTTCTGCTCACTTTCTTTTACCGCCAGATGCTGCCCCTCATTGAGAAAGGCAACATTTTCATAGCCCAGCCGCCTCTCTACAAAGTGAAAAAGGGCAAGAAAGAAATGTACATTGATACCGAAGAAGCCATGGACGAATTCTTGCTGGAAGAAGGATCGGACGAAATCGAGATTTCCAAGTTTGCCAAAGGCAAAGAGACGGGAAAAATCGACCGCGCAAGCCTCAAAAATGTCCTCAAATGGTTTTCGGAAATCGAGACGCTGAGAAAAAAACTCCATCGCAAAGGCATTGGCTGGACGGAACTTATCGAGTTCCGCGAGAGCGGGAAACTGCCCCAATACCGCGTGGACCAGGAAGACAGCAAGCCCCTGTACTTCACGGAAAAAGAATGGAAAAAGTTCAAGCCGGAGTATTTCAAAAAGCGGCAGGAAAAGCTCAAGGCGGAAGCCAAAGCTTCCGGCGAAGAGCTGGTGGACGTGGGCGACGACGAATTGGGAACGGAAGTCAAAGAGCTCTGGGAAATTCCGCAAATAGACGCTCTCCTAAAAAAACTTGAAGATTCCAACCTGGGATCGGACCTTTTGTCTCCGGACCCGGAGAAAAAGGTGACTTACAAGATCAAATCAGACAAGGTTGAAAAAGATGTCACGGATTTGGCCGGCCTGCTCGAGGCCATCAAAGAATTCGGCCGCGGCGAAGCCACCGTACAGCGCTATAAAGGCTTGGGCGAAATGAATCCCGAACAGCTCTGGGAAACCACCATGGACCCGGCCCGGAGAAAACTGCTTTTGGTCAAGCTGGATGACGTGGTGGAGGCGGAGCGCATGTTCACCACGCTCATGGGCGACAAAGTGGAGCCCCGCAGGCAATTCATTGAACAGCACGCCCTTGAAGTCCGAAACCTCGACATCTGAGACACCGGCCCAGAGGCCGCAGACAGGGCCTGGAGCGCCCGCAGGCGGGCCTCCCTTGCCCCGCCAATATGTTTCATTCAAGTTTTTCAAGGTTCGTCCAGACTGGCGCCTTCTGGATGCCGCAGCAGCCCGGAAAGGCCGCGAAGAAGCTCTTCAAACTCTCCAGAAATTTTCCAAAAAACTCATTCTTTTGTCTTACAGCACCGCAGGCACGCGCGCCGATTGCGACTTGATGCTCTGGATGGTCTCCTACCGCCTGGAAGATTTTGAGGAGTTGGTAAGCGAGCTGGCCCGCACGGGGTTTGGAAAATATCTGGACATCTCCACCTCTTACCTGTCCATGACCAAGCGCTCCAACTACATCGACAAGCTGGACCCCTCCCACTCGGAATCCCGCACGAAGATCATCCCCGGCAAACACAAATATATTTTTGTCTACCCTTTTTGGAAAACCCGCGACTGGTATTTGATGCCCTGGGAAAAGCGCCAGGAAATCATGGATGAGCACATCCGCATCGGGTCCAAATACATTTCCGTCAAATTGAACACCACCTATTCTTTTGGGCTGGACGACCAGGAATTTGTGGTGGCGTTTGAGACAGATTCCCCTTCCGATTTTCTGGACCTTGTGATGGAACTGCGGGAATCCCAAGGCTCCAAATATACTTTGAGAGATACCCCCATCTTCACCTGCGTGCAGAAAACTTTTTCCGAGCTTCTGGCGCAGTTCTAACAACAAAACAGATTTGAACCCTCGTTTATTAAAGCCCAAACAGCCCATCACCGCCATTCATCGGGTGCCGAAATTCTGCCACCAGTGCGCCTTTGAACTGCGGATGTCTTATGTCAAAGAAGAAGAACAGGAGCGCCTGCTCTGCCTTCGCTGCGGATTCATTGCCTATTTGAATCCCCTGCTCGTGGCCGGCGCCCTGCCGGTGAAAGCGGGGAAGGTTCTGCTGTTGAGGCGGGGAATTGAGCCCATGCGCCACCTCTGGACATTCCCTGCGGGGTTTGTAGAACTCTATGAAACCATTGAAGAAGGCGCCAGGCGCGAGACATTGGAAGAAGTCGGACTGCGCGTGGCGTTGGGAGAAATGGTCGGCGCTTATTCCTATCCAAAGTACGGAGCGGTAACGGTCGTCTATACGGCCACGGTCACGGGCGGGCGTGCCCGGACGTCGCGCGAAGCCGAGGAGATCAAATATTTTTCCGCAGAAGACATCCCCTGGGACGAACTGGCTTTCCGCAGTACGCGCGACGCCCTTAAAGACTGGGTCAAAGAGCTTTGAAGCTCATCGGATCCACGCTTTGCTACGTAAAAAAGGGCGGCAAGACCCTCATGCTGCACCGCTCGAAGCGGATCGGAAAGATCTATGATGACAAGTGGAACGGGCTGGGCGGAAAAATGGAAGCGGGAGAAAGCCCGGAAGACTGCGTGATCCGCGAAGTCTGGGAAGAGTCAGGGTTGCGCATCAAAAATCCGAAACTTAAAGGGGTGCTTATATTCCCTTCATTTGATCAGGTGGACGACTGGCTGGTGTTTGTTTTTACAGCGTCTCAATTTTCCGGCAGGCTCAAGGCTTGCAGCCCGGAGGGAGACCTGGCCTGGATTCTTGACCGAGAGGTTCAGCGGCTCAACCTGTGGGAAGGCGACAGATATTTTTTAAAGCACTTGAACGGCCGCAGATTTTTTTCCGGAAAATTCATTTACAAGAGCGGGAAATACAAGAGCCATCAAATCGCTCTTTATTGATAGAATATAACTCTCATGCTTGGAACCTATCACTTAACCGCTCTCTACGACCTCGTCAAAGATCTCCATTTTCTTTATGAGACCGACCGCATTCACACCTATCTTCTGGAAAACGTCACCAAGACCATGGACTCGGACGCGGCCACTCTTTATATTTCAGATGCTTCGCGCGAAAATCTGAGGCTCAAGGCGTGCTTGGGGCCCAAAAAAAGCATGATGGAAGTGATCTCCGAGGAAACTCCCTTTCCCTTTGGCGAAGGCATCGCAGGCTGGTGTGCCCGATTCAACCAGCCGGCGCTCATTGAAAACGTGCTGACCGAACCGCGCTTCAGCGGACGGTGGGACAAGCTCACGGGGTACAAGACCAAGAGCGTTCTGGGCGCGGGCATCATCTTTCAAGACCTTTCTTCGCTTCCCAAATAGGGGTTAACATGAAAAAAGCGCGGTTTATCACTCTTGAAGGCATCGACGGGTGCGGCAAGTCCACCCAGGCCAAGCTGCTCGCCGCGCGGTTTAAGGCAGCTGGCTCTGCCGTGCTTTTCACGCGCGAGCCGGGAGGAACCTCCCTGGCCGAAAGCCTCCGATCGGTGATTTTAAACCCTCGTTTGAAGATTCATCCGTTGGCCGAGCTTTTTCTCTATGAAGCCAGCCGGGCCCAGCATACCGCGGAGGTGATCCGCCCCGCTCTGGCCAAAGGGAAAATAGTCGTTTCCGATCGCTTCACGGACGCCACAACTGCCTATCAAGGGTACGGACGAAAAATTCCAATCCAAATTGTCGAGCGTTTGAACCAGACGGCCACAGGGGGCTTGAAGCCGGATTTGACTCTTCTTTTGAATGTTTCACAAAAATTTATACTCTACCGTACGCGTGAAAGGACCAAAGACCGCATGGAAAAAGAAAAAGGCGCTTTCCAAAGGCGGGTCAAAGCGGGTTACCGCGCCATCGCGCGCCGGGAGCCGGCGCGGGTGAAGACGGTCAATGGAGAAGGAACAATTTCCGAAGTGGCCGAGCGGATTTGGCAAGCGGTACATGCATAGATCCATAGCAGCTGATCTTGAATCCAAGCGGCTGGCAGACAGCTATCTTTTTGCCGGGCCGGACGCCGAAACCCTGCTCCAGGCCGCGCTCGAATTTGCCAAAAAAATATCCGGCTCGCCGAACGAGGTATTTGTTCTGGATTTCAAGACTCAGACAGAGCTGTTGGCCCTAAAACCTGACGAAGCGGCCCGCCAGAAAGATTATAGAATTGAATCTATCCGCCTTCTGGTTTCGCGTTCGCAGCTGTCCACGCTGGATTCCAAAAAAAAAGTTTTCATCATTGACGGGGCGGAAGACTTGAGCCCCGCCGCGGCGAACGCGCTCCTAAAATCACTGGAAGAAGCTTCCAAACATGCCGTTTGGATCCTGCTCTCCCAAAGCTCTGAGCGCATGCTGCCCACGGTGCTCTCGCGCTGCCGGAAAGTGAACTTTGCCGAAGGCCAGGCGGAGCGCCTGGAGATTGATGAAGACGCATTTTCAAAATTGCCCGGTTCCGCTTTCTCATGGTCCGCCCAGGTGCTTGCGGCAGGCAAAAAAGTCGGCGGGCGCAAAGCGGCAGAGCAGTTTCTTAAAGCGCTTTCATTACGAATTTCCGAAGACTTGCATCGAAATCCCACTCCTGAGAGGGCGGACAGCCTTCTCGCTGTTCTGAGCGCCCAACAGGACCTTGCGCGCAATGTTTCCCCGCAGGCCGTCCTGGACCTGGCGCTCCTGTCCGTCAAACCATGAAGACCTTCTACATCACCACCCCCATTTATTATGTGAACGACAAGCCTCACATCGGGCATGCCTACACCACGG
>MGUQ01000124.1:15997-20766 GCA_001799975.1 Elusimicrobia bacterium RIFCSPLOWO2_01_FULL_54_10 | reverse complement strand
CGCCCCAGCAGTTGGTGGACCGCGAATCCCAAAAATTCAGAGACCTTTGGAAAGCTCTGGGCATTTCCAACGACGATTTTATCCGCACTACGGAGGCGCGCCACGCAAAAACCGTGGGGAGCATTTTTGAAAAGTTGCTTCAAAAAGGGGACATTTACAAAGGGCACTATGAAGACTGGTATTGCGTGTCCTGCGAAAGCTTTTGGCTGGAAAGCGAGCTTGTGGAGGGCAACTGCCCGGACTGCGGGCGCAAAGTGGAAAAACTGAAAGAAGAAAGTTATTTCTTCCGCCAGTCAGCTTATGAGAAAAAACTTCTGGATTTCTACGCCGCCAATCCCGAGTTCCTCTCCCCCAAAAAACGAGCTGCCGAAATGGTCAATTTCGTGAAACAGGGGTTGAAAGACGTCTCCATCTCGCGGCTCAAAGAAACCTGGGGCATTCCCATCCCGCAAGATTCCACGCACACGGTCTATGTCTGGTTCGACGCTCTCTTGAACTATCTCACAGCAGGCGAAAAAAACTGGCCGCCCGATATCCATATGATGGGTAAGGAAATTTTCCGATTTCACGCGGTTCTTTGGCCGGCGCTTTTGCTTGCGCTGGATCTGCCCTTGCCCAAAAAAGTTTTTGCCCACGGTTGGTGGACGGCCGAAGGCGAAAAAATGTCCAAATCCAAGGGGAACTTTGTGGATCCTTACGCGCTCATCCCTGAATATGGGGTGGACGGTCTGCGCTATTTTTTGCTCCGCGAAATCCCTTTTGGCGTGGACGGCGATTTCTCGATGGCTTCCCTCAGGGCGCGCTACAACGCGGAGCTGGCCAACAACCTGGGCAATCTTTTTTCCCGCACCCTCACGCTCATTGAAAAGAACTTTGACGGCCAACTTTCCGTAGACCCGCCGGGAGACATCCTGAAAGGCTTGGGAGACAAGCTCAAACGGGTCCGCGAAGCCTATGACCAGCTGGCATTTTCCGAGGTTTTGGAGGTCTTGGGTTCGGTTGTCACCGAAACGAATCGTTACATTGATGACCATGCCCCCTGGAAACAGGTCAAGACCGACCGCGCAGGCGCTGAAAAGGCCCTTGCCGAGTGCCTGGCGGTGCTTCGGTGGCTCGCCTGCGCTTACGCGCCATTCATGCCCACCTCCGCGGACATCATGTGGAAGCAAACAGGAGAAACCTACGGTATTTCAAGCCAGGGCCGCGAGATTCTTGAAAACCCGCTCAGCGGATGGACGCGCGGAAGAAAGATACTTAAGGGGGCTGTGCTGTTCATGAGGAAAAGCTAAGCATGAACCTTTTTGAAACTCACGCGCACCTGACCGACGCGCAATTTGATCTGGACCGGGAAGCAGTTCTCAATCGGGCTTGCGATGCGGGTGTGGAAACTCTCGTAGAAATTGCGGAATCCCCTGAATCCTGGGAGAAGGCCCAGGCTTTGGCGGAGAAAACGGCCTCCCCCAGAATGTTCTGGGCCTGCGGGTTCCATCCGCATTATGCGGAGCGGCAAAAGGATTTCAATTTTGATGACATGATGCGCCGGACAAAATCTTCATCCTGCGTGGCCGTGGGCGAAATCGGGCTGGATTACGCCAAGAGCGAATCCAGCAAGGAAAACCAGGAAGCCCTGTTCAGGAAAACCCTGGAAATCGCCGGCGAATTGAATAAACCGGTCATCATCCACTGCCGCGACGCCCAGGCGGACACTCTGAGGATTTTGCGGAGTTTCTATTCGGGACTTTCGCGGAGGGAGCTTTGCATGGGCGTGATCCACTGCTTTTCAGGCGATTCAAATTTTGCCGAAGGCTGCATGGACCTTGGGTTTTATCTGGGGGTCGACGGTCCGCTCACTTATCCCAGCGCCAAGGGTTTGCGGGATGTGATTTCAAAAGTCCCTTTGGAAAAGATAGTCCTGGAAACGGATTGCCCCTATTTGCCGCCCCAGCCTTTCCGCGGGAAACGGAACGAACCCGCATATCTGACGCATGTGGCGCAGAAGCTCTCGGAAATTTTTGCCCGGAGTGAAGATGAAATCTCGCTCGTCACCGCGGCCAATGCCCGCCGGCTCTTCAGGGTCTGACATGAAACCCAACGCGCTAGAAGCCCAGAAGCAGTCCCCGCCCGCCCTGGCCTACCGCTACCGGGACGCGCTCTATTTGAATATAACTTCAAAATGTCCCACGGCGTGCGAATTCTGCATCAAATTTTCCTGGGATTACCAGTATCGAGGCAACAACCTTCTTCTCAGGAAAGAGCCGGAAGTGCGGGAAATTCTTGAAGCAGCGACAAACCCGTCCCAATATTCCGAAATCGTTTTCTGCGGCTATGGAGAGTCCACTTACCGCCTGGCGGAGATGAAAGAGATTTCCCTTACGTTGAGGAAGCAGGGCGCCAAAAAAATCCGCCTGAACACCATTGGGCTGGGCAACCTCATCCACGGCCGCAACATCGCCCCGGACCTGGCGGGAATTCTGGATTCTGTTTCCGTGTCTTTAAACACGGCGGATCCCGAAGTCTGGAAAAAAGTCCTGCATCCGCTTCCTGAATATAAAGAAAAGGGATTTGAAAGCGCCTGCGAATTCATCCGCGAATGCGCCAAATTGATTCCGGAAACTAATGTGACCGCCGTGGAAGGAATTGAAAAAGATCCCGCGCGCTTTTCGCGGCTGGTGGAAAGCCTTGGAGCCAAAGTGCGCCTTCGCCCATATCTGGACGACTACGAGGATCGCTAAAATGGAACCGCCTGAAACACCGCCTTCTCCGCCGCCTCCCCCTCCTCCGCCCCCGCGTCCAAGGCCCGGGCAAGGAGGTATTCCGCACCCAACGCCTGGCCGGGGGGGCGCTCCGCGCCCGCGGCCCTTCGGCATTCCTGCGGATGCCAAAATCGGAGGCGAGCCGCCCGTAGCGGCTCCTCCACCGCCGCCTCCGCCGTTTAGGCACAAGAAAATCGCTGTTGTTGCCCTGGGAGCCGTTCTGCTCATCGCGGTCGCTTATGTGGCCCTCATTTTCATTTCCAGAAACACCATTGAAACTGATGGAAAAATTCTCCATCACTACTCGTTTTCCAAGGGCACGGTCCGGGACATTTTGTCGCAGTTTGACATTGTGGCCAGCACCAAGGACATTTCGATGCCGGGGCTGGACCAGAAGGTCCAGTGGGGGCAAAAAATCCGCCTCGTGCGCGTGGTGGAAACGTTCGAAAAAAAGAAAGAGCATGTGGATTTTGTTCTGGACTGGAAAAGCCGGACGTCCAAAAACCTGCGCCTTGTGGAAGTGCAAAACGGGCACATGGAAGACAAAATCTGGTTTGTGAAGCGCGTGTTTCACGACGGGCGGGAAGTGGAATCCCAGGAATCGCCCAAAGTGGTGAGAAAATCTTCTGTCCAGCGGCTGGTGCTGCTGAACTCCCTCGGGCGTCCTGAGAAAATTTATACATTGCCGGACCATCAAAAAATGTCCGTGGTGGCCACAGCCTATTGGAAAGGCGACCCGCAGGTGCCGGGCGTGATCACATACTCCGGGCACAAGGTGGAGCGCGGGCTGGTGGCCGTGGACCCCAAAGTGATTCCCTTGGGCTGGCGTCTCTATATTCCCGGCTACGGCTACGCCTATTCATCGGACACCGGTTCCAAAATCAAAGGCAAACGGGTGGATCTCTTCGTGGAGAACAAAAAGGCTTCCAAGCGCTGGGAATACAACAAAGTCACCGTATATCTTTTGGAAAAGTCAAAAAAGTGGTAAGCTAGAACCTTCCATGTATTACTCTGATTTCCAGAAATACGGCAAAATGCTTTGGGATCATCAGCTCATCCACATGACCTCCGGCAACATGTCCATCCGCAAGGGCGGCACGCTCTACGTGACGCGCACAGGCTCCTTGTTGGGCGCGCTTGGCGGCTCTGACATTGTTTCCGTGAACGCGGCAAACACATTGCGGGACAAGGGAGCTTCATCCGAAACCCCCGTGCACAGGGCGATTTATCTGGCCAATCCGGAGGTGGGCTCCGTGGTCCATGCGCACCCTCCTTATGCCACCGCGCTTTCCTGGGACTTTACTGTGATCAAACCCATGGATTCCGATTCGCTTTACATTCCCGAAGTTCCCGTTTTGACCGATTGTCCCTACGGCGAGGGATCCGCCTGCATTGCCGAGCAATTTCCGAAACTTCTGGGGGACCACAAGGTGGCCATGATCCGCGGCCACGGCGCATTTGCCGTGGGCAAAGACTTGCGCGAAGCCGCCGGCCGCATTTCCATGATGGAAAACCAGTGCCGGCTGCTTTTTTTGAGACGGCAGCTTGAAAAATAGCGATGCGTTTGACGCTTATGAACGGCTCATCCGGGAATGGCAGGAAAAACTCAACCTCGTGTCCCGGGGAGACCTGGAAAAAATCCGCTCGAGGCACATTGCCGATTCACTCCAGCTTTTAGAACTTTTTCCGGATTTAAATTTTCAAACAGCTGTGGATGTGGGAGCTGGCGCCGGGTTTCCGGGAATTCCCTTAAGCATCGCCTATCCCGCCGGTAACTTTACCCTTCTCGAATCCGTCTCAAAGAAGTGCGCGTTTCTTTCGGCATGCGTTGCCGGGCTGGCCCTGCCGAATGTGGCCGTGCTGAACGGGCGCTCGGAAGATTTTGGCCGGGGAAAAAAGCATCGGGATGCCCATGATCTCGGCGTGGCCCGCGCCCTGGCCAACCCGCCCGTTGCGCTGGAACTGGTGTTGCCCTGGGTGAAAGTGGGAGGGGCCGCGGTTTTTTGGGGCAGCGGC
>MGUQ01000124.1:5926-15948 GCA_001799975.1 Elusimicrobia bacterium RIFCSPLOWO2_01_FULL_54_10 | reverse complement strand
CCGGACTGGGCGGACATGGCGCGGATCGGCAAAGTGGCCGCGCTTTTGGGCGGGGCGGTCGTTAAGGAAAAGATCTATCATTTGGAAGATGATGCAAGGGAAAGAAAACTGGTTTTGATAAAAAAAATGGCCCCCACGCCGGAAAAGTATCCCAGGCGGACGGGAGTTCCGGAGAAGAACCCGCTTAAATAAAGGAGATCCACAATGAAGAAAATTATTTTTATCTTGATGTTTATGATGGGAGCCGTGGCTGTTGCCGGGTCCGCGGAAAACAAAGCGCCTCAAGCGCCGGCGAAACAGCCCGTTAAGCAGCAAGTGACTGAGCAGGCGGCCCCCAAAGCGCAGGAGCCGGCAGTTCCCGAGCCGCCCGCAGCCGTCCCAGAAGTGCCCTCTGCCGTTCCAAACGCAGTCCCTGCCGCGCCGGAAGCGCCCGCCGCCGCTGATGCCGCTCCCGCTCAGCCGGAAACGCTCCCGACGCCTCCTGCGCCTGCGGCTCCGGTGGAAGAAAAGCCTCTTGGGTGCGTCATCCATCTCTCGGATTTGGTGAGTTATTACGAAAAGGAAATCACAAGCATGAAGGGCATGATCCAGCGCTGGAATGACAAAGTGGGCTACACGCTTAAAAAACAGCAGGATTATGAAAAGCAAATCCTCGCCATCGGCAAAGAAATTGACGACTTGTCCCAGGGCGACGAGAAAAAAAGCAAAAAGGAAATTGCCCGTCTCCAAAAGCAGTCCGCGCGGATCAGCAAGGACATCAAAGGCCTCGGCAAAGAGCTCAAAGCCCATTGCAAAGAGCTCGCGGCCGAACTCAAGGCCGTTTCAAAAGAGTCCCAGGCCGCCATGAAAGAAAAGTTCCGGAGCGTGATGCGGGATGTGCAGGAAACGCTGAACTGAGCGAATCCTTGACAGCGAGATTCAATTCTGTTATATAAGCTCAAAGCTTACCGAAGGAGGCATGATCATGAAATCATTCGTTGCATTGATGGCCGTGGGCGTTCTGGCGCTGGCATCCGCCGGGTGCACAGGGAAAGCAGATTCTAAAGTGAAAAAAGGCGAAATCGCCCGTGTCATAGACAGCCCCGACGCGGAGTCTGACCGCTACATTGAATTTGACGGCATTGGCGCGGCCGACCAGACGATTCAAAATAAATCCCAAAAAATGTCTCTGTCCGAATCCGCCGCGCGCAAGGTGGCGGAAGAAAAAATGCTGGCTTATCTGAAAGGCCAAAGCATCGACGCCAACACCACGGTGGAGCAGGCCGTCACCTCCAACCAGAAAATTCAGGGCATCGTGCAGCAGACGCTCCGCGGCGCCATGGTGGTGAAGCGCGAATGGACCAGCGACGATGGCTGCGTGGTGAGCCTCCGCCTGGACAAGAAAAAATTCAAAGACCAGCTCATGGGGGCCCAATAAGGTTCGCCAGGCCCCGGATGCATTTTAGGCCCCGTTAAATCCATTCAGGATTTAGCGGGGCTTTTATTTTAAGGAGATGCTCACGATGAAACGACTTCTGCTTTTTGCGCTTATGGCCGCCGTGCCGGCCCTGTTCATGTCCGGATGCTCCGGCTCCAAAAGCCGTCTCAAGCTTGGAGAAGCGGCTGATGGCGAGGTGGTGGAAGCCGAAGGGCTCTCAGCCGTCACACCGGACCTGATTGCCACCAAGCGGGCGGCTCTTTCGGACGCGTATAAAAACGCAGTCGAAAAAGTGGTGGGCGTTTTCATCTCCGCCCGCACGATGGTGGACAAAGCGGTCACCATCCAGCAAAACATTTTTGGCAAGACCGACGGCTACATCAAGAAGCATGAAGTGCTGCGCGAGGGAAAAGAAGCAGACGGGCTCTACCACACGCACATCCGCGCCTTGGTGTCCTATCAGCAGGTCAAGCAGGATTTGGAAGCGCTCCATGTGATGGATCTCCAGGCGGTGGGCAATCCGCGCGTGGCCATTTTACTCGATGAGACGATAGAGGGAGAGGACGGCCAAAACACGGCCTGCTCCGATGCCCTGGCTCAAGGCTTGCTGGAGCGGGGATACAAGGTAGTGGATCGTTCTGAGCTGGCCGCCATCCGCGTGGTGGAGGCCACTCAGCAGCTTCTGGAGGGCAATCCCAAAGACGCCTTAAAGCCCATCATGCAAAAGCTTAAAGCCGAGGTCGTGGTGACCGGCAAAGCCCGCGCGTCGCGCCTCACGGGTCAAAACCTGGGCGGGCTCATTTCCTACCGCGGCAGCCTGACGGGGAAGGCCTTGAAGGCCAAGACGGGTGAAATCCTTGCGGCAGTGAACGTGCAGGGCTCGGGACTGGACGCCACGCACGATGCCGCCGGCTCAAAAGCGCTCACGGCTCTGGGCAATAGCGCTGCTGAAGAATTCGCGGGAAGAATCGCCACAGAGCTGGCACGGCGCTCCTCTGTGCTGGTGACGGTGCGCAATGTGCCCAGCATCAATGTTTTGTCGGACATCAAGGACATTCTGGCCAGAACAGCCGGCGTGGGTGAGGTGGCGATGCGCAGTTTTGATTCCGGGACCGCGGAGCTGGAAGTGAAAATCAACTCCGCCACCTCGGCAGACCTGGCCAAACGGCTTTCGGGCGCCTCCGCGTTCAAAGCCTCCGTGACGGCGCAAACTCAGGATTCCCTTGAAGCCGAAATTCAGTAATCTTTTTTTTGTTGCAGCTTTGGGGTTGCTTGCCGGATGCGCGGTCAAGCCCAAAATGCTGTCCACCCATTATGCGACCCCGCAAATCCTTGCCGTTCTGCCCCTGTCCAACCAATCCACGGATATAGACGCCCCGGGCTACATCCGGCAGGAATTCATCAAACACTTGTCCCACCGAGGGTATCAAATCCAGGATACGGCGCGGACGGACGAAATTCTAAAATCAAAATTCGGAGTCAACGAAGGCGGCCAGCTCAACAGCACCACGCCTCAAAAACTGTGCAAAGGGCTAGGCGTGGACGCGGTGGTTTACGGCGAGATCGAAGATTTTAAATACTTGAACGTCGGTTTCTACACGAATAAGTCTGTAGCGGCGACTTTTAAGATGATCAACGGCAACGGAGAACAGCTGTGGGAAGACCAGAGAAAAGCGAGCCGCAAGCAGGTGGCTCTTTCTATGGACGATGCCAAACGAAAACTGGCAGCGGGACTGGTGGATAAGATCGTGGGCAAAATGCTCAAAGTGCCCCTTTATGAGGAAGTTCAAAGGGTGGTGCGCGTTGCCGTTTCCACCCTGCCGCGCGCGAAATGATAAATTTCAACAAAAAATCCGGAGGAAATATGATCAAAACAATTGTAGGGCTCGGACTGGCTTCGTCCTTGGCATTTTCGGGCTGCGCGGCTCGCACCAGCGTGAAAATGAAACAGGATGTTTCCGCTAATGAAACAAAAAAAGTTGATTCCAAATACACGGGCCCCAAGCGGCGCGTGGGCGTGGTGGCTTTTGACAACAAGACGGCCTACGGCCAGCAGAGGCTGGGCCAGGCGGCATCCGACATCCTCATCACCGAGCTCGTCAAGACGGGCAAGTTCATCGTGGTGGAGCGGGACAAACTGGACAAGATGCTGGACGAGCAGAAGCTGGGACTGTCCGGCGTCATTGATTCCAAAACCGCCGCGCAAATGGGCAAGGTCCTGGGCTTGTCGGCCATCGTGACCGGCGCCATTTCCAATTTCGGCGTGCGCACCACGGGTTCAGAATACATCGTGGTCCAGAGCAAGCGCCAGGAAGCCACCTGCACGGTGGACATCCGCGTGGTGGACGCGGAGACGGGCCAAATCCTGCTTGCGGATTCCGGCAAGGGCGTATCGAAAGTGTCTTCAGGAGGCTTTTTGGGATTGGGCACCAAGGGCGGCTATGCCGAGAGCATTGAAGGCGACGCTCTGCGCGCGGCCGTGTCCCAGCTCATTGAAAACATCACCTCCCAGATTAACAAGAAGCCCTGGAGCTGCCGCATCGCTCAGGTGGCCAGCGGCAAAATTTATTTGAGCGCCGGCACGGAGTCCGGCCTGGAAGTGGGGCAGAAGCTAAAAGTTTATTCTCAGAGAGCCGAAATCAGGGACCCGGATTCAGGGATTGTTTTAGGACGGGAAGAAGAGGAATTAGGAACTTTGGAAGTTGCATCGCACGCCGGCGAAAAACTTTCTCTGGGAAAAATTTTGAAAGGCCGTTCACCCTCCAAGGGCGACATTTGCCGTCTGGAAGATTAACCCCCGCCGCACTGAATGGTGTTGAATGAATAGCTGGCTGTACTGGATTATTTTGGGTGTGGCCCTGATGGTGCTCGAGATGGTCACGCCAGGCATATTTGTGGCCTTCTGCTTCGGCCTGGGTGCCGTTGCCGCATCGGCCGCGGCTTATTTTGGCGCCTCGGTTCTCGTTTGCTGGGCTGTATTCCTCATCACATCGGTTGTGTTTGTCCTGATTGCCAGACCGCTTGCCAAACGCCTCATGAAAGGGGAATCCCGAGCTTCCAATGTGGACGAGCTCATCGGCATGGAAGGCATGGTCACTCAGGCCATCGCCCCGCACGCCCCCGGTTCGGTGAAAGTGCGCGGGGAACACTGGCGCGCGGAATCCGCTGAAGCCATCAATACCAATGCGTTGGTTGAGATTTTGAAAGTGAGCGGGACCTATTTGATAGTCAAGAAAAAGGAGACTCAATAAATGGAAGCTTCATCTTTGTCGAGCATCATCCCCTTCTCCATGGCCATGATCGTGGCCGTTGTGGCCGCGTTCATCTTTGCCTCTATGGCTCTTCGCATCGTCCAGCAGCACGAAAAAGGCGTGGTGACCACCTTGGGCAGATACACCCGCACCGCAGATTCCGGGTTGGTGTTCATATGGCCGTTCTTCCAAGCCATGAGGAAGGCGGACATGCGCGAGCAGGTCATCGACGTGCCGCCCCAGGAAGTGATCACCAAGGACAACGCCTCCGTGCGGGTGGACGCCGTGATCTACTTCCAAATTACTGACCCGTTCAAGGTGATGTACAATGTCGCCAATTTTCACATGGCCATCATCAACCTGGCCCAAACATCTTTAAGGAATATTGTGGGCGAAATGGAACTGGACCACACGCTCACCTCCCGCGACAAAATTAACATTCAGCTGCGCAATGTCCTGGACGAAGCCACAGACAAGTGGGGGGTCAAAGTCACGCGCGTGGAGCTGAAAGCCATCGAGCCGCCCAAAGACATCACGGATTCCATGTCCAAGCAGATGAAAGCCGAGCGCGAAAAGAGAGCTTTTATTTTGGAGGCGGAAGGCATACGCCAGTCCCAGATTTTAAAAGCCGAAGGGGAAAAGCAGTCCTCTGTGCTGCGCGCGGAAGGCCAGAAACAATCAGCCATTCTGGAGGCGGAAGGCAAAGCCGAGGCGATCAAGAGGGTGGCGGACGCGCAAAAATATGAGATCGAGATCGTTTACAGCGCCATCCATTCCGGTCGTCCCACCAACGACCTGCTCGCCATCAAATATTTGGAAATGCTCCCCAAAATCGCCGAAGGCCCAGCCACGAAAATTTTCCTGCCCATTGAAAGCAGTTCCGTGATGAGCTCGATTGCCGGGATTGCGGAATTATTTAAAGAAAAGGCTGCGGGTCAGGCTGAAAAAGGCAAGAGGATTACAGGCTCTGAATGAGAGCCTTGATTTTTGAGGCGGAAAAACCGAACTTCTCGTAAAGACCTTCGGGCGTGCCGGACTCTCCAAATTCCACAACGCCGTGCCGGTGCACTTTAACAGGCAAGCCTGCCCCGGCAACAACTTCGCTCACCGCGCTTCCCAGTCCACCCACAATGTTGTGGTCTTCAATCGTTAATATAATCCTGGAATTTTTCGCGAGTTTGAGCACCAGCTCCTGATCGAGCGGCTTGATGGTGTGCATGTTGACAAGGTTGATGGAGGCTCCGCTCTTTTCCAGCTCTTCCACAGCTTTCAGAGCATTGCCCACCACGCCGCCCGTGGCAAAAATGGTTATGGCCTGCCCGCCCTTGGCCGATTTCAGAACATCTCCCTTGCCCATTTGAAATTTGTAATCGGGAGAATGAATGTCTTCCAGCTTCTGCCGGGTGAGCCGCAAATAAACCGGGCCCACATATTCTGCGGCCCAGGCGACGGCCTGTTTAGCTTCCAAATCGTCCGCCGGCTGTAAAATCACAAAATTATGGAGAGACCGCAAAAGGGCGATGTCTTCCAGCCCCATCTGAGAATTGCCGTCTTCGCCGATACCCACGCCCGCGTGAGTGCCCACCAGCTTTACATTGGTGTTGGAATAGGACACTGACATTCTCACCGTTTCGTAGCGGCCCACAAGGAAGCAGGAAAACGATGCTGCAAAAGGAATTTTTCCGCCCAGGGCCATGCCGGCCGCAGTGCTGATCATGTTCTGTTCCGCGATGCCGAACTCAAAATAACGATCGGGGAATTTTTTCATGAATGCCCCGGTCATGGTGGACTTGCCCAGATCTGCATCCATCACCACGATGTTGGGATTAGTTTCCGCCAGGGCCACTACCGCTTCTCCGAAAGACTGGCGCGTCGCTTTGGCGGCCATCAGTGGGACCTTTGAATTTCTTCAATGGCGCTCTCGGCTTCTTCTTTGGAGGGAGCCTTGCCGTGCCACTCGATGTTGTCTTCCATGAAAGACACGCCCTTGCCCTTGACCGTGTGGGCGATGATCAAGTGCGGCTTGCCTTTGATGTTGCGCGTTCGCTCGATGGCGCTGATGATTTTGGGGATGTCGTGGCCGTCGATATCCTGCACGTCCCAATTGAATGCCCCCCACTTATCTCCAACCGGTTCCAAGCTCATGATTTCGCGGGTGTGGCCGTCAATCTGCCCATTGTTGTAATCCAGAAAAACGATGAGGTTGTCCAATCCGAACTTTGGCGCGGACATAGCTGTTTCCCAAATCTGCCCTTCCTGGGATTCGCCGTCACCGATCATGCTGAAAACCCTGTAAGTGTCGCCGTCCAGTTTGGACGCCATGGCCAGCCCTTGAGCGATGGAGAGCCCCTGGCCCAGAGAGCCTGTGGAGGCTTCCACTCCGGGCACCGTGCCCGCCACAGGGTGGCCCTGCATGCGGCTGCCGGTTTTGCGGAGAGTGAGCAGTTCTTCCATGGGGAAATATCCGGACTTGGCCAGCGCGGCGTAGAGCGCGGGCACTCCGTGGCCTTTGGAGAGAATAAAACGGTCGCGCACGGCCCAATCAGGTTCGAGAGGGCGGTGGCGCAGGGAATGGAAGTAGAGCACCGTCAAAATGTCAATCGCTGAAAGGGAACCGCCCGGGTGGCCGGAGCCGGCTTCGGCCAGCATCCGGATGATCCACACACGGAGCTCTTTAGCGATGTCTTTGAGGCGCTTGACTTCTTCTGCTTGTAAATCCATGGCTGGCTGAGCGGCCTTCATGGTCTTTGAGGCATGTTGCATGTCAAAAAATTATATCATAAATCATGCCCTCCGACGCAGTTTCCTTGCTGTGGAAAGCCGAAGATTTTCTGCGCGCAAAACTGGGCGCCGCGTTCAAGCCCGAATGGGCGCTCGTGCTGGGCTCAGGTCTTGAAGATGTGGTTCAGGAAGCTAAAAATTCCGTGACGATTTCCTACGCGGAAATTCCCGGATTTTCTACTCTGGCGGTGGCCGGTCATGCGGGGAAACTCATTGCCTGCGAGCTGTTCGGGAAGCAAATCCTTGTCTATTCCGGACGGTTTCATTTTTATGAAGGCCACTCCATGGAAAAAGTCATTTTTCCCGTTCGGCTGGCATCGTTTTTTGGATGTAAAAAGCTCATCCTCACGGCGGCCGCTGGCGGCATTGACCGCAAGTTGAAAGCGGGGGACATTGTGATTGTGGAGGACCACATCAATTTTATGGGAGACAATCCGCTTCGCGGCGCGCATGACCCTGCCTTTGGCGAACGGTTCGCGGATTTTACCGCCGTCTATTCCGAAAAGCTTCGGAAGGAAGCGCTGGCCCTGGCTAAAAAAGCCAAGCTTCGCGCGGTCCCCGGAGTTTATGCCGCCATGAGCGGGCCGTCTTATGAAACTCCTGCGGAAATCAACGCGCTGGCCTCGCTTGGGGCGGACATTGTGGGCATGTCGGTGGTCCCGGAGGCAGCAGTTGCGCATCAAATGGGCATGCAGGTGCTTGCCCTTTGTTTTGTGGCCAACCAGGCGGCCGGAGTTTCGAAAACGCCCCTGCGCCATGATGAAGTTTTGGCCAGCGGTAAAAAATCTGCGGGCGCAATATCATCCCTGATTCGCGGAGTCCTGTGCTCGCCACGGACATAATCTCCAAAAAACGGGACGGCGGCCTTCTCACCGAGGAAGAAATTAATTTCTTCGTCTCCGGGTTCACCCGCGGAGACATTTCGGATTATCAGGCCTCGTCCTTCCTCATGGCGTCATTCCTGAAAGGGCTGACGCCCAAGGAAACCTCCTTTTTGACTTCGTCCATGCTGAACAGCGGAGAAACTCTGGACTTGTCCTCCATTTCCGGAATCAAGGTGGACAAACATTCCACCGGAGGCGTGGGAGACGGCATTTCCCTGGCTCTGGCTCCCTTGGCGGCCGCCTGCGGCGTTCCCGTGCCCATGATTTCCGGCCGAGCGCTCGGCCATACGGGCGGCACGCTGGACAAGCTGGAATCCATACCAGGATTCCGCACAAACATGGGCCGCGAGGAATTTATCGAGCAAATCCGAAAAATCGGCGTCTGCATGATCGGCCAGACGGCGGAAATCGCACCGGCGGACAAAAAGCTGTACGCCTTGCGCGATGTGACGGCCACCGTGGAGTCCATTCCGCTCATTTCGGCCAGCATCATGTCCAAAAAACTCGCCGAAGGCGCCGATGCCCTGGTCCTGGATGTGAAGACGGGAACAGGGGCTTTCATGAAGGACAAGCGCGATGCCCTGCGCCTGGCCAAGGCCGTGCTGGACATCGGCAAGCGGGCGCGCAAGAAAATGACCGCGGTCATCACGGACATGAGCCAGCCTCTGGGGGCCGCTGTGGGCAACGCGGTGGAAATCGAGCAGACCGTGGAAATTCTGCGGGGGAAGGAAAACCGGCTGACATGGGATTTTGTAGAATTAACGGAAGTGTTGGGCGGCTGGATGCTTTTTCTGGGAGGCCGGGCGAAAAACTCTGTTGAAGGCCGTGCGCAAATCCGCCAGGCGCGCCTGGACGGCTCAGGCTTGAAGAAATTTTCAGAGATGATCGCGGCCCAGGGCGGCGACAGCGCCGTCTGCGAAAAACCCGGAGAAATACTGGCCCGCGCCCGCATCCGCAAGATTCTTCCGTCTCCCTGGAAGGGCTTTGTGAACATCCTGGAGGCCAGAGCGGTGGGCATGGCGGCGTTGCTGTTGGGCGCAGGGCGCCAAACCCAAAAAAGCGTCATTGACCCAGCGGCGGGCATTCTTCTCTACAAAAAAGTGGGAGATCAGGTGGAACGCGGCGAACCCGTTGCGGAGCTGATCGGGTCAAGCCAGGAGCTTCTGGACGGCGCCGAAAATATGTTTTTATCAGGCCTTAAAATTGCCAGAACGAGGCCGCGCCCCCCGCGGCTGGTGCACCAGATTTTGCGCTCATGAAAAAAAACTGGACCCATAAAAAAACCGACGCTGCCAAAACCGCTCAATTGGCGGAATCTCTGGGCTTGCCCAAGCCGGTGGCCGCGCTGCTTGTGAGCCGCGGCATCAGCTCTGCCGCAGAGGCGGAAAATTTTCTGCGCCCGTCTTTGGCAGATCTGCACAGCCCCTTTCTGCTGCCGGACATGGAGAAAGCGGTCGTTCGCCTGCGTCAGGCGGTGGACACAAAAGAAAAAATCATCATTTACGGCGACAGCGATGTGGACGGGGTCACTTCCATCGCCATTCTGGTGCGCACCCTGAAATCCCTGGGGGCTGATGTGGAATGGATGATTCCGGGGACTGAAGGGTACGGCCTGCACAATTCCCTTCTGGAAAAATGCCGCGCCCAGGGGGCCAAGTTGATTGTGACGGTGGACAACGGCACTTCCGC
>MGUQ01000124.1:1547-5893 GCA_001799975.1 Elusimicrobia bacterium RIFCSPLOWO2_01_FULL_54_10 | reverse complement strand
CCTCGACGTCATTGTGACGGATCATCATACCCAGCCGGACATTCTTCCTCCCGCCGTGGCCATCGTGAACCCCAATCTTAACTCATCCAAATATCCCTTTCCCGATTTAGCCGGCTGTCTGGTGGCGTTCAAGCTGGCCCAGGCGCTCATGTTTTCTTTCAACCGCTCTTTTAACCAGGATTACTGCGTGGTCGATCTTGAAACCACCGCTTTGTCTCCTACTCAGGGAACAATTGTTGAAATTGCCGCTGTTCACATCCGCAATTTTGCCGTGGTGGACATTTTTCACACATTGATCAATCCGGAGAGGCCCATTCCGCCGGCCGTCACTCAAATCCATGGCATTACGGATGAGATGGTCAAAGACTCGCCCACTCTGGAGCAGGTGCTGCCCAAATTCCTGAAATTTCTGGGCACCAAAACCATTGTGGCGCACAACGCGCCTTTTGACATGGGATTCCTGCAGGCTTTTTGCAAGCTCATTTTGGATGAAACCATAACGAACCCCGTTGTGGACACGCTTGTGCTGGCGCGACAGCATTTCCCGGGAGATTCCCACGCTTTGACGCGCCTTGTGGAGCGGCTCAACATCAAAAGGGAAAATGCCCACCGGGCTTTGGACGACGCTCTGGCCACGGCAGTTCTTTTGGAAAGAATCGAACGCGCGCGCGATCCCCGGCTGGACCATTTCTTGCAGGATCATCTCGACTTGGCGTGTTTGGGAACCATAGCGGATGTTGTGCCTTTGCTTGGCGAAAACCGCGTGATTGTGAAAGAAGGCATTCCCCAGCTTCTTCGGAGTCGCAAGCCGGGCTTGAGCGAGCTGGTGTTGTTGTGCGGGTTTTCACCCATAGAAAACCCCATTCCGCCGAGCGCCAAAGACATTTCCTGGACCATCACGCCGCACTTGAACGCCGCCGGGCGCTTTGACCGGGCAGACTTAACCGCCAATCTGCTTCTAACGGACAGCCAGGACGAAGCGAGAAAGCTGGTCAAAGAGATTTCCAAATTGAACACAGACCGCCGCGCCCTGCAAAAGGATTACCTGGCCAAATTTTTGAAGCTCGCGCAGGATCAGTGCGATTTGGAGAACGATCCTGTGCTTTTTGTGGTGGCTGACGGCCTGCGCCAGGGCGTGACCGGCATTGTGGCCAGCCATCTTACGCGCGAATATTGCCGCCCTGCGTTTTTGGTGATTCAGGAAGGTGCTCAAGCCGTGGGCTCTTCCCGCTCAGTACCTGCCGTCAATGTGGTGGAGATTTTAAAACGCTGTGACGATCTTCTGCTCCGCTACGGCGGCCATCCGCAAGCGGCGGGGTTCACGGTGGACAGCGCCAAGCTTGGCGCTTTGAAGGAAAGGATTTTAAAACTTGCTCGCGAAAAGCGCACTCCCGGCGGATTTGAAGAGTGCATCGATATTGACCACGCACTGGAAGTGGAAGAGATCACCAAAGGCCTTGTGGACGCTGTGGCGCGCCTCGAGCCGTTCGGGCAGGGCAATCCTGTTCCCATTTTTTCACTTCGCAGCGCGTTCTTGAAAGGCATTTCCCAAATCGGCGCGCAAAAAAATCATTTGAAGCTGGTCATCGGCAATTCGCGCCTGAGCGTGGGAGCTGTGGGCTGGAGCCTGGCCGCGCGGCTTGAAGAATTTTCCGTTGGGGCCGGCCATGATTTTGCGTTCCATCTGGAGATGGACCGCTGGAACGGCCGCGAAACGCCCCGCCTGGTGATTTTGGATGTGGGTCAGCCGAGCGGTGCTGGCCCGGGCGACTCAGACACTATTCAACTCGATTTGGCGATAGGTTAATGAGGGAGGATGATCATGGCAAAAACTTCTAAGAAAATCACGGCACAAGTTGGCGTTATCGGCGGCAGCGGAGTGTACGAAATTGAGGGCATCAAAGGCCTTCGTGAAGTTAAAATAAAGACCCCTTTCGGCAATCCTTCGGATTCTTTGATGGTGGGCAACCTTGAAGGCGTATCCGTGGCATTTTTGCCCCGCCACGCGCGCGGACATAAAATCCTGCCTTCTGAACTCAATTCGCGCGCCAACATTTGGGCGCTGAAATCCATCGGGGTGGAGAAAATTCTGGCCGTCTCCGCCTGCGGTTCCTTAAAAGAGGAATTGCCGCCCCGCCACTTCGTCATTCCTGACCAGCTTTTCGACCGCACGAAGTGGCGGCCGGGCATGAGTTTTTATGGCGAAGGCATTGTGGGCCACACCCAGTTTGCCAATCCTTATTGCGCGGGTGTTTCCAGAGCCGTTTTTGATGCGGGCCAATCGATGAGCCTGCCCATGCACCTGGGCGGCACATTCGTCATCATCGACGGCCCCATGTTTTCCACCAAAGCCGAATCCAAAGCGTGGAGAAGCCTGGGATTCTCCATCATCGGCATGACCAACCTGCCCGAAGCCCGCCTCGCACGGGAAGCGGAGATTTGTTATATGACTGTGGGTCTCGTTACCGATTATGATGTCTGGAAAGAAGGCGAGGAAGTATCCACAGCTCATGTTCTGGAGACCATTCACCAAAATGTGGCGAACGTGAAAAATCTGGTCAAGCGGGCCATTCCCAAAATCGCGGCTGTCGAAAGAAACTGCGAATGCGCCACAGCGGCCCAATGGGAGGTCATGACCGCGCCTTCTGCCATGAACAAGAAAACTTTGAAGAAACTGGATTTGATCATCGGCAAGTATGTTAAAAAGAAGTGAAAAAAATTAACCAATCCCTACTTATTGATGCTGCCCGCCGGGCGCGCTTAAACGCCCACGCCCCCTATTCCCGCTACAAGGTGGGCGCGGCAGTCCTTTCAAGCGACGGAAGAATATATGCGGGCTGCAATGTTGAAAACACTTCCTATGGCTTGACGGTCTGCGCGGAGCGGAACGCCGTTGCCGCATTGGTCGCCGCGGGCGGGCGAAACATTGTCGCTGTGGCGGTGGTCGCAGACTCCAAAGTTCCCGTCTCTCCCTGCGGCGCCTGCCGCCAGGTGATTGCGGAATTCGGGCCGCATGCCGAAATCATCATGTCAAACTTGAAGGGAAGCGTCCGGAAAAAAACCCTCTCCGTCCTCCTGCCCGCGCGCTTTAAAAAATAAGATCATGAAAATGGCTTTCGGCTCAGCAATGCTTCTGGCAATCGTCTGCGGTCTGGCGACTGCGGAAGAGCCCGTCCGCAAATATAATGCCGAGGACGCCACCGACGCCCTGGAGAAATATTCGGACGACGCCAATCCCAAGCTCAGAATTCTTTCCGTGCAGATGATGGGGGAACTGGGCGGAGCGAACGCGGCTAAAACGCTCAGAAAAATGTTCGACAAAGAAAGGGACGGCGCCGTGCGCCGAGCCATTCTGCTCCAGCTTGTGGGCGTGCTTCCGGAAGAGCGCGATACGCTGGATTTTTACTGCCGGGTTGCGCGCAAAGACAATGAAGACGATATCCGCTACATTGCTTTGAACGAAGCATCGCTCATCCCGCGCCTGGAAAAGGGTTCCGAAGCCTTGGCGGACACCTGTTTTTATGTATTGAAAAAAGACAAGATCCCGCAAAACAGGGGGCTGGCCGCCGTCATTCTGCGCGAGCTGGGGGAAAACAGCCGCGAAATCTCCGCCCTGGTTTTGGAGGCTCTTTTCAATCCGGCGGCAGAAATCCGCCGGCGGGCCGCCTCCGCGCTTGGAACTATTGAAGGCGACGCGGCGTTCCAGAAAATTTTGGAAGCTTCAAACGACCGCGATCCGGAAGTGCGCGCCGCCCTTTGCCGGGCCCTGAGCGCTCAGCAGGATAAGCGCGTCATCCCTATACTAAAGTCCTTGCTGACGGATTCCAACCCCCAAGTGCGGCAGGATTCCCTCACGGCCCTTTCCGCTTTCGCGGAAGCGGACGCGGGCCTGGCCACTTTTGTCCTGGCTCTTTCGGACAAAGACCCTACGGTGCGCTTGCAGGCAGTGGGCGCGCTTGAGAAATACGGCAACCCGTCCGCCGTCAGTGCCCTGGAGAAAACCGCCAGCGAAGACCCGGACGGAGGCGTGCGCCAGCTGGCCAAGACGGCGCTCGTGAACCTCAAATCCCCAAAATAACAGTTGATATTCGCACGCCGCTTGGAGTATAATATACGGCCCTAATAAAGGAACATGAAATGTACGCTATAATTCAAACCGGTGGCAAGCAGTACCGCGTGGAGAAGGGCAACCGCCTCCGCGTGGAAAAGCTTCCCTATGAAACCGGGAAAGATTTTGAGATCTCCGAAGTCCTCCTGGTGGCCGGCAGTGAAGCAGGCGCCAAGGTGGGCAAGCCGTTCGTGCAAGGCTCCAAAGTGACCGCCACGGTGGTGGAACATCTCCGCGG
>MGUQ01000124.1:0-1534 GCA_001799975.1 Elusimicrobia bacterium RIFCSPLOWO2_01_FULL_54_10 | reverse complement strand
GCTCCATCATTGTGCGCCAGCGCGGCACCAAATTTTTTCCCGGAGCCAATGTGGGCCTTGGTTCCGACGACACGATTTTTGCCAAAGTCTCCGGCGTGGTCAAGTTTGAGTGGCACAGCAAGGGCAAAAAACAGATTTCCGTCTACCCGGCCTAAACTTCCCCCTCCCCTTTCCTAACTTCCGCCAATTTTATGGCTCATCCTTCATTTCTAGATAAAACGCGCATTTTTGTGCAGGCCGGCGACGGCGGCAACGGCTCTTTGTCGTTTCGGCGGGAAAAGTTTGTCGAGTGGGGCGGGCCCAACGGCGGCAACGGCGGCATCGGCGGCGACGTGATTTTGGAAGCCGATGAAAACCTCACCACGCTTCTGGACCTGACCTATCGCCCTCACTTCAAAGCCCAGAACGGCGATTACGGGAAAGGCTGGGACAAGCACGGCCGGGCAGGAGAGGATTTGATCATCCAGCTGCCCGTGGGCACCGCGATTTATGAGAACGGCCAGATTTTGGGCGACATGACCGAGCACGGCCAAAAACTTCTCATTGCCAAAGGCGGCCGCGGCGGCCGCGGCAACGCGTCTTTCAAGAGCACAAGGAACACGGCTCCCAAAATTGCCGAACTGGGCGAGCCGGGAGAAATCAAAACCCTCGATTTGGAGCTTAAACTGATCGCTGATGTCGGATTAGTGGGCTGCCCTAACGCCGGCAAATCCACGTTGCTTTCAAGGATATCCGCCGCGCGGCCCAAGATTGCCAATTATCCTTTCACGACACTTTCTCCCAATTTGGGCGTCATAAAATTCCGCGACAAATCCTTTGTGGCGGCGGACATCCCGGGCCTGATCGAAGGCGCGCATTCGGGCAAAGGGCTGGGCACGGAATTTCTGCGCCACATCGAGCGCACGCGCATTCTGGTGCACATGCTGGACATGTCCGGCTTTTCCGGCATGACGCCTCATGAAGCTTACAAAGCCGTTTCCAAAGAACTCGCGCTTTACAGCAAGAAGCTGGCAAAAAAACCTGTTTTGATCGTCGCCAACAAAATGGATCTGACAAGCTCGCCGGACGAACTCAAAAAATTCCGTAAAAAGCTGAAAGGCAAAAAGATCCTTCCCATTTCGGGCGTCACGGGAGAAGGCATCGACGCCTTGATTGCCGAAGCCGTGAAGCTTTTGGAAAAAACGCCCAAAGAAAAGCCGCCGGTGCTGGAAGTGCCGCAAACCCAACAATTCCATTTCGATAATGAATTCATTGTGGAGCGTGAAGAGGCGGGGTTCCGGGTGATTGGCAAGAAAGTGGAGCGGTTTTTTGCCATGACGAATTTCGAACAGGAACAGGCCGTGACCCGGTTTCAGAACATCTTAAGAAAGATGGGCGTTGAAAAAGTTCTGGAGAAGCAGGGCATTCAGCCCGGAGATTCCGTGCTGATCGGCAACGACGAATTTATTTACGAGCCAGGCTCAATATCAAAAAGCCGACGCCAACCCAGGCGAGTTCACGGATACGCCGGATAATTCCGTATAGCAGACCCATT
>MGUQ01000123.1:5522-7462 GCA_001799975.1 Elusimicrobia bacterium RIFCSPLOWO2_01_FULL_54_10 | reverse complement strand
TTCTCTCGGGATCCTCTCACCCCCCGGAGAATACGGGGCTGACGTGGCCACGGGCGAAGGCCAGCCGCTCGGCATTTCCATGAATTTTGGCGGACCGTATCTGGGGCTTTTTTCCTGCAAGGAGAAATTCATGCGCAAAATGCCCGGACGGATCTGCGGCATGACCAAAGATTTGAACGGCAAGCGCGGCTTTGCCTTGACCCTGCAGACGCGGGAACAGCACATCCGCCGCGAGAAGGCCACCTCCAATATCTGCACCAATGAGGCTCTCATGGCCCTGGCGGCCACGATTTATCTCTCCGTGTTGGGCCCGGAGGGCTTGAAAGAATGCGCCACGCTCAATTTCAAGAACGCCCAAACGCTCTGCAAGGAAATTTCCAAAATCAGCGGATTTTCCCAGGCCTTCTCCGGAGATTTCTACAATGAATTTGTCATCCACTCCAAAGTTGCGCCGAAGAAAGTTAATGAAGCTCTCTTAAAAGACGGGATTGTGGGCGGGTATGATCTTGGTGCCGCATATCCTGAATTGAAGGACTGCCTGCTTTTCTGTGCGACGGAAACCACCACGGAAGCTGACATTGAGCGTCTGCTCCGCGCTTTGAGGAAAGTGAAATGATCCCATCACCTGCCAGCAAAGCAATTGATGGAATCGCCCTACGGGCGATTGGCAGGTGATGGGATGAACTATCCCCGCCACCTGATATTTGAGATCAGCCAGCCGGGAAGACGGGGAACCGTGTTCCCCCATTCCAACGCCCCCGGAAACGGAAAGTCTGCAGGCGTTCCCCAAAAATGGGCGCGCCGCAAAGCCCCCGCGCTTCCACAAGTCTCCGAGTTTGACGCGGTGCGGCATTTCACGCGCCTCTCCCAGCTCAATTTTTCCGCCGACACCAATTTCTATCCGCTCGGGTCCTGTACCATGAAGTACAACCCCAAAGTGAACGTGATGACATCCTCTCTCTCCGGATTCACGAACGCCCACCCTTATCAAGACGACGGCTCCGTGCAGGGCACCCTGGAATTGCTCTGGAATCTGGAGCAGCTCCTTTGCGACCTGACCGGAATGGACGCGTTCAGCTTGCATCCCGCGGCGGGCGCGCAGGGCGAGCTGGCCGGCCTGCTTGTGGCCCATGCTTATTTTGATGCAAGAAAAGAAAAGCGTAACAAAGTGCTCGTGCCGGACAGCGCCCACGGCACCAATCCCGCGAGCGCGGCCCTTGCGGGCTACGCGGTGGAATCGGTGCCATCGAACAAACGCGGGCGCATCGACAAAGCCGCCCTGGCCAAAGCCCTGGGCCCCGACGTGTCGCTCGTCATGATCACCTGCCCCAACACTCTCGGGCTTTTTGAGGACGAAATTCTGGAAGTGGCGGATCTGGTGCACAAGGCCGGGGCTCTCCTGTACATGGACGGAGCCAATTTCAACGCGCTCGTGGGGTTGGCGGAACCCGCCAAACTCGGCTTTGACATCATGCACCTGAACCTGCACAAGACCTTCAGCGTGCCTCACGGCGGGGGCGGCCCGGGCGCGGGCCCCGTGGGCGTCAAAAAATTCCTGGAAAAATATCTTCCTCTGCCGCGCATCGAAAAATCCAAAAAGGGCTTTGCGCTCATCAAGGATTCCAAAACATCCATCGGCCAGCTGCGCTCGTTCTTCGGCAACACCGGGGCGCTTGTGATGGCGTACACCTACATCGTCACCCTTGGGCGGGAAGGCCTGCAGGGCGTGAGCGAGAACGCCATTTTGAACGCCAATTATCTTTTGTCAAAATTGAAAGCCATTCTACCGCCCTATATCGATGAACCCTGCATGCACGAGTGCGTGCTTTCCGGCACGCCCTACGCCAAAACTGGCGTGCGCACCTTAGACATAGCCAAGCGCCTTCTGGACTATGGATTCTACGCTCCCACGGTCTATTTCCCGTTGATTGTCCCTGAAG
>MGUQ01000123.1:4194-5487 GCA_001799975.1 Elusimicrobia bacterium RIFCSPLOWO2_01_FULL_54_10 | reverse complement strand
TCCCGCCGTGGTGCAGACCGCGCCCCACGCCACGCCGGTGCAACGCCTGGACGAAGTGACCGCGGCGAGACAGCCCATCCTCCGCTGGACTCCGGAAATCAAGGACCCGCAAGCGTTACCGAAGTGATCCCACCACCCGCTTGCGAATCGAAGATTCGCCTAGCGGCGAAGCAGGTGGTGGGATGACTTCCCCTGCCCAGACGCAAGAAAGCTGGCAGACTCTCCCCCTCCTAAACGAACTTCCTTTCCATACGATGGAACGGGACAAGAAAATATTCCAGGTTTTCAGCGCTCCAATTTTACGGTTCTATCGCTGGTCCAGGCCGGCCGTGAGTTTTGGCCGAACGCGGGGCATCGATTCCAAAATCGAGCGCGCCGCTCTGGAAAAAGGCTGGATGGTGGTGGGCCGCCCCACGGGCGGAGGCATTGTGGAGCATTCCGGAGATTTATGCTTTTCCATTTTTTGGTCCAAGGGAGATAAAGCGTTGCCATGGAAAGTGTCCAATTCCTACGCCGCCATCCACGCCTGGATTGCCAAAGGCCTTCAAGAGTTGGGCATTCAAACGGAAACGGTGGACCGCAAGAAGGAAGAAACCGGCTGGTGCTTTCAAACCCCCGTATGCCATGACCTGGCATTGAACGGAAAAAAGATTGTCGGCGGCGCCCAGTGGCGGCAAAAAAACAAGGCTCTTCACCAGGGATCCATCCAATTGACTCTGCCGGATTCCGCCGTTGCCATTTTTGAATCAGAATTTATGGTCAGGTTCGGCGTCGCGTTGAACCATGGGTCCTGATCCTCTCCTAAGCACGCTTTCCCAACAACTCATCAACGGCCTCACCCTGGGCTCCATCTATGCCCTGATCGCTTTGGGCTACACGCTGGTTTATGGCGTGCTCATGATGATCAACTTTGCTCATTCAGAAATTTTCATGGCCGGAGCTTTTTTCGCGCTTGGCGCTTTGAGCCTGCCAGGCATGGAGACTATGCCTCCCTTGCTGCAGTTGGCCATCGCCTTGGCCGCTTCCATGGGCGGCTGCGCGCTTCTGGCCTGCTTCATCGAGAAGACGGCCTACAAACCGCTCCGCCATGCGCCCCGGCTCTCGCCGCTCATTTCCGCCATCGGAGTATCCATTTTTTTGCAGAATTTCACTTTTATCTTTGTGTCCAGCCAGTCCATTTCATTTCCGGAAATTTTCAGCATCAAAACATTCCGCATCGGCGGAGCCGAAATCAACTCGCTGCAAATTTTCATCCTGGGCGTGTCGCTCGCCATCATGGCCGCTCTGAAGCTC
>MGUQ01000123.1:1135-4129 GCA_001799975.1 Elusimicrobia bacterium RIFCSPLOWO2_01_FULL_54_10 | reverse complement strand
CTCACATTTCTTATCGGGGGCGCATTGGGCGGAGCCGCAGGAATATTAAACGGCTTGTATTACGGCTCCGTCAAATACAATATGGGATTCCTGCCGGGGATCAAGGCCTTCACCGCGGCGGTGCTGGGCGGGATCGGAAATGTGACCGGAGCCGTTCTGGGCGGCCTGCTCATTGGAGTGCTGGAATCTCTGGGGGCGGGGTTCATTCCGGGCGGGTCCGAATGGAAAGACATCTTTGCCTTCGCCATCCTGATTCTTGTTTTGCTGTTCCGGCCCCAGGGGCTCCTGGGCGAAAAAACTCCGGAAAAAATCTGAAGTTACTGCTCTTCTTCGTCCTGCCCCGTGCCCGTGCTTACAAGCTTGGTGACAGAAATATCCTGCCGGGTGACGTTCTTTTTCTTGTCGGTCACTGTGATCTGAATCTTGTTCTCCCCGTCCTTTAAAAGCACGGACCAGCTGAATTTGGCGCCAGCTTTGATGGGGACCTGAACATCGTTGACGCGGACAAAGCACCGGGGCTCCGTTTGTCCGTCCACCTGGACAAACTGTTTGCGCGTGGAATATTTTTTGGGAGGATTCTGGATGGTGAGCTTGGGCGGGAGGTTGTCAATGTCCAGTTCCGGCAGGTTGGTAAACGCTGTTTCATTGCCCTCGGCATCCTGGTATGAAAACCTCCTAAAGTAAATGCCGTCCGGCAGGCCGTATTCGCTTTTTTCGCCCTGCGGATCTTGAGCTCCCATGGGATTTTTCTTGTCCAGCGCAACGACCCTGAATTGGGGGTCCAGGGAAAACTGGATTCTGTAAAACTTGCGCACTTTGACTTCTTTGACGACTTTTCCTGCCGCGCTGCTTCCGCTCATGCCGGAACCGGATGACCCTGTTCCCGTGCGATAGCCTTCCACGGGCGGAATGGACGGGGTGCTGTCCTTTCCGGACTTCTCGTTTTTTTTGCCGTAAAGACTGTTGATGATCGGTTTGCCGGACGAATCAAAATCGATCATTTCAAAATCCGGCAGTGCAGGAACCTTCATAGGAACGCTCGGGTTTTGGTCCGGAAAAGTGATGTTGGCGTGGCCGGACGGCACAATCACGCGGTTTTTCGAGTCAAAATCCACAATTCCCAGGCCGGGAAGCTTTCCAACCTTCACCGGATCAATGGGATCCTGGTCCGCCAGAGTGATGGTGGCGTGGTCCGCGGGGACAATCACTCTTTTTTCAAAATTGGCTCCCACCACCTCCGTGCTGCCCCGCTCTACCTGCACGATGAGTCCTTTGTCGATCCGCAGGCGGGCTTTGTAAAGCGTGTCCTTGGTGAGCGGCGTCACATGCGCCGTCTGGGTCCTCAACTTCACCCGTCCGGCCTGCAAGGTGCCGGCGAGCAGGTCCACTTCTTCCACTTTCAGTTCCGGTCGCAGTACGACAAGAGAGTTCTGGTCCATCTTGAGCAGGTCGCCGCTGTAAAAGCGCACATGCGCGCGGCTTTCATCCATGGTCCTTAAGACATCGTCGTTGAGCAGTTCGGCGTCCTTGACCCCTTTGCGCCATTGGGACTCGTTCTTTTTCCGGTAGCGAACTTCGTTCAGAAGATAAACCAGGTAAGCCTTGCGCAGTTCTTCTCTAATCAACAGAACGGGAATTTTTATTTTCATTCCGGGAAGAGCGGCTGAAGGATCGGTGGACAGCTTGTTGTGCTTCAAGATCTCCGGCCAGCGCCTCGGATCCTTCATGTAGGTCTGGGCGATGGCCCAGAGCGTGTCGCCTTCCTTGACGGTGATTTCCTGGAGAACTTCTTGGGCCGCGAGCGCCGGGACAACCGTCCAACCCGCAAGCGCCAGGCAAAGGATTAAAATTTTCATGCGGCAGTCCTTTTGGGAATCCAGAAGGAGAACTTTGCCCCTTTACCGTCTTCACCCTGGTCCACCCGGATCTGGCCGCCATGAAGCTCCACAAAATGTTTGCAGATGGTGAGCCCCAGGCCCGTGCCGCCTTTCTGTTTGCCCGCGCCCAGCTGCTGGAACTTGTCAAAAACCTTTTGCCGGAATTCTTCCGGAATGCCGGGGCCCGAATCCGTCACGGCGATTTCGATCCTGTCCGGGAGATCGCGCACCTGCACCCAGACCCGGCCGTCCATGGGCGTGAATTTGAGGCCGTTGGCAATGAGGTTGCCCGTTACCCGCTCGATCTGGTTTTCATCTCCGTCCATCATCACCGGCCTTTGGGGCACTTGCCAGTTCACCTGCAGGTCAATTTTCCGGCGGTCCGCCATGGGCTGGTAAATTTTGTGCAGGGTATCCAGCACGGGGTCCAGCGCAAAGGGCTTGACCGTGATTTCCAGCTTGCCCGCCTCCATTTTGGCGATGTCCAGGATGTCGTCGATCATGGCTAAAAATCTTGAGCTGGCGCGGTCCATGGTTTCCAGCATGGTCTTCTGGGCGTCGTTCACGGGCCCTGATTTTTGATCGATCAGAAATTTGGTGAAGCCCTGAATGCTTGTCATGGGATTGCGCAGGTCGTGCGTGATGGAATGCAGGAAGCTTTCCTTGAGTTTGTCCAGCTCGCGCTCCAAAGTGACATCGTGCACCACGGTGACCACGCCCAGGATTTTACCATTACGGGGATTAACGACGCGCTCCGAAGTGAGCTGGTAATGGCGGTTCTCCCCTTCGCTGACCACCTGCACTTCCTTGAGCGTTTCCGCTCCCTGCTCCGCCAGAGCCTGCCGCATCATCTCTTTCACCTGGGCATCGTCCACAATCTCCAGAATGTTTTTGCCCACCCACACCCACGGATTTGAGGGCGTTTCCGATTTTCTTTCCAGTCCGAAAGCCCGCGCCGCACGCTGGTTCAAGATCTGGATTTTCCCCGAGCTGTCCGTCATGATCAAACCGTCCGCGATGGAGAAGATCACCGATTCGGTCTTTGTTTTTTCCTCGATCAGGCGGTCCACCTGCAGTTCGCTGTAGCTGCGGAGCGCCCACACCATGTCGTTGAAGG
>MGUQ01000123.1:702-1120 GCA_001799975.1 Elusimicrobia bacterium RIFCSPLOWO2_01_FULL_54_10 | reverse complement strand
CCAGCTCGTCTTCAGAACTGATCTCGATTTTCTGGTCCAGTTTATTATCAGCCACTTTCTTTGCGGCGTTAATGAGCTTGAAAATGGGCCGCGAAAGCCCCTTGGCCAGATAAAAAGCCGCGATGCCTGCGGCCAGAACTGAAAGGATCACCACCATCCAGGCCCGCCGCCTGGACTGATAAATGGGAAAGTAGGCTTGCTGCTTAGACTGTTCGATGGCTGATATCCAGCCGGTCCAGGGCACCCGGGAATAGGATCCCACCATGTCGCGCCCGCCCGCCCCTGAAAATTCCCTGGAGCCCAGCCCTTTGGCCTGCAGCGCTTCAGCAACAAGCGGGTAGCTCGCGGAGGGAATGGGCCCGGATTCCATAATTTGCTTCATGACGGAGGGATCGGAATGGGCGATCAGGCTGCCGGT
>MGUQ01000123.1:0-680 GCA_001799975.1 Elusimicrobia bacterium RIFCSPLOWO2_01_FULL_54_10 | reverse complement strand
CCTCCTCCCACTCCCGCGCCTTCGCGGATCACATCGCCCCACAACTCCTGCAGGGAGATCACGATGGCCAGGGAACCGTTCTTGTGGCTGGGAGGGTCATAGGGGAACAGAATCTTCATGCGGGGTTCGGATTTTTCAAAGAAAAAACCGAACTTGGGCTCTATCTGCTCATCTCCCGATTGTCCGGAATACTTCTTGAAAACAGGGTCTTCCGCCAACGAAACAGGGTTTTTGTCGTCCTGATAAATTTCATTCACGGATTTGAGGATTTCCTTGCCGGCAGCATCCACGAACGCTATGGAGACAAACTCCCGGTTGGAATCCAGGAACGCCTGGAACGGGGCGGAGGACGCAATGCCTTGCATGCGGAGCGTTTCAATCAAGGCCCGGAGCTTGCCCGTGACGGCGTCCAGATAAAACCCGATGCGCTTGGAAAGCGAGTTGGCCAGGTTGGTGTGCAGTTCAAGGATGTTGATTTCCAGGTGCTCGCGGTTCAACGTGGCGGTCTGCCACCCCACAATTGCGGCCGGCAGGGTGGCCAGGAAAACGGAGATCAGGGCTATTTTAGGAAATAGCTTGAGATTCACGTTTGGACATACCTTGGCTCATCCCCTGAAGGATAAGACAGAAGGGGGTTTCCGTCAAGGCATGCGGAAAATGATTTTTACAAATTCTTCGGT
>MGUQ01000122.1:5280-5943 GCA_001799975.1 Elusimicrobia bacterium RIFCSPLOWO2_01_FULL_54_10 | reverse complement strand
GGGCCCGCAACCGCCACTTCAAATCCGGAAGGATAATCGCCCCCGTTAGGGCTGGCAAACTTGGGCACGGCATAGGTCAGGACAAAATCGGTGTTATTGGTATTTGGAGCCACGCCGTATCTATAATTGCTGATGATGCCCGTGGTATGAATGCGCACCAATTCACCGCCGCTGGCTTTCCGAATTTGGTGTCCGGGATCGGCCGTGAATGTACCGTCCACGTTTAAAAAGATAAAAGCGTTGTTGACAAGAAGTTCGGCGGGATTATACGCGAAGCGGTATCCGCGGCTGTAAAGCACTCTCCGGCCTTCCAGAATTTCTTCCGCCGTGTAACTGCTCAGTGCGTCAACGTTCGCGTAAGCGATGCTGTGCCACTCCCACAGGTTCCGGTTGAAGCGGTTGGCAATGTCCCCTTGAGTGCCCCTTCCCAAATAATAGTAATGGAATTGATAGGTGTCGACACGGACATTTTTTACAAATACCGTGTCTGGGTCGGGGGGCCAGGTGTCATCGTCCGCGGCAATGTCATCGTCCACATCGACATCTTCGTAACGGCCGAGGCCGACGAAGAAAAGCGAGTTGCCCGCATTGCCAGCGATATAGCCGGGAAGTGCCGGGGACAGGACTTGATTGGGCTGGACCAAAGGCAAAGCGCTGTTGACA
>MGUQ01000122.1:3721-5247 GCA_001799975.1 Elusimicrobia bacterium RIFCSPLOWO2_01_FULL_54_10 | reverse complement strand
GCGGCTGGCCATCAAATTCAACCCTGCCAAGAAAATTATGCGTCGGATCGAGAGGATCGGCTTCGGTGCGTAAAAACATGCGGTGGGTTTCCGTCAGGGTGTGGCCCAATTTATTGATGGCGGTCTGGTTAGCCTGCTTGAGAGAATTGTGCACCTCATAACTCACGATTCCGGAAAACGAAATGTCCAGCATGGGGGAAATCATCACCATGATGATTGTGAGAATCGCCATGCTGATCAGCATCTCCGCGAGGGAGAAACCTGAATTTCGTTTCAAGGGCTGGGGCGGGTGATGGAAAAAGTCAGGGACTTGTATGCGCTGTGATTTCGGAAATTTTCCCGGCAGGCATAGATCCGCAGATCATATTTTGTGCCGGGGAATCGAACCGGATCGCTGACATTCCAATAGAGTGATCCCGAATTTAGAACCGTGGTGGTGTGCAGGCGGTTAAAGATCGACACGTCCGCAGTCGTATTATCATCTAAAAACAGCCACCTCCTGCCGCTGGATGTGGAATAAATGACCATAAATTCAAGGGGTTCGGGATCGGCAAAATCGTGAGGATAAAGCGAAGTATATCTCTGATCGTCCCACCGCCGCCAGACTTTGGACACCGTTATTGGAATGGTGCTGGGATTGTCCCAGATTTGTCCGGGCACGGGGGTAGAGATGCGGATCATCGGCATTTGAGTCACTCGGCTGTTCAACGCGGGGTCGCCTGCCGTAAAATTGGCTTCCAGGGCAGTCACGACGGCTGTCCGGCCAATGTCAATGTCAATCGCAAATTCATCCAAAGCCAGGGTCGAAAAACCGTTGATCACCGCGATTCCGGCGGTTTCGCTTGCGGTGGAAAACCGAATGACGGCGCTGGAGTTATAATTGGCTTCCAATCCCGGGGGTTCGTAATAGGTGGTGAGCGGAGTCAACCTTGTTCTCATGGAAGCCGCAGCAAATTCAGCATCCAGCCACTCGGGCGGCTGAAAAAGCGGGGAATTCTCATTGAGCGTAAACGGATAAGCGGCCCGCAAGGCCTGAGCCGGAATGACATGATGCGCGACATCGGGAATGGTCAAATTGGTGATATGATAGAAATGGATGGCGGGGTCGGTGGCGACCGTGTCCAAGCACGATCCAACGCAATCATCGGCATGCGCGAAGTACCTGCCTGCAATTTCACCACCGTTAAAGAAAGAGGCTGCGCCTTTATAACCCAACAAGCGGTTATTTTGCGGAAGACCAAACAAGGTAAAAGGAGCGCGATAAAACCTGCTGGCAATCAGGTTTCCGGTCGACGTCCATGATTTGTATCTGTCATCAGGATACAGTTCGCCCAGCCAATACCTCCCGTACCACTCGTTGTTTCTGCTGGCAATCAAGCGGAGGCCCTCGAAATCGGGAGTATGATCAGGATCATTGTCGATGTCGCCGTTGATCTCGTCCACTTCTGTATTTCCCCCGGCTCCTGGGTTCCAAATAAATTCTCTGATAGACAGACCATCTTCGAAATCAGGTCCCTGATCCGGCC
>MGUQ01000122.1:3545-3671 GCA_001799975.1 Elusimicrobia bacterium RIFCSPLOWO2_01_FULL_54_10 | reverse complement strand
GGATTCACAAAAAAGGACCTTGAAGCCATCAGCCCGCGCCTCCACACTTCCATGTAGCGCGGGACATCCACGTTCAACCGCCCATCCCAAAGCCCCGGCAGAAGAGGATTGGCGGGGCTTGGAACC
>MGUQ01000122.1:0-3452 GCA_001799975.1 Elusimicrobia bacterium RIFCSPLOWO2_01_FULL_54_10 | reverse complement strand
GGCGCGGGTCTCCCATGAACTGATAGCGTTCCGTGAAGGGCACGGCGTAGGACACCCAAACATAGGTGCGCGAGAGGTTTGTGGGTTGTTGTACCACGCAACCATTACACAGTCTGATTCCGGTCGTTGGATCGCTGCCGATCCTGGTTTCAACGGTGATCATGCTTTGGCTCAAAACGCCGCCGCCGATGGTAAGGGTCCAGCGGGCGGTATTTTTGGGAATATTGTTAAGCGGGGGATCGGCCTCTGCTAAATCCCGCGTGTTCTCCGCGAAATTAACTCCGTCGACAAGACATGGAATGTATTCCAAACCATAGAGACGATTTCCAGGATTTAATCCTGTCATGCCGGGATGCTCTTGATGGCGCAAAGGACTGTTGAAAAGCCGGATGACTGTAATATTATTGGCCGCGATACTATTTATAGATATGGTGCTTTGTACAAGCGCAAAATCAATGGGTGGAATAAACTGCTCAGCATTCTCCCAGGAATAGGGAGTAGTGGCTGAGTTTCCAATAAGCTTTCTAATACGACCCGGAATGGCCAGATCGGTCCTGACCGCAAGCGAATTCACGCCGGGGTGGATGAGTGTTACGATAATTTCAGGCAGGAAAACCGATCCATCAGAAGGAATCAAATTCAGTCCGGCGGGAGTGTGGGTTGCAATGTAAGTGTAAACCCGCAGTTTCACAGGATCAGCCGTGCTGGCAACTTCCAGATTTTCGGGGTGAGTCACCGCGCGGGCATAGGGGATGCCTAAGTGATCGTTTACGTCGTTAAACTCCAGTTTCTTGGCCGCATCCGAGTAGTTGCGCATGGGGGAAACCGGAAGAACATCGCCATGAGCGTTGAATATGATGGAATTCCGATACTCAGGCAGATTTTGATTCAACCCCTCAATAAACGCTCGAAGGGTGGGGGTTTGGGTCCAACTCAAGTTACCGATACGCGCTTCATCCGGATAGCGAACCCCATGGTTGTATTGATCTGAAATGGTGCCTCCAAGTTGATTCATCAAACTTTCATCGTTGAAGAGCCAGCTAGGTCCCGAGATTGGCACGCCATCCGCCAAGTGAGGGCCGTTTATATTCTGAAAATAGCGGTCGAAAGGACCCGTGCCCGCGGCATTCACCCAGCCCGGATAGTAATAAGCCATGGCATTATCGTCCGTGAGGTTGTCGCTTCTGTTAGCTACATTGATGTAAGGGCGGTAAAAAGGGTCTCTTCCATAACTCAAAAATTGAATTCTCTCCCCCGCCATTTGGAGGCCCAAGTTAGAGCTTGTCACTTCTGACACTCCGAACTGCAGCTGGTTGCAGGCAGAATCAGCCAACCCCCGCCAACCGGGAACATTATTAATTCCAATTGTAAAATATCTATAAACGACGGCCCCCACGGACAGGCTGCCTACCGTGCGCAGAAGCGTGACCGCTTGGGACAGAACATGTTTGCCGTGATCCAAATATACTGTGACCGTGACTCTTCGAACCTGCGGATCGTTGGGGACTCTTTCTATCTGAATCGTGCGAACGTAGCGCCTGCCGCCGTTGCCGCTCAAAGGGTCCGCGGGGTTTCCGTTGCGTACGACGTCGCGAACAGTGGTTAAAATATAATTATATTGCGGATAAGGATTATCATTATATTCGTCAAGGACTCCGATGGTGCCGCCCGGGGTATCCAAAAGCGAGCGCAGTTCCTCCATCATCTGATTCACTTTCTGAGTGGCAAAGGATTTGTCCTTTCCGCTGTCTGTCTGGCCGCGGATGAAGGAAAACCCGGTCATCATGCCGTAGGAAATGAAGACGAAGATGGCCATGGCGATGAGGACTTCGACAAAAGTAAAGCCGGCTTGCCGTCTTGACACTATCTCACCCCTGAAGTGAGATAATAAATGGACTTGCTCTGGCGGTACTGGGCCACCTGCGTTCTGACGTCATTGACCATGCTTTCATCATATATAAATTCCATGGGACGGTTTGTTGCGTTTATGCTGACTGAACCCGTGACAATCACGGTTCCAACTATCGAATAGCGAAAATCAGCCTCGGCAGTCCCGATGTTCATCGTGAGATCTCCATCGACAAAAATGACTCCCTTGAAATTAGACACGCCTTGCCAATCCATCACGACAGTCAGGTCCCCATCCACATACAGGATTCCTGTCCCCCTCAGATTGGGTATGGTCACATGGGTCGGAATATAATAGATCGCCATAGAGGGAGTTGCTTGAGGCATTTCTGAGTTGGTTCTGGCATAGACATCGGCCAAATATTTCATCTCGCTGGGGTTGACTCCGAAGATCTCAAAGGGACTGATTTGCACGCCGGGAATGTCTTGGACCTGAGGCGTCCCGATGACATAGGTGCTGCCGATAAGCTCAGAGCCCACTGAACCGGAATAAGAGGCGATGCCGGCCTCCCCGCTGCCGCGGACAATTGCGTTGCTGAGGGTTATGTTGTCATGATCGTTCACAATCAACGCGGCCTTGGCAGGGGGATTGATCTGGATGGAACGAATTTCCGTGCTGGCCGCGGATTTAGCCACAACTTGGTTCGGCGCCTCATCATACCGTTTTGCGGGGTCCGCCTCGCGGTAGATGTACCCCGTGCTTTCCAGGTACCATGCCAGCCCTTCGCCGGCGGCGCGGCCCGGAACGCGGAGCGCGGTGATATCGCGGACAGCCGAAGAATGCACCGGATCCAGGGGCCTTTGTCTGCGGACTTCATATCTGGCTTTCAACCCTCTGGCTCTGTCCAAGTCATAAACGTTCACGATGCCGGTGGATTCATCGATGGTTGCGCTCAACGACGGTTCGATGTTGTAGCGGGGGTGAAAAGCCGCATCCGGAAAGGGGGCATAAGTCCTCTCGGAAACGGGCTGAACCGGCTGCCTCTGAAACCAGGAGACGGCATCCAGAAGCCCGGCCTTGGCGATGTTGTCCGCTTGGGCTGTGATTTTCTCCTGCATGTAGGCGTCCTTGTTGCTCATCCTGGAAAGCTGGCCTATGATTGGAAAAAGGGACAAAACAGCCAGCATGATGACAATAATAATCAATACTGAGCCGCTTTGCGCGTTGGACATCAATTTAGCATCCATAGTCATCTCAGAGTATACCTCAGAGATGTTGCAATTTTGTTGCATTTAAATCACAAAAATGTAAACGTTTTGACTGTTAGTCTTTGGAGTCGAATTTATACCCGAACCCAGGGACGGTCTGAATCATGTGGACGGCTTCGGGTCCAATCTGGTCGCGCAGGCGGGTCATGTGGGTGTCCGCGGTGTGGGTGAGAATGTGTTTGGGGTCATAGCCCCAAACCCGTTCAATAAGAAACTGCCGGGCCCGCCCCTACCTGATAACAGCAAACTTGACTTTACTCTTAACCGTGGCTGTTGCGGTCTTGCCCTTCACGGAGGCGACGTAGACTCCGCTGGCTTTGTCTCCCAGCCAGGCG
>MGUQ01000121.1:22378-22736 GCA_001799975.1 Elusimicrobia bacterium RIFCSPLOWO2_01_FULL_54_10 | reverse complement strand
GGAAGCTGATAGACTGCGCAAAAAGTTTTTTGATGGATTTTGCATCCCAGCCCTTCAAAGGCGTGAGTTTGCGCCCCTGCAATGTGGAGAGATCGCCCTTGAGCGCCTCGCCGGCCGAGCCACTTCCAACGCCCGCCACCACCTGCGTGAGCAAAGCCGCCGTGTTCTCGGTCCCTCCCTGCACAAGGGTGCCCATGATGCGCACGGAGCCCATCACTCCCGCATAAAGGTTCTGGAACGAGTTCGAAGCGAGAGGTTCGGGGGACTCCGCTCTTGCGGACTTGATGGCGAAGTATTTACGGGCGGCCTTGCCTTGGAAATAGCCGAGGATGAAGGTGTCTGCGCCATCGCTCACCGC
>MGUQ01000121.1:16320-22366 GCA_001799975.1 Elusimicrobia bacterium RIFCSPLOWO2_01_FULL_54_10 | reverse complement strand
CTCTTTTTCCCCGTCGGAAGCCGCGGCTTTCATGCCCTCGAGGTTCTTCTGATAGTCATTGAGGAAAACCTGGAATTGCTTTTGCGTGAGCGGGCGGGTAGGGGCGTCCGGTTTGGATTCCAATGTTAATCTTGGCCGCACAACTACATAGGGCACATTCTTTTGCCGGAGGAGGGCCGTGATGCCCGGCGTATGAAAGCCTCCGGCTATCAAAACAGATGTTTTGCCCTCTGTGGCCTGCGAGAGTGTTTTCTCCACCATGAGGGCATCGCGCTTGAAGGCCAGCTTGTAATAGGCTTCTTGAAGACGGTAGGTTTGATTGGAAGTTAGACCTTTAATGGCGCGGATATTGAAGTTTTTGGGTCGAAAGTATTCCTGCCAGTCCTGCGGGGCGAATTTTTCATCCCAAAATTGCAACTGCTCTTCAAGGACGCGTCCCTGGGCCAAGAGCGCCTTGGCATCGTTGTCTTCCGCGCAAGCATCAGCGGACGCTCGCGCAAAGGCGGCCAGTTCTTTTGAAAGTGCCGCGGGATTGACCGCTTCATATTTTTTGAGAACCTCAAGGTGGGCTTCCATTTTGGGCGTTTCGCCGCCATGGATGCGGGCCAAGCGGATGAGCTCAGAATAATAATCGGCTTGGCTCATGCGGCCCGAACGCATCTCAAGGGCAGATTGCGCCAGGCGCGAGAGGGCGGTTTTATCCAGGCGCTCTGAGAGAAGTTTTATGATGCTCTCCTTCTCTGTCTCAAGGGCACGGGGCTCAGAGCCGGTTTCCAAGGCGCTCATCTCGACATAAGCGGCAAGGTGAGGATACGCCGATTTTTCTATGCCCCGGCGGGATATGAAGCGCGCATAATCTTTGAGGTTGATTTTCTTAGATTCAAATTGGCGCCGCGCGGTTTCCAGCTCAAGGAGGGAGGGGATAAAAACAGCCTTTTGGCGGGCCAGCAACGACCCTTGCCGGGTTTGGAGGTCTTTGATGATTTCAGCGCGCACGCCTTCCACCATCTTGCGAGCGTCCAAGTTGGCTTGATAGACCTCCCGCTCTTCCACGCCGATAAGGCGGAATTTTTCCGCGCCCCGAATGATGGCCAGATACTGCTCGCCCGTGATTTCCCCTTGCTCGAGCAAGCGCACGGCCGCCTCGGTTCGGGAGGGTTCGGGCAGGGCATGGAGCCATTCCGTCCGCACGGGCTCCCAGGCGCCTTCAACAAAAACGCTCAAGGCTTCTGGCGAGCCCGCAGCCACAAGCTCAAGAATGGACGCCGCATTCCTCTGGGCGGCAAAGTGTCCGTGGGCATCTTGGATGTGAATGATAAGAGGGACGTTCGACTGGGACTGGGCAGGACTCCAGCCTTCCACGAGGGTGCCGAGGCTGGGCGGGATTTCAAGGCCGGCTGTAAAGGCCGGGGACATGTCTTTAGAGCGCGGAAGATGGAAGGCTTTTTGAGTTTGGGTTAGTTTTTCGCGGGACTGCTCAAGGGAGCGCTGGCGTTCTTTCCAGAGGCTGGCCTCCGCAAACGGCGGAACCACAAACGAAAACAGAAGCGCGGCCGCCATAAAACCGGCCGTGCATTTTACTGCTTGGGAACGCGCCTGCGCGCGCGCGCAGGGAAAATGGCTCATTGGATAATCTAAAGTTTAACATGAAACTTCCAACACTGTCCTCAACTTTTTGTAACAAATATGTAACAAAATGGATGCGGAATCTGCCTCGTACCGGGCCTCAAAGCCAGGGGCGGCCGTCAGGATGTTTTCCCTCGACATTTTGATGCGGAAATTCGAAAAAGACAGATTGATTCCCCCTGTCCGGTTCACCGCAAGGATTTTGGGCTTGCCCGGGCTGAAATCCCCGATTTTGAGGAGCTCCGGGACATTGACTTTCTTGGCCGTCAAGCCGGCCCGCACCACATTGTCCGAATTGTTCATCACCTCTATGCCCCGGCCCTGCAGATGCGCATGGATCTTCCCGGGCGCAATGAAGTGCGCCTCTCCCGTCCGCAGGCGGACAAGATTGAGAAGATAAAAGAAAAACAAGCCTTTGTCCCGGAAATTCCCCAAACTGCGCTCGCGGTCGCCCTTAAGCAGCCAATATTCCGGGTTTCGCCGGGTGAATTTGCCTTGTTTTTTAAGCCGCTTCACTAGACTTCCCAGAATTCTGTTTGCGGCGCTCTGGTCAAGGCTTAGCAAACGGCGGCAAAAATCCTTGAGACCGCCGCTGCCGGGCGGCTTTAACGCCCCGGAAAGTTCCGGAGCGCCTGCCCAGAGACGGCGGATTTCCGAAACCGGCCGGAAGCCCGACAACAGGTGAAATTCGGACAACGCGATGATGACTTCATTCTTTGGATGCGGATCATGATATATGCCGGCTGAAAAACCTGATTTCGCCTGCCGCGCGTTGGGATGGGCCTGAATGGACAGGCACTTTTCGGCAGAAATGATTTTTGCAAGCACGGGAAGCTTGTCAGTTCCAATCCAGAGCTCTGCGAAGGGAACGTTTTTTTTGGGTTTGAGATGCAGGAGTTGAGGGAGGAGGGCTGAACGCCCCTTCTCTCCCCAGTCATAATTGCGAATGCCGGGCTTGATATGCACCGGACCCACAGCTAGTTCAGGATGACTTTGGGAAGCAGGAACTTGCCTTCCCGGGGCTGGAAAAACCAGTTGACCTTGGCGTTTTGGGGCTCACCGGCGTCCACATCGTTCACCGCCAGGGAAACGCCCAGGGACTGGCCGCGCACCGGGGTTTCCATGCGCAGAAGCTTCCAGCTCACGGCGGCGGTAATTTCGTAGCCGTCTTCCGTTCGCCTGGAAATGGCGCGCACATCGTCGTAAAACGGCCGGCGGTCCTGAAACCACAGATATGACAGGGTGTCGCCTCCTTCAACGGCGGGGGCGATGCCGAGCTGATAATCTTTGGTGCTGCCCCAGGTGAGCCCGCGGGAATCCGGGTTGATATAGACCTCCACAAGGTCGCCCTTATAGAGGTCGGGGGCAAAACCCATGGGCCGGATGGACTGGTCTTTCACCTGCGCCCGAACATAGAGATATTGATCATCCCACAAAAACGCCGCCCGGGCCCCCAAATCATCCGTGCCTTTGAGTTCTCCGGCTTCCAGATTCCTGGCTGTGAGCGATATGATTTCGGCTCTTTCCCATTCCTGGACGTGCAGAAGCGGAATTTCCGCCGCCCGGACAACGCGGTATTCCGGACGCTCCGATTCGTAAGGGATGACTTTAAGATTGAAATGGCGCCCGAGGTTGAGCGGATACGATGCGGGATCCACAATCACCCTGGACGCATAGTCTGACAGGAGTTTTTTGGTCTCCAAAACCGGGGCATAGGACTCAAAGTGCCTTGATATGGCCCGGTCCTTCAATGCGTTCACAAGAGTGAGAAAAATCATGGTTTGGTCCAGCATCAGGTAATTGGAAGTGATGGCGCGGGTGCGGATGTCATAAGCGTCCCGGAAACCGAATGGAACATATTTCCCGCTGCGCAGGTGCGATGTGCGGGCTCCCAGACGCTCCAGCATTTTGAGGTTTGCAATGACCTCCCCCGGAAAGTCTTCCACCGCCATGGCGCTGGCATAGGGCGCCACAATGTCGTCTTTGAGGGCCAGAAATCCCAGATACCCGTCTTTAGGAGAATCGGAGGCGGACCATCCCCATACCGGAGAATGAATTTTATCCTGGTGGATCATCTGCGCCTTGGCGAAATTCGCTGCGGAGAGCCCCGGCAAAAAACCCTTTTCGTCGATAAAAATGCCGGACATGTATCCCAAAAACAATCCGCCGGCTTCCCACCCCGGTTTCAGATATTCCACGCCGTATCTTTGTTCCAGGTTGCGGTTCAGCGCGTCCCATGATTCTTTGGGCACCCGGCCAATGGCCACGGCCAAAAAGCCGGCTAGGCGGGAATCCGCGCCCAGATGGTCATAGTGCCATTCCGTGGACGCCTGCATTTTCAGGTTATAGCCGCCGTAAAGAAGCTTCTGCTCAGAATCGTAAAGCATGTTCCAATCCGTACGCAGCAGTCTGTCGCAAGCCACTTCCAGCTCCGGAAACGCCTGCCTCACCACAATGATCCCGGCATAATAATTTCCCAGGTCGACGGTGGAAACCAGGTTGTCCGAGTTGGGAGTCAGCCGGCCGGCGTCATACCAGTTCACGGGGAAATTTTTCCAGGTTTCCAGCCGCGAGAGGAGGGAGAGGAGGAAATCTATTTTTTTGAAGGCGGAGGCGCGGGTTTCCAGCCCCAGCTCAACCGCTCCCACGATGCTGGCCAGGTAAAACCCGATGTTTGTGACGGAGGTGTGATGGCCAGCATCGTGCTTGCTGTTGTCCAGGGGGACCCCCGTTTTGGGGTGCGCCATGAAACTGATGCAGCGGTAGGTATCCGCGGCGAGAGCGCGCAAATAAGCCGCGTCTTCGTCCGGCAACGGCTTTCCAGCCGCCCACGCGGCCGGAGATGAAAGTAAAAAAAGCCCTAGTAGGACCCGCGCCAGGCGGGTTTTACTGAAGCCTGATGCTGTCAATGGCAACTGTGCCTTTGCCGCCTTTGTCCCTTGTGACGGCAATCCAGATGCCCATGACGCTCTTGGCGTCAAGCTCGTTGTCCCCGCCGTAAAGATAGGCGAGCTCAGAAACGGGAATTTTTATTTCCTGCCATTGGTCAGGGTTCAACAGTTTTTCAAATTTCTTTCCAAAGTTGGACCGGTCAAAATCCGCAACTTTGAACTCCACGGTGTTGATGTCCCCCGTCCACTTCATCCAGAAGCTGATGGTGGCGGCCTGGGAGAGATCCATCGGCTGGATCTTGTACATCTGCACCCAGTTGCCCGCGCCCAGGTCGTACTTGAGCACGAGGGAATCTTTTTCCTTGCCGAACCAGGTGTTCAGGATTGCGCTGCCCCCCTGGTCGAACTCCACTTTCCAGCCGCGGGTGGACTCGCAGTCGTCCACCATTCCCATTTTGACCTTTTCGGCGGTTTTGTTGAGGGAAGGGACCAATCGCAGCTCATCAATCATGACGACGCCGGCCCCGGCTTCATCCGGCGAAACGGCCAGGCCCACCTGCTTGATGTTGTCCAGTTTGGGATTGCCGCCCCACCAATAAACAAAATCGGTGGCGTCCACGGTCACTTTTTCCCAGTCGGAATTCGGCTTGAGATCCACTTTGTATCCGTAATTTGTGCCGTCTTCATCCACCAGCTTGATTTCCAGCCTGTTCTTTTTGGCGCCGGTGTGCTTGATCTGGAGCTGAATGGCCTTGCGTTCAAGCCCGGGGACTGCCACGTCCTTGATGACTGCCACCCACTGGGCGTTATCTTTCAAATTATAATCCATCGAGAGAGCCTTGCCGAATTTTCCGCCCGGATACGCTGCCTTGACGGTCGCTCCGTCGGAATTGGAGGGGAGCCAGTCGTTGGCTTCAAAGCCGTCCAGCAGCACTCCCAATTCGATGACGGATTCCTTTGCAGGTTCTTTTGCAACTTCCTTGACGGCTTTTGCCTTCGCAAACGCGACAGACATCATCCCCAACAGTATGACTGCGCATAACTTCGTTGTTCTGCCCATGGTCACCTTACCTCCGCTATTTTATTATTCTGATTTATTACAAGCGAAAAAACGACTCCGCTTCTTCCTGAGATTTTGAAACTCTTTTCAAAAACTCCGTCCGCACCGGGAACCTTGACTCTGCAGGTTCCCGCCCTCTGCGTTTCATGATAGTTCATGAGAAACAGAAAACCAGAATTTTTGCCCCATCGGAGCACTGCATGAACATCCCGGGGCCGCGCTTCAACCTGCCGCCGGATTCCCAGAGTTGAGAGCCACGACTCCGCCATATCAACCTGATAATCAAAATTGTGCATCAGCCCAAATCCGTGGGCCACCCACCGCCCCTTCCCCGCAGCACCCTGGGCCGCGCAAGCGTCCCCGCTTTGTGTTTGCGCCAGCTTCTTGAATTTTCCCGTAAACGTCTGGATGGGAAATTCGGGATAAAACTCCGCGCGGCCCCGCAATACTTTTTCCGCTTTCTGTTTGG
>MGUQ01000121.1:1152-16259 GCA_001799975.1 Elusimicrobia bacterium RIFCSPLOWO2_01_FULL_54_10 | reverse complement strand
GGAGGTTTTGCGTCGCGGGGTCCATCCATTCCTGTGAAAACAGGCAAAGGCTGGGCCGCCTGGCCAATGACGCGGGAGTCTCTTTGAGAAGATCCGGCATGGAAAAGTTGAAACCGGCCAGCTGCACTAGCCGTGCAAGCCCGTCGAAAAAATGCGCGTTGCGCGCGGCCTGCAGCCGTTCCGTAAAATCCCCGGAAAAATATTCCGTGGCAAAATAGGGAAGATAAAAGCCCAGGGCTGTGTCCGTAACTTTTTCAGTTTCAGCCAGGCGATTCCCCCATTTGCGGATAAACGCGCCCCAGCGGCGGATGGGAGCCAGGTGAGGCCGTTCCTCCCCGTTCAAACCCACCGGCGCCTGCCAGTCGTGGTAAGTGCCCAGGCATCCCATTCCCGGAAGATTGATTCCGCTTGAGAACATGTAGCAATTGAGGCCGTTCAACCCGTGGGCAGCGGAGGTGAGGAGGTTGAGTTCAATGTCGGAAGGGTACAACCGGGGCTTGTCCCGCAAAATTCCCGTCTGAAGCTCAGCGCAGATGATGGGCGGCCGTGGCCCGCTCTCCCCGCTCAAGGAGATGGAACGGACGGCTTCAGTGGTGATGGAAATGTCATGAAAATTTTCAAAATCAACGCGGCGCAACTGGTAAGCGCCGCCGAAAACGGTTCCGGGCACAAGCGCGGAAAAATCCCGGAAAAGCGAAGTGGTCATGGGACTGAAAACGCCTCTTCCCCGGACATCGTAATCATAAAATTGCGGGATATTGGCGGAAAGCGGCACCGCAATGCCCTTCCGTTTGGCCAGGTCCGCCAGAAATTTGAAGTATCTGGCGTAATACTGCCTGCGCGAAAGTGCCCAATTGAAGAAGGCTCCGATGGTTTTTTTCGTGGGCTCGCCCCTGGGCCGAGCGCCCATCTCCGCCGGAGTTTTGTGAAGCCAGTGGATCATGCCGATTTCGTTGCAGAGCTGCACGAGCACAATGGGGCCGCCGCGGTGGATTTGACGCGCGGCAATGAGGGGCAGGGCTTTCGCATACCATTTGCCCACCAGCTCCTGAAATTTTGGATTTAAATAGGAAAGGAGAATGCCGTGAGGAAGATTGTTGACTCCGCTTCTCTGGACATAGACTTGCGGGTATTTTTTGAGCACCCAGCCCGGGATGCCTTCGCCCACCAGCTCCGCATTGGATACGGGCCCCACCCGGGCGGACACATGCAGCCCTTCAGCCTGGGCAAGCCGGATAAACTTGAGAAGATTTCGTTGGGGGTGGGTCTTCCCTTCAAAATCAAAGCGTCCTTCGCTGGGCTCATGCCACATCCAGGGAACATAGAAACTGACTGTGTTCAGGCCGGCCTGGCGGGCCTTGCGAAGATGGCGCTTCCAGAGGTTTGCGGGAAGGCGAAAATAATGAATTTCGCCGGAAAAGAGGGTGTGGGGCTTGCCATCCAACTTAAACTGACCGTTTGCAACGGTCATTGTTTGAAATTTCATCATTGTACGGACGGGCACAGGGGCCCGTCCCTACTCCTTTAATCCGGTTGTTGCAATGCCGCGGATGACATATTTTTGGGCTAAAACGAAAATCAAAATGATGGGGATGACCACTACCACGGCTCCGGCCATGAGCAGGCCGAACTTGGTTGCGTACTGGCCGTTCAAGTTGGCAAGCGCTACCGGAAGAGTGTAGCGGTCCTCTCCGACCATGACAATCAGCGGCCAAAGGAAGTCATTCCAGGAGCCCATAAAAGTGAATATGCCGAGCGTGGCCAAAACAGGCTTGCAAAGGGGCATCACCACGCTCCAGTAAATCCTGAAATCCGAACAGCCGTCGATCCTGGAGGCTTCAATCAGGTCGTCCGGAACCGTGAGCATGAACTGGCGGATGAGAAAAATTCCAAAGATGCCCACGCATGAGGGGAGAATAAGCCCCCAATAGGTGTTTAAGAGGCCCAGTTTTTTGAGGAACAGGAAGACCGGGATCATCGTGATCTGGCCGGGGATCATGAGCGTGGCCATGAGCAGGGTGAAAATGCGGTTTCTTCCGGCGAAACGAAGCTTCGCGAAAGCAAACCCCGCCAGGGAGCAAAAGAAAAGATTCAGCGCCGTGGTGGTGACGGAAACAATGAGGCTGTTCTTGAAATGGAGCATGAAGTCCACATCTCTGAAAAGCTGTTTGTACCACATGAGCGTGGGATGTTCGGGAAACCAGCGGGGTGGACAGGTGAAAATGCCCTCGCCGGGCTTGATAGAGGTGGTGATCATCCAGACAAAGGGGATGACCGCTATGGTGAACACCGTAATAAGCGCGACATAAACCGTCGTGCGCTCAATGATGCGGGTCACTGCGGGAGCTTTCATCAAACCGGGGTCTCAAACCCGCTCTTGCGAAGCCGGATTTGGAGGAAAGTAAAGGCAAAAATGATGCCAAAAAGGATGTAGGCCAGGGCGGAGGCATAACCCAGCTGAAAAAACTTGAATCCCTGGTTATACATGTAAAGCACAATGGACATGGTGGAATTGAGCGGCCCGCCTTTGTTGGTCATCACATAAGGCTCCGCAAAAAACTGCAGGTAGCCGATGGTGCTCATGACCGCCACAAAGACCGTGGTGGTGCGCAGGCCGGGGAGCGTCACATGCAGGAACAACTGCCACACATTGGCCCCGTCGATGCGGGCGGATTCATAGAGCGCTTCGGGAATGCTCTGCAAGCCCGCAAGAAAAATCACCATGTTGTAGCCGAAGTTTTTCCAGGCCGCCATCAGGATGAGGGAAGCCAGGGCAGTGCTGGGGTCCGACAGCCAGTTGAACTCCGGCAGGCCCACAGATTTCATGAACCAGTTGAGAAGACCGTATTCGGGGTTGTAAATCCACCGCCACACCACGGCCACGGCCACGATGGTGGAGATGACCGGCAAAAAAAACGCCGTGCGAAAAAAGGTTTTCCACCGCACGAATTTTTCGTTCAGCACCACCGCGCACAACAACGAGATCATGATGGTGAAAGGCACGCCCACCGCCGTGAAAAAAAGCGTGTTCCAGAGCGATTTCCAAAAGACCTGGTCATGGACGACGTCCATGTAATTCTTGAATCCCACAAAATTGAGGCGCCCCCGGTCCGCAAGGCTGTAGATGTTCCAGTCCGTGAGGCTGATCAAAAACGAGGCCAGAATGGGAATGAACAAAAACAGAGTGAGCACCATCACGGAGGGAAGAATGAAAAGATAGCCCGGATATGCGCGCCGGAGAGTGTTGAAAAAACTTGACGCCCGTTCGTTGCGCGGCAGGGTGCGCCGGTTTGATTTGGCGTCCACCGTGGACACTCGGTGGGAAATGTAGAAGTAAAGGAACGCCACGCCGCAGGCCATGGCCAGGGCGGTATAAAGAAACTGGTCCACCCGCACTCCGGAAGTTTCCCGTTCTTTCACTGCGTCTTCAACCTCGCGCTGATGCTCCCGCATCACCTGCTCAATTTTATCGCCTTCCCCTCTGGGCGAAAGGATGACGGATTCCATGCGGGTGTTGATGAGGCTGGCAATCTGCTCCCACTCCGGCACGTTCGGCGGAGACTGCACGTCCTCCATCTGGTCTCCAAACACCCGGAGCATTTCATGCTTGGCCAGCGCCGGCGCATTCCAGGCATCCTTGACTGCCGGCAGGCTGTTGAGCATTCTGTGCCACTCGATCTGGTTGTCGGTGCGGCTCATGAACTCCACAAATTTCCAGGCCAGCTCCTTTTTTTTGGAATCCTTGAAAACCACAAGGTTGCTTCCTCCCACGAAGGAAGTGCCGTGCTTTTTTTTCGGCATGAGGGCCGCGCCCCACTTGCCTTTGAGTTCCGGCAGTTCGCGGTCAATGAGCTCCACCATCCAGGGCCCTGAAATGAACATGGCGTAAAATCCGGTTTTGAACGCCTGAAAGAGATCGATGTCCGCCGCGCGGCCGGACGGCGCCAGGTCTTCGCGGAAAAAGCTGGCATAGTATTTCATCGCTTCAATGTATTCGGGCGAGGCGGGCCGGAACACGTCCCCGCCGTTTTGCCACACAAAGGAGAGAAAAACTCCCCAGTCGCGCACGGGCAGGGTGATGCCGTAGCTGTCGGCTTTGCCGTTGCGGTCAGAATCCTTGCGAAGGACCTTGCAGGCGGCTTTCAGCTCATTCCATGTTCTTGGAGGGTGCGGAATGCCAGCCTGGGCCAGCAGATCCTTGCGGTAAAACAGCACGCGGGTGTCCACATACCAGGGAATTCCGTAAAGGCGTCCCTTGACCACCCCGGTTTGCCAGGAACCCGAGAAAAATTTATCCTGTTTGACGATGCCTGATTGCCGGACATAATCATCCAGGGGCTCAAAGGCTTGAAGGGTGGCGAATTCGGCCATCCAGGTGGTTCCCATCTGGCTGACGTCCGGCGGAAGGCCGCCCACCACCACAGTGAGCAGTTTTTCGTGCGCCGCGTCCCAGGGAATGGCTTGTGTGATGACCTTGACCCCGGGAGTTTCAGCTTCGAACTTTCTGGCCATGGCGGCAATGCGCAGGCCTTCTTCTCCCATGGCCCAAACGGTGAGCGTTTCCGCCCGGGCGGAAGGAACGGACAAGAGAAGAATTGCGATGCCCGCGAAAGTGGAAAACCAGCGGGACTGGCGGATGGGCATCAGAAGTTGAATTCGATTTTCAAGCGAACGAAGTTGTCGTCATACGGCCGCCCCTGCGGCTCGTGCGCTTTCACGCCGAAGTGCGTGGCGCGGAATTCCCCGGAGATGCTGATGTTGGAAATCGGGTAATACTCCGCCTTGCCGTACAGCGATTCGTTGGAAAAGGTAAGTCCTGTGGCCGGATGCACAATGTCTTCGCGCTTGGGCCGGAAAAACAGGGTGAACTGGGGCGTGATCTGCGCGCGAACATAAACTTCGCTGATGGCAATTTTCTGGTTCGCATTGTAGGGAACGCCCGTACGGTTGCTGGTGAACTGGTATTCTTCGCGGCGGAACTCCTGATTGAAAGCAACGTCCATTTTGTCAAAGCCGTAGTAGCCCACGGCCCACGCGTATTTGTGGCGGTAATAAGCCGTGTTGGATTTCCGTTCCATGTCGTCGAATTCAAAAGACGCCTGGAAGCCTAAGAACCTCTCCACAGCTCTCAAATTGTGGCCTCTCTGGTCAGATTCCAGGTCGTCAAAATTCACGGGGAGCTGGCGGTAGCGGGGCTTGAAATCCGTGTCCACGGACCGGTACTCATAGTCCAGCCGCAGTCCCGGAACAAAGAAGCGGTAAATTCCCGCGCGCCCGCGGCCCATTCGGCCGTCCACCATCAGGGCAGGGTCCATGAGGGAGCCAAAGACCGGATTGAACGGATCGGTGCGGTCCGCGGTGGCCCGCAAGGCATATTTGTTGTACCCCAGAACGCCGCCCAGCATCAGCCTGTCATCCAAAAAATTCCTCTCGACATCCACAGCATACGTCCAGTCGTTCTGGACTTCCTGAAGCTCCAGCTGGGTGCCGGTGCCCAGTGAACTGCCGGACTGAAGCGCAGGATCTGTGACCCTGGCGGTTTCCCTGTAATAGACTGTCATGCCGGTTGCCCTGAAACCGTTCCAGAAAGCTTTGGCGCGGGAGCCGATGGTGAAGGAGTCATAACGGTGCTTCAAGACAAACGCATGATAATTGACAGGCTCAAAATCGCCTTCCAGGCTCAACCCCTTGTAACCAAACTCCGGAGCGAACACAAAGGGAGAGTAGTCAATGAACTGGCTGCCCAGGGTGATCTGGGTCACGTGAGGCAGGGCGTTGTTGGCGATGGCCTGAATGTTGACGGTCTCCGTTTTGGGAAACCGGTTGATCGTGGTGACGCCGGCGCGGGTGGATTCATCCAGATTATAGCGGGCGGCTTCGCCGAACTCCTGGGATTCAGAGGCCAGCTCCAGCTTGGCGCTGTAGTTGCCGATCTTGCCGTTGACGATGAGTTTGCCGCTCGAAAAAACCGTGCTCTTCTGTTCAGGAGCGTTTAAAAACTCTGTGAGGATTTGGCCGTTCAAATCAATGTTGCCGATCCGCAGGAGGCGGACTTTTTCTCCTTCCGCCACTTTGGGAGGCACGGCCCAGACCGCGCTCATCTGCTGGCCCACAAGATACAAATGATCCACCACCACTTTGCCGGCGGTGCTTTTGACTCCGGAGGAGGAAGAGCTTCCCCCTGACCCTAAAATCATGACCGCGTAGCTCCGGATCTGGTCCAAATCCAGGGCGCGGTTCCTGGAGTAGGCTTCCGTTTCCAGAATGAAGGCCGGAATCGGCATGGTGAGCAGTTCCCACTTGGTGGATTTTAAAACATCCCGGTCTTCATAAAAATACCGTTCGCCGTCGGTATCTTTGAGGAAAAACCGGAATACGTTTCCGGATCCGTCGCCTTTGACCCAAAGTTTGACCTCCTGCGCCCCGCGCCAATCGAGCACGGTTTCCTTGGCGTTCCACTGCGCCGCCACCCAGGACCCCCAGGGACGGGACGTGGAGAGAAGATATTCCAGCTCCATCGCATAGTCCCCTTCGCGGGTGATGCGGGTGGAGGTGAGCTTGAGCGAAGAGTCATCGCCTTCATAAACAAGATAGAGATCTGAAGGGTTGGCGCGTTCAAAACCGTCGAGAGTGACCTTGCCCAAAAATGTGGCTCCCATTTCAGGGGTTTCCGCCCGTTCATCGGAGCTTTCCAGCACCACGTCGTCCACATACACTTTGGAACGCTTTGCGGCGTCGGTGAAAACAAAATTGATGTTGTCCACGGAAGCCAGGTTGACGCTGTCAAATTCTTTGAGGGGAATGCGCACTTTTCGCCAGGTTTTGGAAACGTCGGTGAACCGGACCAGGGGAAGTTTTTTCTCCACGCCCACCATGTCCTTGAGCGCAATGTCCAGCGGTTCGCCGCCGTTTTCTCCCTTGATTGAGAACGCCAGATGGGAATATTTTTGAAGGTCCATTCCGGCGAGCGCCAGGCCCCAGCCGCCCCAGCCTTCTTTGACAATGTCAAAAGCGAGCACCAGGGATTTGCCCTTTTCCAGCTCAAGCGTTTCATGCGTCACCCTGAATTCGGTGCCTTTTTCATCCTTATATGAAAACGGGGAGCCAGCGACGCCGTCAAAATCCGTCAAAACAAACTGCCGCGCCCAGGCAGAAGACAAACCAAGAAGTAAGACCAGAGCCGCAACGGCCGCTTTATTTCGCAAGTCGCGCCCTCCCCAAAAGGAACTTCCCCGGATTGCCCGGTTCCTTGATAAAACGCCAGTTCAGTTTGTTTTCCCCAGGCGGAGAGGAATCCAAATCATGCAAAGCCGCGGAAAAGCCGAATTTTTCGCCTTCGGCGGGGTTCACGCCCAGAAATTCCAGTGATATCGCGGCTTCAATGTCATACCCTTTCTTTTTCATCACGGAAGCAATCTTGACCTCCCGGTCCGCGGGCTTGCTTCCGCTGAAATAAGACCACGCTTGCGGGGTTCCTTCGGGCCCGGACGGGGCGAGGCCCAGCTGGATGTCGGACGGATTTTTCCATTCATAGCCGTCGTTCTTGGGATCCACGAACAATTCCACGCCGTCCATCCTGTAAATTTCCGCCCCGGAAAAACGGCTGATGATTTCATTGTCCCGCACCTTGGCCGCCGCATACAGATACACGGAATCCCACCCGAGGCAAATATCGGCCGAACCCTTGCTCTCTCCCTTGAAATCTCCGAACTCCAGATTGCTTTTGCCCAAATGGAAACATTCTCCTTCCCATTCGTCCAGGTTTCCGTCGATTTTCACGGCTCCCAGCAAACGGCGCACGGAAACCTCCGGGACTTTGACCGATTCATTTCCCCCGGGCGCCACCGGCTTTGATTTTTCCTTGGAAAAACCGATCTCGTCCAAATAGAGAACACCCTGCTGGCGGGTCACCTTCTGATCGAACACGATCACATACTCCGTCAATTCCGATATTTGAACCCGGTCCTGAAATTTTGAAAGAGGAATTTCGATGAGCTGCCAGCGGTCCGTGATGCCCTCCACGATGACTTGCGCGGTGCGGTTTTTGTCTTTGAGCTCCAGCTTGAATGATTTGGTATATCCCGCTTCAGCATCTCCCTTGATGCGAAAACTGAGAAAGCGGTACGGGGACGCATCGAAGCCTTTGAGGAGGGTGAAAATGCCGTTGGCCGTACGGCCGTGAAACCCCACTTCCTGCTGGCTCACGCCCTGCTCCTGGGTCACAAAATTTTCCTTGGAACTGCCCACTTTGTAGTCAACCTTCAACGCGTAGCCCTGCTCCATGAAGCGGGAATCATAAGGAACAAATGACAAATTGCACCATTGGGAAGTGTCCGTGGGATTGATTTCCCATTTTCCCGTGGTTCCCCCCAGGCGGTTGGCGTAATCCTGGCCGTCAAAGCCGTGAATAAGAAAAAAATCGTCTTTCCCCGGAGCTGCCTGCGCCGCAGACGCCAGGGCCACAAGTAAAATAAACGGGATCATTTAAACCTCATGGTTGCCGAAAAAACCTGGGTATCGCCCAAAAGCCTCTGCCTTTCCCAGGCGTAGTCCAGATTGAATATCTTGAATTTGAAACCCAGGCCCCAGGAAAAACGGAACTCCTTGTTTTGCTCGGAAAATCCCAGGCGGAGGCTGAAAATTTTGCTGAACAGGGTCTGTTCAATGCCCGCGTGGTGCGCACGCTCTTGCTGGTCTTCCCACGAAATCTGGGAGGTCACAAGAGTGTTCTCGACAGGATTGCCCGAAAACCCCAGGCGCACCCTGCGGGGGATGCGGTCTTTGGCGCCGGTATCCCAGGAAATCTGCGTGCGGTTGACGTCCGAAACCACCAGGCCGCCTGTCACACCCCATCGGGAATAAACGACTCCCAGATCCAGCCCCATGCCGCCCGCGCCCACCGTGCTGTTAACGCGGTAATATTTGCCGTTGATTCCCGCGCGCAAAGTGTCCCACACTTTCAAGCCGTAGGAAACAATGAGGGTGTTTTCCGCATAATCCAGATAGCTGGCGTCGCCGGTGGTATCCAGACGAAGCCAGGACATGCCGAGGGCGCCGCGGCCCACTCCGGGGTGGACATAGCCTGAACTCATGTATCTTAAAATACCCAAGCCATAAAGATTGCGGTATTCGGAATGGAGTGTAGGCTGGCCCAGGGTGGCTATCCCGGCGGGATTCCAGTAGACCGCTTCGTAGGTTCCCGCAATGGACGCATAGCTGTTTCCAAGCGCAAGAGGCCTGGCCCCCACGCCCACAGTTTCAAAAGCCGCGCCGGAAACGGACGCAGGAAGCGAGGCAGTGAAAAGGGCAATTGAAGCAAGAATGAAGAGCGGCCGCAGATTCATCTTAACACCGCCACGGTTTGGCGCACGGCGTCCTTGCGGCTGTCCGAACCTTCAGCCTCCAGCACAAACAGATACAGCCCGTTAGACGCCTTGGCGCCGGAATCGTCCGTGCCGTCCCAGGCGACGCTTTGCTCGCCTGCAGCCTGGTCCACCCTGGCCACAGTCTTGACGTCGCGGCCGCCTGTGCCGTAAATCTTCAGAGTCACCTTGCTCTGCGCATCCAGACGATAGACGAAAAAAACTTCATCCTTGAACGCGTCGCCGTTGGGTGAAAATGGGTTGTTCACAATCCGGACTGAAGAAATCAGTTTCCCGGGAAAAAACTGCTCAAATTCCCCGCTTCCCGGCGCTTCAAGACTGTCAACGGTGAACGTTCCGCTGCCGCCCGATCCCCGGGCCACCGCGATTTCCACGCGTCTGACCCGCTTCAAGTTCAGCGCCGCATCGTCGCCTGAAGAAAAAAGAGTGAACTGGCTGAACGGGGCGGTCGCGCGTTTCCAGATGCCTCCGGAGTCCGTGATCATGAGGAATTTTTTGAACCAGGTGGTGCCGTCAAAATCCGTGAGCTTGAGCTCCACATTGTTGTTGGCGCCCGTGCCCAAATATTGGAACTTGATGCCGTTGAAAGCGGCCAGTGAGATCTGGAACGGTCTTTCAATCACGGCATAGGGCGTGGCCGCCGGAAACGAAGGATTGGTGGTGAATGTGTATTCGAGCTTGTAAACCCGGTTGCTTCCCGTTGCTCCCGGCGCCGTGGAATCCAGAGGGGAGCTCACATTCAGGGCGGCATCCGCGTGAGTATATTTCTCCCAGTTGGAAGCGTTCACATCCGAGTCAAAGTCGTCCAGGGTACGGATGACGCCGGGCAGGTCGGTGGAGCGGGCAAAGCCTATGTCGTCAAACCAGACTGTGCCCGCGCCGCTGCTGGCATCGTTGGTGGTGACGACCGTCAGGACATTGAGGGTGGAAAAACTCACGCCGGTGAAAGCCGTCAGGGGAATTTGAACGGTTTGGAAAGTTGTGGTGATGCCGCCCGCGAGATATGTGGAAATGAATAATTCCTGGCTGTTCCCCGGAGCGCTCTCCAGCTTGATTTTTACCCATTCCCCCCCGGCATTGCCGCGGATTCTAAAGGAAAGATGAGTATAGCCCTGGAAATTTTTCTGCAAGTTCATGAAAATAAAAGAAAACGACCCGACGGCGTTGTTGTTCCAGGCGTATTGCAAAACATTGTCCGCGCCGAGCGAGGCATAAGTGACGGCAGACGTGGCGCCTCCGGAAGTGCCGGTGTTCAAATTCGTGCCGCCAAAGAAATTGGGCTCCGCCTGGTCCTGAAAGTCATCAATCAAAGTAAAGGTGCTCTTGTAAAGCTCGATGTTGTCCAGCCAGAGCGTCCCCGAACCGCGTGAACTGTTGTCCTGGGTGAGGCCCACGGACATGCGGCTCACTTTGGACAGGTCGAAATTTGAATTGCCGTCAGGAAAAAGGGAGAAGGACGACAACGCCACCGTCACGGTGCGCCACTGGCTGTCGGGCACAGTCAAGAATTTTAAACTCAGTTTATCGCAGCTTGTCGTTGTGGTGCTGTCGGAATCGGAGAACTTGAGCTCCAGGGTGTTGCTCTGGCCGCTTGCTTTGTAGCGAAAGCGCGCGGTATTGCCGCCCGCGTCTGAAAAATTTTGGGTGGAAAAATCCACAACGGCCACAACATAATTTCCCGTGCCGAGCGCATAATCCATTTTAAGCGCAAGCCCGTTGGGGCCGGAAACGAGAGAGTTGGTCAGGCTCGATCCAATGTCCACAGCCGCGGTGATGGAGGAGGATTTGTAGAAATCGTCAATGACAAGCGCCTGGGCCGGAGACGCGGCCAGCAGGAGCGCTGCGACGGCAACAAGTTTCCTGATTTCAGGCATGAAGCGGAAATTCTAGCATTTTTTCAGAACTTTACGCCAAGAGTGGCGCGGTGGGAGCCCGAGGTTTCCTTGATCTCAAGCGGCCAGAGGAAAGCGTAGTCCACAACGAAAGACAGGGACGGAGAAAGGCTGTGCTGATATCCAAATCCGGTGGAGAACTGGGAACGGTCGTAGCCGCCGCGCAGGCTGATCATGTTGTTCCAGACAGAAGCTTCCAGTCCCAAATGCGGGGTCACTTCGCCCCGCCTCACGGAGACATCGATGGGGAACAGGAATCTCCCTCGTTTCAAGGCCAGCCCGCCGGAAATTTCAGTGGGAAGGATTTCGCGGTCCCGGAAACCGATATTGGGCTGGTTCAAGGCCTTGACGGAAAGCCCCACGGACAATCCAGGGAGACGATTGGGTTCGGGAACCGAATAAAAGTGCAGGTCCACCGCGGCGTCGTTGGTGCGCGAGCCGATGGAAAAAACGGGATCGGGGCCGGTGCGCGCGTCCAAATCAAATTTCCGGGTCAAATATCTCACAGACAAGCCCATGGAAATCTCCCCGTTGTACCGGGTAAAAAGAGGTTTCAGATCCTGCGCGGCGCTGAGCGCCACAGTCGTTTCCTGATAAGTTTCAGAATTAAACCCACCCCAGCCAACGCCCAGGGCAAACCCTTCCATGACGGGATGAAGATAGGCCAATTGATTGAGGGAAATATTCCCTTCATCCAGACCCGCATACAGGCGGGCATAGCTAAAGCTAGCTGTCCGTTCCTTAACATGAGCTCCCGCCGCGCTGTTGTAGAAAACCGCAGAGGAATCATCTGAAACGGCCGTGAAGGCTCCGGAAAGCGCAGCCACTCTGGCAGACCAATAAGGATCCTGAAACGCGGCAAAGGCGTTCGTTGTGATTGTGCTTGAGAGAGCGGCAATGGCGAGGGTCAGAAACTTTCTCATCGCGCCACCCCGAGGGTCCCGCTCACGGTCTTCTCCAGCTGGCTGGAACGCACCTGATAAATGTAAATTCCGCTGTGCGCGCTCCGGCCGTCATCCATGCGGCCGTCCCAAACGCTCAGGTTTTCCAGCTTGCGCACCCGGCTCCCCTGGATATCAAAGATGGAGATCTCAAAATCTCCTGAAATTCCAAACTGGGCAAAATCGTTCACGCCGTCGGAATTGGGCGTGATGATTTTTTCCCGCGGCCGCACGGCGTCCGCCGTGAGATGCCCTGCCTGGAAAAGTCCGTAAATGCTGAAGTGATTGATCTCGGTTCTCACCACATTGGCGGCAATGTCCACGCGGCCGCCCATGTTGCGCCACTCCAAACCGTCGAACCAGAAAACTTTCAGCTCTTCTTCAGGAATGCCTGTGCCGTCCACCAGGCCGTTCTGGTCGGCATCGGAATAGCGGAAGTTCAGGGTGACGGGACGGGAAAAATGAAGTCCTTTGGGACCGAACTCAAATGCGGAAATCGCCGAAGCGCCGTCATGCGTCACCATCAAATGAGGCAGCACCCGCCGGATGGTGATGGTGGTGTCTCCGGAAATGGCGCCTGCCGGGAAGATGAGCTCAGGCGCTCCGGCCTGCCGGGCGCAGGCATTGGCTGCAAGGAAAGCTCCTGCAGGAGAAACCCGGCTGGAAAATTCCGCCAATTCGTCCACGACAATGAACGGGTGCGGCGCGTCGGCATTGCCATAAAAGCCGCGGAAATTGCCGTCGTCCGCTTCGATGAAATATTCATAACTGCCGAGCGGCATTTCCCTCTGGGGAATGAGGGCCAGGGCCGTCCATTCAAATGAATTGTTCGGGCTGGGTATCAAAGTCATGTTTCGGGCGCTGTATGCCGTCTCGCCCCTTGCGCGGAAATGGAAGGTGGCCGCTTTGACTTCAAAGTCGTCGCGGATAACGGTCTCAAAAATGACCGGGTCGGTGCGGGGCGCTTCATTGCAGTTCAGCCCTCCTAGAATGGGCGGAAGAATGTCGGGAACGGGTGAAACAAGTTCAGTCACCAGATTGGTGAAATAGTCTCCCAAAAAGGTGTCCGAAGACACATGGGTTGCAAAATAAATGTAGCTGGTGTTGTTGGCGTGAAGCGGCAGATTGGCCGAACGCCTGGACGCCGCATAAACTGGAGAATTTAAATCCACCACTTTGTTCCAGTTGATCAAATCCGCTTCCGTGAGCTGAATTCCGCCCGGCTGAGGAGAGGAAAAGCTCATCCAATAAAGCGGGATAGTGTCTGTGTTGCTCCGCCGGGAAACCAGCCCTTCCGCACGGCCTGCCGCGCCTCTCCAGCCGAGATTATTGGTGTAGAGACGGAGGTCCTGGTTGATCACTTCGGGGTACTCAATTTTCAGATACTGCAGCGCGGCCGCGGTGTTATTGCCGTCACCCAGCTGACTGAATTCAATTCCCGTGAAAAGCTGATCGTTGGAAATGTTGCGCAGTTCAATGGAGAGGCCCCAAAGAGGGCCCGTGCCGGCCAAGCCGGCAAGAAGAGCCAAAAGAAGAGAGTGTTTATTGAACAAACTCAACATCGTCATAATAGACGGTCCCCTGGGCGTTTCGCCCGATTTGAGAGTTTTCATAAACAATATTGAACTGTTGAAGCGCCGCGGCGTTCAATCCCGCGGTGAATGTGGAGAAGTCCAAAGTATAATTCTGCCAGGTGTTGTTGATGGGGGGCGCGGGGGGAGAGGCATAATCAGGAATGTAGGCGCTGTGAATTCCGGAGTTGTCCACCAGCTCAACTTTGACTCTTGCAGGTGCGCCCGCATCAGAACGCACCCATAAGCTCAAGCGCCTGAACCGTGAAAAATCATGAGGAGCGGCGACAGCCCCGGTTCCGAATATAAAATAGATTCCCGCAAAACTGGTAGATAAAGGAACACTGAATCTTGAGATGAGACTGTTGGCCGCATTATGAAAGTCGGTTGAGGAGTAGGAGATAAAATGGCTCGCACCCTCGTTAGAAAAATCCCCGATATTTCCCCCCATGGAGTTGATATTCTCCGTATCTCTGAAATCGTCGATTAACGAATCCTGCAGAACAAGGGTCCCGCCGGAAAAGACCGCGCGGCCCACCACCACTTCGCCCCATCCGGCTCCTTGTGCAAGGAATGAGGCCATCAGTCCCGCCAGCATCACTCGCATTTTCATGGGTTTTGCACCACCACTTTCCCCTGGGTTGTGACGGCGAACGGGACCGCTTTTTCGGCCAGAGTCCATTTGGCAAAGAGAGAAGAAGGCGAACCCGCCGCCACGCGGAAGCGGACTTCATAATTGCCGGCTTTCCAGCCAGTCACATTTGTCTTGGCGAAGTAATTGTGGCTTTCGCCGGGGTAGATGGGCCAGCCGTGCTCCAGCTCAAAGGAATCTTTCTCAATTCCTTCGGAATAAATGGCAAACTTGCCCGAGGGCCGCACGTGGACGTTTCCGGTGTTCTTGAGTTTCACAAAAAACTCGATGGGACCCGTGGAGACTTCCCGCACAAAGTGCGCGTTCAAATTACCGGTCTGGGCTTCCGCCTTCTCCGTTCCCTTCACAATAACATAGAGGGGAATTCCGTGCTTCATCTCAACTCTGAACGGAACAGGATTGCCGGCGGGGTCTGAATGAGTGGCAATGTTGAACGACATCATTGCCATCATTTCCCCCGCGGCGTCCCGGGGCACTTTGATTTTGTATTTGACGGGTTTGACCGAGCCAGGTTTCAAGGTCATGTTTTTGCGCATGGACAAGGACAGCCATTCGCTGTGTCCGGGTGAAGGAATTCCCGTGGCTTCCGTCCAGGCATCCTTGAGAGTGCAGTTCACGGTGACGGCCTCCTGCTTGTTATTGGATACATAGAGTTTTCCCTTCACAGT
>MGUQ01000121.1:0-1026 GCA_001799975.1 Elusimicrobia bacterium RIFCSPLOWO2_01_FULL_54_10 | reverse complement strand
GCCGGCCGCTCCTCGCGGCCGGCCGCCCGGAGAACAATGAAATAAACCTCTTATCTGTTCAGGAGCTCCAGAACCAGTGAAGTGCTGTAAGACGCCGCGCCTGAAGCTGAGAAGTCTGATTCCAGGTAAAAGAACCAGGGAGCAGTGTTTGTGGCGAGGGCTTCGGAACCAGCGCCGCCGGGTGCATTGGGGCGGACAACGCGCGTAAACGAAGGCGCGCCGAACGCGATGTTGGTGTATCCGTCAGTATCGGCTACGCCGAAGCTTTCGTTGTTCTCAACCACACCAGTCGTCGCGGGATTGTCCAGGGTATCCGGATCATCCACATCATGCAAGTCCTTCAAGTAGGTCCAGCCGTTGACCGTGCCGGTTGAAGGGTTGCCCAGTGCAGGGCCGCCTGCGATCAAGGTCGTATTATTCAACCAAGCCATGGGGGCTTTGGATCCGGCAACGTCTCCGATCAAGCCGCCATATGCGAATCCCCAGGTGGTTGTGGATGGCGCGGGCGGGGTTGGGAAGTTGTTGGTGTATGCGCGCACACGCCATGCAGGAGCATTGTCGTTGACGCTCATTTCAATGTACTGCTGGGACGGGGTGCTCCAGGGTGCGGGCCGGGTTCCGATGGTGCCGAACGAGATGGCAGCGGCATCGGCATTGTTGGAGATGTTCTTGGCCTGAGAGATCAAGTCATTGATCCCCGAGACGGTTGCGGTCACACCAACGGTGGAACCATCCACGGTGGTATCGGCCTGGGCCATTGACGGCATGAGAATGGCCAGGGCGAAAATTCCCGCCGCGAGCCACTTTGCTGCAACTGCATTTTTGATGTTCATGTTAACCTCCTGTTAGTTTGTACAAATATCATTATCATACAGATTTTACCTTATTTGCCTACTGATATCCTACCTCCATTATGCCGTAAAAGTATTAAACATTATGTAAACAAATTGTAACAATTTTGTCGTCCAAAACAGGAGGTTAAAGTGTGTTCTGTAACGTCAAAAGTGGACAAATGGGAACGCAAAA
>MGUQ01000120.1:7052-8902 GCA_001799975.1 Elusimicrobia bacterium RIFCSPLOWO2_01_FULL_54_10 | reverse complement strand
CCAATTCCTTGACGGTCACAGAACTGATCACGGCCAGGGCCCCGCCGTAATGGTCCAGGTGGGGGTGAGAAATGACGATGGCCTCAATTTCAGGTTCTCCCTGCGCGGCCAGAAAGGGGAGGATGACATGCTTGCCGCAATTGAAATCGCCGCCGAATTCTTCCTCATTGGGTCCGGCGTCAATGAGAAACACCTTGCCCGAGGGGGTTTCCAAGACCGTGGCATCTCCCTGTCCGCAGTCGAGGAATGTGGCCGTGAACTCGCCCGCAAATAGCAGCGCGGAGGCGAGGAGTTGGACAAAGATGGCTATGACCCATTTCATGCCAATCATCGTATCAGCTTGTGAGCGCAATTCGCAAGCTGACTTATGTCAATCTGTGCGGGAATGTTGATGTTAAGTGCAGAGCAGGAATTGAAGTGGTTACTGGAGAAGTTTAAATATTTATTCTGGGTAGATTGGTGGTTGAATACGCATTTTTTCTATGCCAAAGAATGGATTTTTCGTGGGGGTGCAGATCTTTTCTTGAAGGCAGATTGATTGCTTCTCCTATCCTTGCAGTTTGTCTAATAACATCAAAATCCATCATTTTTCCCTGCTCCCGTTGCAGACTATTTAGACGACTTGAAGTCTCAATTGAAAAATCGGTACGAAGGGTAAACCACCCCACATCAAATGCCCAATGATGAAATCTGCAAAGCGCAATTCCGTTCCAAATATCATCTTTACCCAATAGACTGTGCGGAACAATATGAGCAGCTTCAACCTCCCAATTTAGAAAATCTGGCGATGGGAGAATTAGTCCACATACCGAACACTTATAATCGTATGCTTCAATGACCGCGAGTCGGAACCCCCTCATTCTAAGTAGTGATTTCTTTGTAATTGTTACCTTTTGTTTATCAAGATCAATTGGGGAATACAGGATGGGCCGTTTTAATTTTTCTAAATTTCTTTTAGCTTTATGAACTTCACATGTATTGACTGATCCCTTTTATTCGTTAACTTCATAGTCGTGGTAGGACGAGATGCTAACCCTGTCTTGGCTGCAAAATCCCCCGCTCGAAAAAGCAATCTATTCCAAGCAGGAAAAGTTTTCACTCTTCCTTCCTTTTTTACAAATGTTTGCGTACGATAAGTTCTTTGATTTTCAGAAAGGCCAAGATGGTCGGCTATTTGATCGCTAATTTTTTGATTTCCTGATCCAAATTCGTTTACCGTCCCATTATATTGAAGTAAAGTATAGATTAGCGATTCGGATGCCTTTTCTCTTGGAGGGAGTCTAAGTTCTTTGAAAGTTTTACTTTCGTAGCTGGTCATCTATGCAGAAATTATTCTTGGACTATAACAGTGAGAATGATGCCTTATTTTAATAGTTTTATTTGTTTAAAGAATCCGCACCACACGCCTTCATCCCAAAACCAGTCTTTATAGCTTTTGAATTCATTCGTATGTATCTTCTTTTTTGTCGCGAAACTTTCAATTGCAGCATGTTTATTGCTGGCTTTCAGGCATACTGAGCCCCAATCTTCCGTTTCTCCGTATCTGAGTTTATATTCAATTTCGAACGTTTTTTTCATTTCAACAGTCGGGCTGATTGATTGTGTGCCATGTGCGCTATTATAGCACTTTCACATATCCGGTCTAGTTGTGTATCAACAACGATTTCCATGCCCAAATAATATCAAGAGACAAAAGCGTTGCGGCGTATGACTTATATCAATCTGTGTAGGAATTCATGAAATCCAATATTGACAAAATGTAGTTAATCAGCTACATTATGTACATGAATTCGTTTGGGGGTTCCGTCTTGCTGTGGCGGGTGCACCGGGGAGTGTCGCAGGCGGACTTG
>MGUQ01000120.1:3481-7044 GCA_001799975.1 Elusimicrobia bacterium RIFCSPLOWO2_01_FULL_54_10 | reverse complement strand
GCCGCTCCGGGGTGCCCCGTCCCAACCTCTCCATGATCGAGAGGGACAAGAAGGATGTTTCGCTCCACACCATTCGCGCTCTGGCGTGCGCTCTGGATGTCTCCGCCGGAACGCTTGTGGATGGTCGTGCGCCTCAGGATGCTCTGAAGGTCGCAAAGGCCTTGTCGCGCGATGCCATGGAAAAAATAGCCCGTAGCGTTTTATTCAAAGGGGAACTGTCCGGCCCTTGGGAGCAAGCCCTTGCGGACAATTTGCGAATTGTTTTGGGCCCGCGCCTCAGGGCGTTAAATCCGGGATATAAAGCATCCCGCCGGATCGGAAGAAACTCTGAGAGGGCCTGGCTGGCGCTTTCTGCTTTGCCTCCATCAGAACGGGACAGTTTGATCCAGCGCGTGGTCGACCATGCCGCCATCGCTTAATCGCCGTCTCATTAACCGCTTCTTCGAACTCCTGTCAAAGGAGCTTGATCAGGACACCCGCGTGGTCCTGACCGGAGCCGCCGCCGGGAACATCTTGGGAGAAGTCCGCCCCAGCAGCGACATCGACTTTGCCGTTCGCTTTGTCCGCTCAAATCCCCAATCATGGGAAAAGTTCGAGAAAGCCATTCGTAACACCATTCAATTGACCGGCATCAACGCCAACTATGCAGAAGACATCGACAGATGGGGGCTTGTCTCGCTCATGGATTACCTCAAACATACGCTGCCTTATCAGAGGTTCGGCGTGATCAAGGTTGAGATATTGGCCCCTGCTTATTGGTCCATCGGCAAGATGACCCGATACCTGGAGCCCGATATCCGCGACATGGTCCGCGTTTTTAAGAAGCAAAAGGTCCCCTGCTTGGAGTTGGTCCGCATCTGGGGGCTTGCGCTTAAAAAAAGTCCTCAATCCATGGCCTTATTCCAGTTTAGAAAACAGGTTGAGGATTTTTTAAAGCACTACGGCCGCTCGATTTGGGGTAAGAATTTCGATGCGGTAAAAACGGTGCAAAGCTTCCATAAAGAGATGGGTTTAAAGACAATCCTTGAATAGAAAGTCAGGTATTGCTAGTATGGAATAAGACGCATGTACCCTTTTCTGTAAGGAGGTTTGCGCTTGCAGTTCAATCCGACGATCATAGACCATTTTACCAACCCCAGGAACGCAGGGGAAATCGCGGACGCCAGCGGGGTGGGCACGGTGGGCCATCCGGTGTGCGGCGATATCGTGCGGCTCTACATCAAGGTGGATAAAAAGGGAGCTGATGAAGTGATCTCCCAGGTGAAATTTAAGACCTTCGGCTGCACCGCGGCCATTGCCACCAGCTCCGTGGCCACCGAAATGATCAAAGGCAAAACCATTGCAGACGCCCTGGCCATCAAGGACGAGGACGTGGCCAAGGCTCTGGGCGGCCTGCCCGCCATCAAAATGCATTGCTCTGTGCTTGCCCACGACGCCATCCAGGCCGCCGTGGCGGATTACCGCAAGAACACCGGAAAAACAGATTTGGCGGACAAGGTGCAGAAGGAAAATCAGGCCCACGAAGAAAAAGAACTGCTCGCGAGGAAAAAATAATGCTTCTCTCCATTTCGGAAAAAGCCGCGGTCAAAGTGAAACAGATCGCTGAAAAACAGGGCAAGCCGGGGGCATCCCTGCGCATTCAAGTGGTGGGCGGCGGCTGCTCCGGTCTTTCCTATCAATTCGGATTCGCGGAAAAAACAGATCCCAAAGACAAGCTTTTTGAACAGCACGGCGTCAAGGTGGCCGTGGACCCGCGCACGCTTCTCTATATTGCCGGCTCTGAGCTGGATTATGAACAGACGCTCATGAAGTCCGGATTCAAGGTGAAAAACCCCAACGCCACGGTAAGCTGTTCCTGCGGGGAGTCTTTCAGTGTCTGACAAGGCCGTTGTGGATTTGAACGACATTTTTCCCGTGAAAGCGTCCGTCGAAGACGTGCAGGAAAAAGTTGCGGGCTGGGATGTGTCGCCCTTCAAAGGCAAAGAAGTGCAGCTCCGCGGCTGCTCGCCCACCTGGGCGCACTTGATTGTGGCCGGAAAACTTTTTGGCACGGCCGCTTCCGTTGATTTCCTCATGGACGACGCCAAAGGCGGCGTTTCCATCCCCGTCTTCCGTAAATAAGATCAAAAAACTCTTCCCGCTCCTTCTTGCCGTCCTTCTGGCGCCCGCCGCAAAGGCGCCGGCGGCCGAGCTGCAGTTTGTCCTGCAAACCCCCGTCACAGAGCCCCATCCGGACTTCGAAGGTTTTCGCGGGGCGAGCCTCTCCGTCATCGATGAATACTGGAATATTTATCTTTATGCTCCGGCGCTCCAGAGGCGGCCGTTCGTCCAGCGAGAGGACCTTTTAAGCAATTACATTTCTGCCCTGGACGCCAAAGGGAAAAACGAAGCGGGCAAGTTCAGGACTTTTGTGGACCTGAGCCCTTTGGTCCGTGTCCGGCAGACTTTCTCATCCGGAGAGTTGGGAGAAGTTGTGGCCGGGCTTTCAAACAATTATGTTTTCACCGATGTGCTGTGCGCTCCGCACACGAACGAGGCCCTGAGCTTTGCGTTCCTGGCCGCGGTGGAAGGCGGAAAAAAACTGAATTTGCTGGCAAGCAGCCCGGGGTTTGACCGCTATGTTACGGGGTATGCCGGCACAGACCCGTTTCTCACGCGCTCGCCCCACCGCTGGATCACTGAGGATTCCACAGCCACTCTGGCCGCGGGGGACATCGCTTTTGCCCTAGGGGCGGATCTCAAAATTCCAGTCTGGGCGTCATCAAGCGACCGCGCTCTGCTGCTTTACCGCGCCGCGCAAGGCCTGCCGCAAGGTTATTTGCTCAGCGCAGAGAACCGCGACCTGCGCGGGGAAATCATCAACCTTCACAAACTTCCGGTTTCCTCCTCTTCCCAGCCCGTGGCCAATCTTGTGCTCGGGCCTTCGAACGATCCCAAATTCACTTTTCCGGAAATGTACGGCGGCATTGTTAACGCCTTGGCCGCCAACGGTTTTGACATCCGCGTCACTTTCGGCAAGCTCCTTAAAAAAGCGGATCTCTATTATGTGGTGGGCCGGGAAGACTGGCTGGAGGACATGGGCTTTTTTCGGGAAGTCATGCGCGTTCTGGACGCGCGGCGCAGCAGGTTCTACGGCCCTGTGATTTTGCACCCCATGGGCGAGATCAAAAATAAAAGCCTCTGGGCTGATGTGCGCAAACATTTTGGCATTCCTGCCACGGAAAAGGGCTGGCTGGACGAAATTCCCGCGGCTGTCAAAGAAAAAGGCAGGAGCATTGCATGGGGCGGCTATCGTCCTCCCAAAGGCGCGGGTATGAGTTTTTTGCGCTCGGAGAAGGTGCGCCACGGCGGCGGCCAGGTGCTGCTCTCGGAACTGGTGGGCACGCAGACCCTGGGCTTGATTTTCAGGAACAAAAATCACTTTTTGGTGAATGGCTCCCCGCTTGCGTTTGAAGCGGGCTACATCCTCTCCAAAATGGCCGGGGGAGGTTTGGAGGTGCCCGTGATGGCGGCGGTCACCGCCAACCGCAATCTTGTGGCGGCCTACGCGTTTGAAGACACCC
>MGUQ01000120.1:0-3443 GCA_001799975.1 Elusimicrobia bacterium RIFCSPLOWO2_01_FULL_54_10 | reverse complement strand
GCCTGTCCCTGCGCATTCCTTCGCCGGACGCTTCCGGAGACTGGATCCAAACCCGCTATGACGCGCTCGGGGCGAAGGTTGCGGAAGAAACCCTTCCGCTGGCCGCAAATTTCAGCGCGGACCTGGCCGCCGGCGAGCTTGTCGTCGTCAAAAAGGCCGCGCCTTGACTTGGCTGCGCCCCTTTTAATATCCTCAATTCTGTGATTCACGCTCTTTGGGCCGTTCCCCTCGCGCTTCTCGCCTTCAGCTGGTTCATTTTTACCCGCTATTACCGCGCCCAATTGCGGCGCGACACCGAAGCCGCCCGCAGGCTGGAAGAAGGCCGCCGCGCCCTGGCTGAGCAGGCCTCGGGCTTGAATATTTTTGTCGATCTGCTGGCGGACCTGCAGGAATTCATCACCGAGCGCGCGGGCGCAAATTCCAAAGCGGAAGTTTACAGGCGCGTTCTGGACGCCGCCTGCCTGATTATGAAATGCCCCGCCGGCTCCGTGATGATCACCTCAAAAGACGGGGAGGAGCTGGAAGTTATCTGTTCCAAAGGCCTGCCCCAGGAGCTGGTGGATTCCATCAAGTTGAAAAGAGGCCAGGGCGTTGCCGGCCGCGCCATTGAAACGGGCAAGATGATTGTGGTGGACGACATCGAAACGGACGCCCGCTTTGTGGGCCGCAAAGACGTGGAGGCGCATTTGAAATCCCTCGTCTGCGTGCCCCTCAAGGTGAAGGAAAAAATTGCGGGGGTCATCAACGTGGACGCGCCAGAGGCGCACCATGCTTTCGGGGAGCGCGACCTCCGGCTCCTGCAAGTTTATGCCGGCCTGGCCGCGCTCTCCATGGAAAATCTGGACATGTTCAACAACCTGCAAATTTTTTACCAGGAAATGGTGCAGACCCTGGCCGAAACTCTGGATTACAAGCAGTTTGACGCGCGTAACCAACCCGCCACGGACCACCTGCGCACGCGCCGGCTGGCCCGCGCGGTGTCTGAGGCGCTCCGCCTGCCCGAATCCATCGTAAAATACGTGGAATATGCCTCCCTCATGCACGGCATCGGCAAGATGGGCATCGGCGAAGCCATTTTGCGCAAGCCCGGCAAACTCACGCCGGAAGAATATGAGCAGATCAAGCGCCACCCCGAAATCGCCCAGCAGATGATTTCCAAAGTGACGTTCCTGTCCCCCGTCGTGCCCATGATCCTTTATCACCAGGAGCGCTGGGACGGCAGCGGTTATCCCGCAGGCTTGAAAGGCGAGGAAATCCCGCTCGGGTCCCGCATTGTGGCCGTGATCAATGCGTTCGACGCCATGGTTTCGGAGAGGCCTTACCGCAAGGCGCTGGATGAAAATGAGGCGGTCGCAGAACTTAAAAAAGGCGCGGGCACCCAGTTCGATCCCAAGGTTGTGGAAGCATTCATCGGAGTGATTGAGCGCGGCAGGGCCGCACATTGAGCGGGGGCGTTCTCCATGTGGTGGCCACGCCCATCGGCAACCTTTCCGACATAAGCCCGCGCGCGCTGGAAGTCATCAAGGCCAGCGACTGGGTGGCCTGCGAAGACACCCGCCGCACTCTAAAGCTTTTCAACCATTACGGCATCACCCGCCGCCTGGTGACGCTTATCGGCCCCAAGGAGCGAGCGCAGAGCGCCAAAATCCTGCGGCTTCTTGAAGAAGGCCAGTCCGTGGCGCTCCTCACCGACGCGGGCACTCCCGCGCTATCAGATCCGGGCAATTTACTGGTGGCCTCCGCGCGCGAGGCGGGCATTAGTGTGCTGCCCGTCCCTGGGCCCAGCGCTCCCGCGGCCCTGGCCTCTGTTTCCGGGCTTTGCGCGGATGGGTTCATTTTTCTGGGGTTTTTACCCAGAAAAAAAAGTAAAATCAGGAAGGAGCTGGAATCGTCCTCCAGCCTTGGGATCCCCGTCATTTTCTTTGAATCGCCATATCGAGTGCAAGAAACGCTCGGTATTGCCCTGGAAGTTCTGGGGCCGGACGCCCGTTGCGTTGTGGGACGGGAGATGACCAAGAAGTTTGAGGAATATGTTTCCGGCACCCTGGCCCAGGTGGCGGAGAAATTGTCAGCAAAGGAAATGCTCGGAGAATTTACGGTTCTCATCGCGCCCAAACCATGAAAAAAGTTTCCATCATCGGCGCCACCGGATATACCGGCGGCGAATTAATCAGATACCTCCTCCGGCATCCCGGGGTGCGGGTGGTCCATGTCAGCTCCGAACGGTCCGCGGGCCAGAAAGTTTCCGCCCTGCATCCTGATCTGTTGGGCAAGATTGATTTAATCCTGCACAAACAAGACCCCGACAAGATTGCCAAGGACAGCGACCTAGTTTTCCTGTGCCTGCCCCACGCCGAATCCGCAACGGCCGCAAAGCGGTATCTGGATTTGGGGGTCAAGGTGATTGATCTCTCAGCAGATTTCCGGCTTAAGAGTGCCGCGCTCTATGAAAAGTGGTACAAAGTAAGGCATCCCCAGCCCGCGCTTCTCAAACAAGCCGTTTACGGCCTGACGGAGTTTTATCGGAGCAAGATCAAAGGCGCCAAGCTTATCGCCAATCCCGGCTGTTACAGCACCACCTCCATTTTGACCGCGATGCCCTTGGTGAAAAAGGGCCTGGCCAAGAGAGGAAGCATTGTGATTGACGCCAAGTCCGGCGTGTCCGGCGCGGGGCGGAAAGTGGAAGAGAAATATATTTTTGGCGAGACCCATGAGAATTTCCTGGCCTACGGCGTTTCGGGCCACAGGCATCTGCCGGAAATCGAGCAAGAGCTGGGCGTTCCCGCCACGTTTGTGGCGCATCTGCTGCCCGTGTTCCGGGGGATTTTGGTCACGGTTTACGCCAAGCTTTCCAGAAAGATTTCCGTCAAAGATCTTCATAAAATTTATTCCGATTTTTACAAAGGGGAACGGTTTGTGCGGGTGCTTGACGAAGGCAAGTTCCCGGACATCCGGGCCGTTCAGCATTCCAATTTCTGCCACATCGGAGTGGGCATGGACCCAAAGGGAGACACGGCTGTGATTGTCGGCGTGACCGACAACCTCGGCAAGGGCGCGGCGGGCCAGGCGGTTCAGAACATGAACCTTGTTCTGGGATTCAAAGAAGAAACCGGGCTCTAGACAATGAAAATGGAACTGAACGAAAGGAGAATCCAACATGGGAATTCTGGCGTTTTTCAAGAAACTGGTAGGAGCGGGGACGGAGACCAACGGAAACGGCAAGAGCGGCGCGGGGGACCTGCAGTTGTCCTGCGTGGAGTGCCGCAAGACCTTCACTTTTGAGGCGGGCGAGCAGAAGTTTTTCAAACAGCGCGGCCTGAGCTCGCCCAGGCGCTGCGGCAGCTGCCGCGGCAAGAAAAGACGCCGCAGATAAATTCTTGGAAAATTTTCCTTCAGGTTTTAAGGCCTTCGGGCTTCATTGCGGTATTGGCAAGAACAAAGCC
>MGUQ01000119.1:6051-9523 GCA_001799975.1 Elusimicrobia bacterium RIFCSPLOWO2_01_FULL_54_10 | reverse complement strand
GACGGGAATGACGCCGCGGCTTTTGTGCAGGTGGGGAATGTGAACCAGAACGTGGCTGGGATCAAGACCTTTACGAGCAATATTGTAGGAAGCATCACCGGGAACGCCGCAACGGTGACCAATGGGGTTATTACCACCGGCTCTTACGCCAATCCCGTCTGGATAACGTCTTTGGCAGGGTCTAAGATTTCAGGGGATATCAGCGGGAACGCCGGCGGTCTCTCGAACATGAATATATCACAGTTCTCAAATAATTCCGGTTATATCGCCAACACCAGCGCGGGAGATTATCAGATAGCTTCAAATCAGAACAGCTCAGCTTATAACGCTGCCTCCCTTGAACTAAGAGAATTAAATTTTGGCAGCGTTCAGACCGGCGCAATCAGCGAAGCCCCCCGTTTAAGCTTTCATTGGGGCGGGCGGGTGGCCAGCCAAATTATGATGCCCACCGATGGATCGATCCAGATCAGGAATAATCCTGGTACAGGATATGAAACCTTGAGAGCGGGAAACATATATTCCAACGATACTCTTGTGGTTGGCGTTCCAACTGGAATGATCGCATTTTTTGCCGCCGCATGCCCTTCGGGCTGGACTGAATACACCGCGCTGCGCGGCAGGGCGGTTGTGGGAACCCCGGCCGGCGGCACTAACGCGGGGACCGTTGGAACCCCGCTTTCAAATTTGGAGAACAGGGCTCATGCCCACACGGGCCCGAGCCATAGCCACACATTCAGCGACACGGTGAGCGGAACTACCAGCTCCGAGGCGCCTGGCACGACCAGCAATGGAGATCATTCCCACGGTTCTGCGGGAGACCACACCCACAGTGCCGCCGGGAACCATTCCCATTCTCAAACCGGGGGAAATGTCAGATCAGACAGCGCTGCACAATGGGATGATATTGCGCTTGCTGAACAGGGCTTCTCTACCAGTCAAAATGGCAGTCACTCTCACCCCGGCGCCGGCAGCCATAGTCATCCTTCTGCCGGCTCTCATTCCCACAGCGTGAACAGCCATGCCCATACCCTTGCCGACTCCACAGCCAGCGGCACCACGAGCGCAAGCGGAACCGGCAACACCGGCAATGCGTCCACAAGCGATTTAATCGCCTACATTCAGCTTACTGCCTGCCAAAAAAATTAAATCAAACCAAATTCACTAAAGCGGGCAACGCGCTGAAAGGCATTTTCATTAAATTTTTGCTATTCTTTAACCCGTGACCGACGGAAAAAAGCAGGATTTTGAAATCCTTGTCGTGGACGACGATAAGGATCTTTGTCATGTGATCGTGGACACCATGACAGAACAGGGCTACCGCGCCACCTTCGTGGAAACCACGGAGGAAGCCCTCAAAAAAATCAACCTGCGCACGCCTGACTTGCTCCTTCTGGACTTGGAAGTGCCCGCCATGGGCGGTTTTGTGCTCTGCCAGAAAATCCACGAAAACCCCGCCACCAAGCGCCTCCCCATCATTTTTCTTTCCGTGAGGGATTCGGACATTGACCGCAAGACCGCCATGGGCTTGGGCGCTGATTTTTACATCTCCAAGCCCTTCCGGCGGAGCGTATTGCTTAAAGAAGTGGAAAACCTCCTCACCCGAAAGCCGGCTCCCGATGAATTGATCGGCCCATCCGCAACACATGATCCTGTACGGGCGACGCATGGGGCCGATGTTGTACGGGCGACGCATGCGTCGCCCCTACAGACACCAGCTTTGGCGCCGCGCCTAAAAGCCCTGGCGTCCTGGAGCGCCGCCCACAAAAAATATTCCATTCCATCCGCATTGGCCGTGACGGCCATGCTGGTTGCCGGCTCCATCTGGTTCTACCACGCGGTGGTGACAAAAGTTATCGCAGAAAAGACCGGCGTCGACGGCGCGGTTTCCGTCAATGTCATTGAAGCGGCTTTTGCCCCTTTTCAGGACGTTCTCTCCAACATCGGCACCATCAAAGGCGGCTCTGAAATTGAACTCCGATTTCAGACGGAGGGCAACATTCAGCACATTTTCTTCGGCAACGGCGACGCGGTGAAGCAGGGCCAAGCCATCGCCGTGCTGGACCAGACCCAGTCAAAAATCAAGCTGGACCGCGCAAAACAGGAGTATTTCCGTTACGAAAAGCTTTACGCGCTTGGAGGGGTTTCCAAAGACAAGCTGGACGAAGCCAAAATCCAGCTGGACTACGCGCAATCCGAGCTCAACAAAACGGTTATCCGGGCCAATCAGGACGGCATTTTCGGCGGCCGGGACGCCTCCGTCGGAGAATTCGTCACTCCGCAAAAACGGATCGGTACCGTGGTGAGCATCAACAATGTGGTTGTGAACGTTGGCATTATTGAAAAGGATATTGATAAGATATATCCTGACCAAAAAGTGATTGTGACCGTGGAAACCTATCCGAATGTGGAATTCAAAGGCAAGGTAAAAACCGTTGATGTCATTTTTACAGGCGGCGCTCGCACCGCGGAGGTGGAGGCGCTGCTTCCCAACGAGGGCAAGCTGCTCCTGCCCGGCATGTATGCCCGCACGAAAATCGTCGTCTATGAAAAAGACAGCGTGCTGGCAGTCCCCAACGACGCGGTGGAAAAAACGGAGGGCGGCCACCAGGTGTACATCGTGAACGCCGAGGGCAAGGCCGAAGCCCGGGCGGTGGAAATCAGCTATGTTTCTCTTGTGAACAGCGTGGTGGCGTCGGGGCTGGAGGGCGGAGAAAAAATCATCATCCAAAACCCCCAGGACCTGAAAGCCGGCTCCGCCGTAAAAATAGCGGATGTGGAAAAACCGGTCACTGAAGCCTCCATTCCCGACGGAATGCAGGGTGGGCCCAAGTGATCCCCTCACCTGCTTGCGAATCTACGATTCGCCTGGCGGCGAATAAGCAGGTGAGGGGATGACCATCCGCGCGCGCTTTGCGCTTTTCACCACTTTTCTCACCGCCATCATCGTTTTCGGCACAAGCTTCGCCTCGCTTTATTTCCTGCGGGCCCTGGTGCTCAAGGAAATTGAGACCAGCCAGGTCACCGTGGCGCAAAACTTGAAAAAAGTGTGCGAAGAAGCCCTTCAAACCCGCGACGACATCCTCGTGATCAACTACATCAGCGGCCTGCAGAGGACGGTGCGCGGCATTGCCTACGCGGTGTTTGAAAACACGGAGCGGGATCTCGTTTTGGGAAAAAACGCGGCCTACCTGGAGGCCAAGCAGGGCGGCGGCGCGCAAAAGATCATCGACATTTCCGAAGACGTCATCCTCCAGAAAAAAATCGGCTCGGTCCACCTTGGCTTTTACAAGGACAAAGTGGAAGAAAGCATCAAAGAATCCATCCAGAACATCACCCGGATCGTCGTCTATGTCTCATTGGGAGCGTTTCTGATCGGGCTTCTCATTTCGCTTTATTTTTCCATCCAGTTCACCCGGCCCATCAACCAGCTCGCCCAGGGAGCGCAGGCCATCGGCGAGGGCAACCTCGACAC
>MGUQ01000119.1:3476-6033 GCA_001799975.1 Elusimicrobia bacterium RIFCSPLOWO2_01_FULL_54_10 | reverse complement strand
CCAGCGTGTCCCACGAGCTCCGCAGCCCGCTCACCGCCATTTCGGGATATGCGGAGCTCCTCACCATGAAACCCATTGACAAGCTCAATCCCGAAAAAGCCAAAAAGGCCCTCGACATCATACAGGAAAGCACTACACGGCTCACCCTGTTTGTGAACGACATTCTGGACGTGGCCAAAATCAAGGCCGGGAAAATGGAGCTGCACAAGACGGATTTCAGCGTGCGGGAAACGGCCGACAGCATTTTTTCGCTTTTTCAGCCGCTTTTTCAGAAGAAAAACATCCGCGCGGCGCTGGAAGTGCCCGCCGACCTGCCGTTGATTCCCGCCGACGGAGAAAAAATCAGGCAAGTCATCCAAAACCTGTTGTCCAACGCGTTCAAGTTCACTCCTGAAGAAGGCTCCATCACCCTCACGGCTTCTCGCGAGGAGGACGGCCAGCCGGTGATCCGGGTGCAGATCAAGGACACGGGCCCGGGAATTCCCAAAGAGCACCAGGGCCTTATTTTCGGCAAGTTCCAGCAGGTGCCCGGCACCAAAGACTCCGTCAAAGGCCCCAAAGGCACGGGTCTTGGCCTGGCCATTGTGAAGGGCATTGTGGAATCCCATGGAGGCAAAGTGGGCTTCACAAGCGAGCCTGGGCAAGGAACGACATTTTTCTTTACGCTCCCCGTGCAAGGCACAACCGGCCGCCAGGTGATTGAAGCCAAACAGCTGGCCTGACATGATTCTCGAAACTCACCAAATTAGGAGGTCGTATCAAGTGAAAAAAATTGTGTTCTTCATTCTGCTGTGTGCCGCCGCATCGCCGCTCGCGCTTCTGCATTCCGAAGAAGTGAGCCGTTCAAAGAATTTCCGCCTCTCGCAGCAAACGGCGGCTCCCGGCCTCACCCTGCCCCCCGCGGCGGCCCAGGTGAACGGGACCGTCATTTCCACGGAGTTGCTATGGAACACCCTGCTGGCCAAAGCCGGCAGCGCGGTGCTGAATAATCTGGTGGATGAAGCTCTCATTGAACAGGCCGCAGGGAAGAAATTCGGGAGCAAGAGCGCCCAGGCGAAAATTGACAAGGAAATTGACGCCAAGATTGCGGACTTAAAGAAGCAGTTCCCCGATGAAAAAGTTTTTCAGGAGCAGCTCCGGAGCGCGGGGGTGCGCCCCGAAGACCTGCGGCGGCAAATCCGCATGCAGATTTATCGTGAACGCCTCCTCAAAGGCAAAGCCAAGGTGTCCAAGGAGAAAGTCACGAAATTCTTCAACGAAAATAAACAGAGATTTGCGGCTCCGCCCAACGAACCGGTGTTGACGCCTGAAATCCAAAAAAGCATCGAATCGTATCTCCTGCAGTCCAAACTGGAGCAGGAATACGCCAAGCTGATCAAAGATCTCCGCGATAAAGCGAAGATTCAAATTTTTCTGAACAACTAAGTCGATGAAACTCATCCGGCTCGCTGTTGAGCGGCCGGTCACCACCGCCATGGTCTATGCGGCCCTGGTTCTGGTGGGGATGATTTCGCTTGTCCTGCTTCCCCGGGAGCTGTTCCCCTCCATCAATTACCCCGAACTTCTTGTGGTGACCCGCTACGGCTCGGCGGCTCCGGAAGAAATCGAAAACATCATCACCAAACTCATTGAGGAGCAGGCTGGAACCGTGCCCAACATCCGCCGGGTGCGCTCCATATCGCGGGAAGGCGTGTCCGTGGTGATTTTGGAGTTCAACTGGGGTACGGACATGAGCCGCGCCCAGCTGGACGTGAAAGAAAAGGTGGACCAGGTCAAAGACCGCCTGCCCGGAGAATCCGAAAAGCCCGTGGTCCAGCGGCACAATCCTTTTGCCCAGCCCATGATCATCCTTTCCGTCTCCGGAAGCATGCCATTGCATGACTTGACGCGGCTGGCAAACGAAGTGATCAAAAAACGCCTCCAGAAAGTGGACGGAGTGGCTTCCGCCGCCGTGAGCGGGGGCCAGGAGCGCGAAATCCTGGTGGAAGTGGATCCCGGCAAACTGGGCGCCTCCAACATCTCCATTTCCGCCGTGGTGGACGCGCTCAAGAACACCAATGTTAATTATCCGGCCGGCACCACTCAGGGGCGGTCTTTCGAATATCTGGTGCGCACCATCGGGGAATTTGAGAAAGTGGAAGACATCGGCAAAACGGTCGTTTCCGTGGACGCCGCGCGCGGCACGGCCGAAGCCTACATGCGGGGCCAGCAAGAAGGCAAGCGGGAGTCATTCCAGCCCAAAGCCCAGCGGCTCATGCCTCTGGGCAACATCGCCCAGGTCAAAGACGGTTTCAAAGAAACGGAAAGCCATTCCCGCCACAACGGCCAGCCCAATGTCTCCATCGGCATACAAAAACAGTTCGGCTCCAACACTGTGAAAACGGCCCGGCGGGTGCGCGAGGCCCTGGACGAACTCTCCAACAGCCTCCCCAAAGAATGCAAAGTGGAAATTGTTTACGACGAATCGCAATTCATCAGCGGCGCGCTCAGCGACGTCACCATGGACGCAGTGCTGGGCGCCATGCTGGCTTTCATGGTGCTGTACTTTTTTCTGGGA
>MGUQ01000119.1:2203-3466 GCA_001799975.1 Elusimicrobia bacterium RIFCSPLOWO2_01_FULL_54_10 | reverse complement strand
TCTTGTGGTTTTTGTTTTCATGTATTTCACCGGGCGGAGCATGAACGTCATCGCCCTGGCGGGGCTTTCTCTCGGCATCGGGAGCATGATTGACAACGCCATTGCCGCGCTGGACAGCATTGTGCAGAGCCGGAAAAAAACGCCGGATTTGAAGGAAGCGGCCATTGAAGGGGCTTCGAGCATCGCCGTGGCCCAGGTGTCCTCCATGCTCACCAATATCACGGTGTTTTTACCGCTCCTGTTCGCGCGCGGCGTGGCCCAGCAGCTTTTCAGCGACCTGTTTTGGGCCGCCGTCATTTCCAATATCGCCGCTCTCGTGATTGCGCTCACTCTTTTGCCCAGAATAACCGCTTATCCCATCACCTGGCTCGAGAAAAAGCGCGGGGGAGCCGCAGAAGTAGCTCCCAAGTCCGGCGCGGCGGGGATTTGGCAGACTTTCCGACGCGGCCTCACAAAAGAGCAGACGGAAACCATGCTTGGGACCTACAAGGGCTGGCTCATCCGCGCGCTCAACAACCGCAAAGCGGTGATGCAGGTTTCCATTGCGGCCTTCGGAGTTGCGCTCGTCATTTTGGCGTTCAAAGACAAGATTTTTCTTCCTAAAATCGACCAGGGGCAATTTCTTGTAAAGCTCAACATGCCCGTGGGCACCCGGCTGGAAGTCACAGACCGCGTGATGGGAAGAATAGAAAATGCGCTCTCCGGCATGGACACCGTCAAAGACACTCTGGTGCGCGTGGGATCCAGCGAGGAGGATTCCATTGAAGCCCTGGGTTCTCACCAAGGGGAATGCATCGTCACCCTGGACCCAAAAAAGTTCAGCGGCAGCACCGAAGACGCCATTCTGGTCTTGAGGGACAAGCTCAAGGACAAGCCCCTCGAGGGTGCCGAGATCGAATATCTTCTGCAGGATTCTTCCATCAAATCCGTCACGGGCGGATCCGCCCCCATTGCCATCACCGTGAAGGGCCCGGACCTTGAGAATTTGCGGAAAATGTCCGAAGACATTCAGGCTAAACTCAAAAGCATTGAGGGTTGCGAAGGAATCAAGACCAGTTTGGCGCGCCCCACATATGAAACCCGCGTTGCCATCGATAAAGACCGGGCCAGCGGTTTCCAGCTTTCCGTCTCCGACATCGCGCGCGCATCTCTCATCGGCATCCGGGGCTTTGTGGCCACCTACTTTAAACAGAGCGGACAGGAAGTGCCCATCCGCGTGCGCCTGCGGCCCGAGGACCGCAACAACCCGGCCGCGCTTCAAAG
>MGUQ01000119.1:0-2183 GCA_001799975.1 Elusimicrobia bacterium RIFCSPLOWO2_01_FULL_54_10 | reverse complement strand
AGATGTCGCCAGGATTTCCGGAAGCCTGGGGCCCAGTGAAATCCAACGCATCGACCAGCAGAGAGCGGTGGTGGTGACCTCGCAAGTTCTGGGACGCAGCGTGGGAGACACCATCAAGGACGTGGAGGCCAAACTGGCCGGTTACCGGAACATGAAAGATTATTCCATCGAGCTTGGCGGAGCAAAAAAGGAGATGGCAGAGTCTTTCGGCGGCCTTATTTTGGCGTTTCTGCTGGCCGTGGTGCTCATTTATATGATCATGGCGGCCGGGTTTGAATCACTCCTGCACCCCTTCCTCATCATGGTCACGGTTCCCCTGGGTATCGTGGGCGTAATGTTCACCCTGCTGGTCACTTTCACCCCGGTGAGCGCCCCGGTGCTTCTGGGCATCGTGCTTTTGGGCGGCATCGTGGTGAACAACGGCATCGTGTTGGTGGACCACATGAACCATCTCCGAAAAGTAGAAGGCATGCCGTTGAGGGAGGCCGTCATCGAAGGTTCCGTCAACCGTCTTGTGCCCGTGGTGATGACGGCGCTCACATCCATTCTCTCGCTCATTCCCGTGGCCATGGGCCTGGGTCAGGGCACCGCCATTGCCGCGCCCATGGCGCTGGCCACTCTGGGCGGCCTGTCCGTGTCCACGGCGCTCACGCTCTTTGTCATGCCCTCCCTGTATCTCACCGTTGAAGAAAAGCGGTCCCAGTCCATGATGCGCGCAAAAACGGGGAAGTCTTCAGGCATGATCCTGGACTAGGAAACTCCCGCCCCAATTTCATGAACATCATACGGTTCTTCACGGACCGCCCCGTGGCAGCGTTTATGACTTATTCCATCCTCTCGCTGGCGGGAATTTTTTGCTTCGGCCGCATGCCGGTGGACCTGATGCCGGGCATGGACTCCGGAGTGCTCACCATTTTTGTCGGGGTGCGGGGCGGCCTGCCACCCGAAGACATTGAGTCTCTCGTGACCAAGCCCATCGAGGACGAAATGGCCACTCTCCCGGGCCTGGAGAGCACCACCTCCGTCTCCCGCAAGGAGCGCGCGGTCATCACTCTCAATTTCAAGATCGGAACGGATTCCTCAAAAACGGCGGAAGAAGTGCGAGGCAGGCTCGATAAGATCGAGAACAAGCTGCCCCGGGAAATTGAAAAGCCCGTGGTGTCGCGCTACGACGAAAACCAGTCTCCCGTCATCATCGTGGCCCTGGCCTCGAAGGGCTTGACGCCGGAACAAATGCGCGAGAAAGCCGAAAATGAGCTCAAACCCCGTCTCAAGGAAAAAGAAGGCGTGGCTAACATCGAAATCGGGGGCGGGCGCGAGCGCAAAATCCTCGTCGAATTCGACCAAAACCGCCTCGAGGCCTACGCCATCCCCATCCGGCAGGTGATTTCGCAGATCGGCCTTGAAAATTTGAACATTCTGGCCGGGAAAGGCCAGTCTGAGCGGGAAGACATTCCCATCCGCATGGGCGGCGCGTTCAAAACCATCGAAGAAATAGGGCTTCTGCCCATCGCGGTCACCAAAGAAGGCTCCCGCATTTTCTTAAAAGACATCGCCGAAATCCGCGACTTTTACCTCGAACCGGAATCTTATTCCCGCCTGAACCGCGAGCCGGTGGTGTCCGTTTACATCCAGAAGGAGTCCGAAGCCAACACGGTGTCCATGGCCAAAGGGGTCAAAGACGCCATCGAAGAATTCAAGAAAGACCTGGACCCCTCCATCACTCTTTCCGTCGTGTCGGACCAGTCCATTGCCGTTGAGAAAGCGATTAAAAACGTCAAGGAGGCCCTGGGGCTGGGCGCCGTCCTTGCCGGCCTGGTGCTTCTGGCATTTCTGAAAGATTTTCTTTATGCCTCTTTTATTTTTGTGTCCATCCCGCTCTCTCTTATTCTCACGGGCGTCATCATGGCCGTCTTCGGGCAGACCTTGAATGTCATGACCATTTCCGGGCTGGCCATTGCCACGGGCATGGTGGTGGACGATTCCATTGTGGTTCTGGAAAACATCATTCACCGCCGGAAAGGCATGCTGGGACGGTATCACAAGCTTGCGGCGGGCTCCAAATCCGCCATGATGATCGAAGACAAGCCCGGAGATTTTGCAGAGGGGGGGCTGGACTCGAGAACGCTTCCCGTGCTGGCCACGCAGGAGATGATGCTGGCCCTCTCGGCCTCCACGCTCAC
>MGUQ01000118.1:4042-6169 GCA_001799975.1 Elusimicrobia bacterium RIFCSPLOWO2_01_FULL_54_10 | reverse complement strand
CCATGCGCCCGATCATTTCGTTCATGGTGCGGAAACCCAGCTGGGCCATGATTTCGCGCACTTCCTCAGCGATAAAAAAGAAATAGTTCACTACATGTTCCGGCTTGCCGGAAAATTTTTTGCGCAGAACGGGGTCTTGAGTGGCGATTCCGACCGGGCATGTATTGAGATGGCACACCCGCATCATGATGCAACCCAGGGTAATGAGAGGGGCTGTGGAAAATCCAAATTCTTCGGCGCCTAGCAGCGCTGCGATGACCACATCGCGTCCGGTCTGCATCTTGCCGTCCGTCTGCACGACAATGCGCCCGCGCAGGCCGTTGGCCACCAGCACCTGCTGCGTCTCCGCCAGTCCCAGTTCCCATGGAATGCCCGCGTGCTGGATGGAGCTTAAAGGGGACGCTCCCGTGCCGCCTTCGTAGCCGCTCACGAGCACGACATCCGCCTTGGCCTTGGCCACGCCCGCGGCTACGGTGCCCACGCCCACTTCCGCCACCAGCTTCACATGGATGCGGGCTTGCGGATTGGCATTTTTAAGATCATGAATAAGCTGGGCAATGTCTTCGATGGAATAGATGTCATGGTGCGGAGGCGGCGAAATGAGTCCCACTCCCGGCACGGAATAACGGATTTTGGCGATATAATCATCGATCTTGTGCCCCGGAAGCTGGCCGCCTTCGCCCGGCTTGGCTCCCTGGGCCATCTTGATCTGCAGGTCGTCGGAATTGACCAGATAACTGATGGTGACGCCGAACCGGCCGCTCGCCACCTGCTTGATGGAACTGCGCCTTATATCGCCGTTGGCGTCGGGCTTAAATCTTGCGGGGTCTTCTCCGCCTTCCCCGGTGTTGGACTTGGCCCCGATGCGGTTCATGGCGATGGCGAGGGTTTCGTGCACCTCGCGGGAGATGGACCCGAGCGACATGGCCCCCGTGGCAAAGCGCTTCACGATCTCCTGCGCCGGCTCCACTTCTTCGATGGCGACGGCATGGCCGCCCTTGAATTTCAAAAGCCCGCGCAGGGTGAGGAGATTCTCGTTCTGCTCATTGATGAGCTGGGTGAATTCCTTGTAGGACTTGGGGTTGTTCTCCCGAGCTGCCTGCTGGAGCTTGGCGATGGAGTCGGGGCTCAACAGATGGTGTTCACCCCGGCGGCGCCACTGATAGCGTCCGCCCACTTCAAGCTCGCCGTCCAGGGCCGGATCGATCATGAATCCGTCATGGTGGCGACCCAATGTTTCCCTGGCAATGACATCCATGTCCACGCCTTCGATGCGGCTGGCAGTCCAGGTGAAATATTTGTCCACTACTTCGCGGTTCAGGCCCACGGCCTCGAAAATCTGTGCGCCGCGGTAACTCTGCAGAGTGGAGATGCCCATCTTGGTGGCGGTTTTAAGCACGCCCTTGGCGGCAGCCTTGCGGTAGTTCTCCAGGGATTCCTCTTCCTCTACGCCTTTGATCAATCCTTCACGGATGAGATTCAGGATGGTGTCATAAGCTAAATACGGATTAACCGCCCCTGCGCCATAGCCCATGAGCAGGGCGAAATGCATGACTTCCCGGGGCTCCGCGCTTTCCACCACAATGCCGCACTTTGTGCGCTCGCCCGTGCGGATGAGGTGGTGATGCACGGCGGACGCGGCAAGCAGGCAAGGGATGGCGGCGTCCTTCAAATTCACACCGCGGTCGGAAAGGATCAAAATGGAATGGCCGTCGTCCACAGCCTTGGCGGATTCCCTTTGCAGGGTTTCGATGGCTTTTTCGAGACCTGCTTTTCCGGAATCCGCTCTGAAAAGGATGCTGAGAGTCTTTGAACGGATGCCGTCGGCGCGGTATTCCTTCAGCGTCGCCAGCTGTTCATTCGAAAGCATGGGAGATTCCAGGCGGAGCTGGCGGCAATGCTCCGGAGTTTCTTCGAACAAGTTCTGTTCCGCGCCCAGGGTGGTCTCGATGGACATCACCAGCTCTTCCCTCAATGAATCCACGGGCGGGTTGGTGACCTGCGCGAAAAGCTGCTTGAAATAGTTGAACAGATTCTGCGGGCGGTTTGAAAGCACGGCCAGAGGAGTATCGATGCCCATGGAGCCCACGGGTTCCTGGCCGTTCATCGCCATGGGTGAAAGGAGGA
>MGUQ01000118.1:0-4023 GCA_001799975.1 Elusimicrobia bacterium RIFCSPLOWO2_01_FULL_54_10 | reverse complement strand
AGGCGCACCAACTCGACGGGGTCATAACCCGAAGGCAGACGCTGAGCTTTGGGCAGGGAATCAATGTCCACCAGTTTTTCATTGAGCCAGTTCAGGTACGGCCTCTTGGCCGCGATCTGGGACTTGATTTCTTCGTCGGAAACGATCCGGCCCTGCGCGGTGTCCACGAGCAGCATCTTGCCCGGCTGGAGCCTGCCCTTGAATTCCACATTCTGGGGTTCCACTTCAATGACCCCCACTTCTGACGAGAGGATGACCAGTCCGTCTTTGGTCACCACATATCGCGACGGGCGCAAGCCGTTTCTGTCCAGCACTGCTCCAACCACCTGGCCGTTAGAGAATCCGATGCTTGCCGGGCCGTCCCAGGGCTCCATCATGCAGCTATGGTATTGGTAAAACGCCCGTTTGGCGGGATCCATAAACTTGTCTTTCTGCCAGGCTTCCGGGATCATCATCATGATTGCATGAGGCAGGGGCCGGCCCGTGTGGACGAGCAGTTCCAGGGCGTTGTCGAACATGCCGCTGTCGGAACCGTCCGGGTCCACGATGGGAAGAAGTTTTTTTAAATCGTCGCCGAAAAGGTCGGACTTGAAATTGGCCTGCCGGGCGTTCATCCAGTTGACATTGCCCCGTACTGTGTTGATTTCGCCATTGTGGATGATGTAGCGATATGGGTGGGCCCGCTTCCAGGACGGGAAGGTGTTGGTGCTGAAGCGCTGGTGCACCACGGCAATGGCGGAATCCAGGTCCGGATCTCTAAGCTCGGTGAAAAACAATGGAATCTGCGAAGCAGTCAGCTGGCCTTTATAAACGATGGTGCGGCAGGAAAGGGAGCAGACATAGAAATCATTCGCGTACTTCATGCCGGATTCCCGCACAGCGGCCTCGAGGCGCTTGCGGATGACATAGAGTTTTCTCTCGAATGCGTCCCCTTCGCCGGTGGTAGAACCTCTCCCGATAAAAATCTGGCGGATGACGGGCATGACTTCACGGGAAAGCTCGCCGCATTTGTCCGGATTGACCGGCACATCCCGCCAGCCGAGGAAAGTTTGCTTTTCTTCCTGAATAATTTTCAGAAAATATTCTTCGCAGCGTTCGCGGTCGGAAGGGAAATTGGGGAGGAAAACCATGCCCACGGCATAATCCCCCGTCCTGGGCAGCTTTTTGGGACCGTTTTTGACGAAGAATCCGTGGGGGATTTGGAGCAGAACGCCCGCGCCGTCTCCCGTGAGCGGATCACAGCCGCAGGCGCCGCGATGCTCGAGGTTTTCCAGCATCTCGATGCCCATGCGGACGATATTATGGGATTTCTTGCCGTGGATGTCGGCCACAAAGCCGATTCCGCAGCTGTCTTTTCCCTCTTGCAGGTTAACGAGCGGTTGAGTATTCATAGTTAAAAAAATCCGCCCCATGCTGACGGCGGATCAGGTTGCGTTTATGGCGCGCGGCTTTTCTACGTGTGCCTCAGTATTTGGTCGTATAATTCTATCATTTCCCTCGCGGCGCGGTCAATACTGACCTGGGATTCCACTGCAAAGGCAGAGCGGATCATGGCGGCCCGGGACTTGGGATCCTGATAGAGGCGGCCCAGTTTTTCCAAAGCGGCCAATAAATTTTCCGGCAGGATTCGTCCGTTGATATAAGGCACATGAAATCCGTTTTCCTTGCCGCCGGAGGATTTGGGCCGCTCCGAGCGCAGAAAATGGACCGATTCTGGAATGGCGCCGTCGGCCACGGCGATCACGATGGCGCCGTTCACCTGGGCTTTCATGAATCCCGTGGCAGAGGCCTCTTTGCCGTCGTCCGCAAGCATGATGGAGCCGTCCACTCCGTGAAATATTTTGGGCGCTTCCCAAATGTTGTAGTTGTCCAGCACCAACACGCGGTCCTGCAAGGCTTTGTCGCGGTTCACGAGGTCCAGGAGGCTGAACATGACATTTTGGGAGAGGTTGTCGTTCTGGTGGATCCTCCCCCCCATAAGAATGACAATATCAGTTGCCAAAAACCTTTTTTTGAGCTCCGGGTTTGTGAGCATCTGCTCGAGAATGTCGAAACGTTTGTAACTGGTCACGCGGCGGGTCCAGTTCACAAGGAACTTGCCCTGCGCTTTAGCGCGCCAGCTGGCCCAGAGCCTGTAGCGTTTTTGCACCCAGTTGATGAGCTCAGCTTTCTGGCTTTCCTTGGCGCGAATTAATTCTTCATTGCTCATGGTCTTGTGGCCCGCAAAGGCGGGCGCCTGCCAGTTTTGAATGCTGACGCCGTTGGTAATGGACGTTATTTTGCTCTCGAGCCCCTTGAGCGAAGGCATGGCTTTCATGACGGTTTCGTGCTTTTTGGACACCCCGTATGTTTTGTGCGACCTCTCGATCAGGAGCCGAGTGATGTCCACAGTGCCGTTGACTTTGACATCCAGCTTGGCTTTTGCCGCCTGGGATTCGTTCCATATTGGGTGGGCATATTCCAGAGGAGTATGGTCGTTGAAAACATAGCGCGCCCCGTCGAAAAACGGGTCCTTTTGAAACGCATCCTTGACCAAAGAGTGATTGGCAAAAATTGTGGGGGTTTCGCTCTGCACAATCACATCCGGTTTTTTGCCGAGGGTCTTCAAGAGGGCCAGAGTTCCCCGCCCGATGAGCCAGGACTGGAGAAGTTTTTGGTTTTCCACCCACGCATTGCTGTCAGGAGCGTCTTTGGGCGCGTCTTCCGGTCCCGGGTAAACAACGTCGGCAATCTCGGGCTGGTCCAAATAGTAAACGACAGCTTTGCCCAGTGGCGCTTTCCATACATTGACCTTTTTCACGGTTCCGTCAGGAAGCTCAAGGCTGATTTGGAAACCGGCATTTTCCAGGATTTCGCGGAAGCGGTGAGCCACGCTCTTCTTCTCAATGTAGATTTGGCCCCACTGATAAAACCCCTGGGTCCAGACATGATCGTAGAGCAGGGAGACGCCGATGACTTCGTGGCCCAGTTCCGCCTGTGCCGGGATGCGTTCTTTCAAGAGAGGGCCGATGCCGCCCACGGAATTGGACATCGCGCACGCCCGGGCGCGTTCGGGGCCGTATTTGACGTTGATCTTGTCCAGGACTTCCTGGCTGTGGGCGATTTCCATTGCCGATTCAACGATGATGAGGGGTTTCATAGGGCAGGAATGGCGGCGTTGGACGCGCCGATGTCGGAGCGGTAATGCATGCCATCAAAAGATATTTTTTTAACCAGGGTGTAAGCGGCATTGCGGGCTTCGTCAAAGGTTTTTCCTCGAGCGGAACAATTGAGGACGCGGCCGCCTTGCGTATAAATTTTTCCGTCTTTGCGGAGCGTACCGGAATGAAACACCGCGGCGTTCCTGGCCGAGGCCGCCGTTTCGAGTCCGAGAATTTCCTTGCCGGAATCATATTTTCCGGGATAGCCTTTGGAACAGCAAACCACGGTGACGCTGTGGCCGTCATGAAATCGCAAAGGGGCATCTGCAAGTTTCTGGCTGCTGACCGCAAGAAATGCATCTGCCAAATCAGATTCTATGAGTGGCAGCACGGCTTCGGTTTCCGGATCGCCAAAGCGGACATTGAATTCCAGAACTTTGGGGCCTTGCGGCGTGAGCATGATGCCAAAATAGATGAGCCCGCGGAAATCAAGGCCTTCCTGCTGAATGCCCTTCAGGAAACGGGCGACGATCTCCTTGTCGATCTTCACCATCGTCTCCGGAGGAACTGGACTGGGTGAAACGGCGCCCATTCCGCCCGTGTTGGGGCCCTTGTTGCCGTCAAGAACTCGTTTGTAATCCCGCGCGGTGGGGAGAGGCTTGATGGTTTTTCCGTCGCAGAGAGCCATGAGGGAAAGTTCGCTGCCCTGCAGGGCGTCTTCAATCAGAATGCGTTCCCCTGCCTCGCCAAAAGCTTTTTTGACAAGCATGGTTTCAATGGCGTCCTTTGCCTCTTCATGTGTGAAGCAGACCGAAACCCCCTTGCCTGCGGCCAGGCCGTCTGCTTTGATGACAATGGGGAGAGGTTTGCCTTTGAGGTAATT
>MGUQ01000117.1:3098-7157 GCA_001799975.1 Elusimicrobia bacterium RIFCSPLOWO2_01_FULL_54_10 | reverse complement strand
AGGTCGCGGAACTCATAAAGGAGCTTCTCGAAGGATCGGGCCGTGCGGTCGAGTTCGAATCCGACCCCGCGCTCTTCAGGGGGGATCTCGAGCGCGCAAGCCTCGTCGGCGACGACCGCAAGGTGCAGGAGCATCTCGGCTGGAAGTCGAAAATCGAATTGAGGCGGGGGATCGAGATGATATTGAAGGCGGAAGGACTTATATAATTAACCTAATTTCTAGTAATTAGGTCAATTTATGAAGATATTATTCATCGCGTCCGATACGCAGGCCCTCGGGGGCATACAGCAGTACAATCGGAAGTTCATCAAATGCCTGCGGGATCGGGGGGATAAACTCTCGCTCGTCGAATTGCGGGGAAGCGGGATTCCCGCCCGCGCGTGGTTCGTCCTCGTTGCGGCGCTGAAGGGCGTTTTCCTCGCGCCGGACCTTACGATATGCGCGCATGTGAATTATTCGCCAATCGGGTTTTTTCTGGGTAAGGCTCTCGGGCGGAAGTATGCGGTAGTGACGCACGGCGTCGACGTGTGGGACGTGAGGAAAAAGCTCCAGCGCGCCGGCCTGCTTCACGCCGCGGTCATCACGACGGTCGCGGAGTTCACGCGCGACAAGATGGTCTCGCAGTTCCCCGAGCTGAAAGAGAGGATATACCTTCTTTACAATCCGATAGACGGCGCGCGCTTCGTGCCGAAGGAGATTAGTCCCGTGCTTGCCGATCGCTACAAATTGGAAGGGAAGAAAGTGATATTCACGATAGCCCGGCTTTCGTCGCTCGAGGGATACAAGGGATATGACAGGGTCATCATGGCGATGCCGAAAATACTCGCGTCCGTGCCCGACGCGGTCTATTTGCTGGGAGGGAAGGGCGATGACGCGCCCCGCGTCAAAAAGCTCATTGCGGATACGGGGCTTTCGGAAAAGGTGAGGATGGCGGGGTTTGTCTCCGACGAGGAGCTCGTGGATCACTATAATCTTGCGGACGTATTCATCATGCCGTCGACGACGGAGGGCGCGCCCGCGGTTTTCATCGAGGCCTTATGCTGCGGAATACCCGTCATTGCGGGGAACAAAGACGGCTCGCCGACGCCCCTGCAGGGCGGGCTTACGGGACTCCTCATCGATCCCGAAAGCATTGACGAGATCGCAGACGCCGTCATCCGCGTTCTGAAGGGCGATGTGGAGGAAAGCCTCCTCGACCGTAAGTTCCTTCGCGAGAAGACGCTCGAAAAATTCGGATTGGAGCGCTTCCCTGCAAGGGTGGACGAATTATTGAAGAGGGTATCGGCCCCTACTAGATGACGCGTGCCGCCTCGGCGAGGTCGTCTGCTTCCACGTCGGCTTTCCCGGAATCCGGGTATTGTGAGTTCCTTATCCACACTGTTTTGCAGCCCCAGCGCTTTCCCGCCTCGATGTCGGATCCCTTGTCGCCGATGAGCACGGCATTCTCTTTCCGTATGGAAAAGCTTCTTGCGGCTTCCTCGAGCATGCCTGTTCCGGGCTTTCTACAGAGGCAATCGCCCGTATGATTCGGGTGGTGGGGGCACATATACGTCGCCTCTATCACAATTCCTTTTTCCACAAGTCTCCGCGCGAGTTCCTCGTTGAACGCATGCGCGTCTTCATGCTTGAAAAATCCCTTGGCGATGCCCGCCTGGTTCGTTACGATGATGAACCGGAATCCCGAGTCGCGCAGCATCTGGAGCCCTTCGATCGCGCGCGGGAGAATTTCCATATCCTCGATCTTGTGGATGTGCCCCTTGTCCTTCACAAGGACCCCGTCCATGTCGAGAAAGCACCATCGCATTTTTTCCGAGTCGTTCGCCATATGCAGCCTTTGAAACATCCTAGCGCGGAAGATCGTGCGCGGTCAATAAAAAACCCCTCATCGGAAATTCGCTTTAAGCGAATTCCGTGAGAGGTGTAAAACCTACTTACTTGCGTACTCTAGCACTTCATCGACCGCCTTTTTTAGGCCTTCATCCCCCCCATCGACGCATACCGTGATGTGGGGCGATTCTATTTCAGCATACCGTTCCTTTACTTCGAGGTAGGTCGCAGCCGAGTGGACGGTTCCGGCATAGCCGCTGTTTTGGCGGTTGATTATGCGCCGTTCGATTTCTTCCGGCGTGTCATGGAATGTGCAGTGGACGATTTTTAGATTTCCACTGCCATTTTTGACTGCCGCCTGCAAGAAATGCCAACCTGTGTTCCTCGAGTATGGAGCAACCACTATTACGGAAAATCCATTTGAAAGATTTGCTGCCACTGCCGAATGCATCACTTCGTACGCTATTCCCATACGCATCTGTTCGTAAATGCGTTCCTTCTCCGTTGAAGAAGAGACGTCCAATGAAAGTATCTTAGGGGCGCATTTTGCCGGCCCTTCGTCGATATCGATAAAGGTAAAACCGGTTTTCTCTGCAAGTTTCTGCCCGAGCGTGGACTTTCCCGTCATGGGAGGGCCCGCGATCGCGATGACTGTTTTTGGTAGCAATATTTTCTCCTTAGTGAGATTAAAGTTAGAAATTTTCTGTTTAAATAGTAACATTATGTTTAATATATGTCAAGCATCCATGTTTTTCGTTGCGAATGAATATTTTTATGCAAAATCGTTTTCCACAACGAATCCGTGAATTATCCAGAAAAATCTGATACAATCAGGTCATGATAAAGACATTTATAAAGCGCATCTTAAACTGGGGGAGCCCGGACAAATACGTGCGGGAGCTCCACGAGAAGAAGGGATATCTTGAGGCGTATGCGGCGCATACGGACGCGCGCGTCGCCGAGGGGGACGCCAAGCGCGCGATTGGCGGATCGTGGGAGAAAATGGGGCCCCTGCAGTTCGACTTTCTCGTGAAGAACGGCCTCCTTCCCGAGCACAAGATGCTCGACATCGGGTGCGGGACGCTAAGAGGCGGGATGCATTTCGTCAAATACCTGAATCCAGGGAACTACACGGGCTTCGACATCTCGGCGGAAGCCATAAAGTTCGGAAAGGAGCTCGTGCTGAAGGAAGGCCTCGGGGAAAAGAAGCCGAATCTCGTGGTGAGCGAGAAGATGAACCTCAAGTTCGAGGAGTTCGGCGGGCAGACGTTCGATTTCTTCCTCGCGCAGTCGGTTCTGACCCATCTTCCGCCCGAGCCGATCGAGGAATGTTTCGCGAACATCGGGAAGCTGATGCATGCGAATTCCGTGTTCTTCTTCACCTATTTCGGCGGCGACCGCTACCGCCATTTCTCCATCGAGGACTTCTGCTATCCCTTCGCGCACTTCGAGTCGCTGGGGAAGGAGTACGGCTTTTCGGTGCGCGACCGCTCGGATGATTATCCGCACTTGATCGGGCAGAAAATGATGGAGGTGAGGAAACTCTAAACTCTAAACTCTAAAATTTTGAATTTGGAGTTTGATTTATGAAATTTTTCCAGAACTCCTTGTTCTCCTTCATTGTTGCGATTGCGATCGTCGCGGCTTTTTTTGCCCTGAATTCGCCCTTCGTGCCGGCCGAGGGGTGGACGGGCCACGACAGCGAGTCCTACATCAAGATCGCGGAGGGGAAGATAAGCGAGGTTGTCCGCCCGTTCTCGGGCCGCATCCTCTTTCCGCTTGTAGCGGGGTGGCTTTCTGAGGCGCTATTTAGCGACACGACGGCCGCTTTCCTCTTCCTTTCCTCGCTTTCGCTTCTCGCTTTCCTCGCGCTCTCGGGCGCGATTTTGCGAGGCGCCTTCAAGTGGCCGGTCCTAATTATCCCGCTCTTCTTCCTGCCGTATTTTTCCGAGATACTCCGGGAATTCTTCCCTCCCGACCTTTTCTATGCTTTCCTCACCGCGCTTTTCTTCTTCCTGCTCTATAAAGGGAAGGAGTGGCCGGCGCTCATAGTGCTTTTCCTGCTTTTTTTGACGCGCGAGTCCACGCTCCTTCTCGGCGCGCTCTTTGTAGGGGTTTCATGGATGCGCGGGAAGCGGAGGCTCGCCATCGTCGCCGCCGCGGTCTCCCTCATTGCCATCGCCCTCGCGGGCATCGCGGGGGGCGGGGGCGCGCCGAACGCGTACCATATCG
>MGUQ01000117.1:0-3077 GCA_001799975.1 Elusimicrobia bacterium RIFCSPLOWO2_01_FULL_54_10 | reverse complement strand
TTCGCCGTGAACGCGCTCGGAATGCGCCTTTGGACGAACGCCTTCACGTTCTGCGAGCCCGTGTGGAAGGCGGCGCTTCCCGCGTTCGGATTTCTCGGAAACATTCGCGAGGTTGGCTTCTGCAATTTCGATGCGACGTTCCCCTTAGGGACGCTCGCGACGATCCTTTCAATATTCGGCATTATGCCGCTCGCGCTTTTCCTCTCGCTTCCAAAAGATCGGAAGGGCTATGCCGGAATGCCGTTCTGGCTCTTTCTCGCGCTCCTCTACGGCGTCGTCCACTACTTCGTGGGCGTCATCGCGGGCACGGGCGTGTTCCGCATCGTGGGCTACGGATGGCCCGCGTTCCTCCTCGCGGCTCCCTTCCTCATGAAAGACAAATTCGCCCTCGGGAAGAGCCAGCTCCTCTGGCTTTCCGCGCTCCAGCTTCTTTCCGCGTGGCTTCCCGCGCTCGCGCTAAAAGCGGGGCTCTCCCCGATATACGCGTCGCTTCTCGCGATCGCATTCTCGCTTATGGCCTATGCCTTCGCGTTCCGGATCCTGCGCCCGCGCGTTGCTTTTTAGCGGAAACGCGGTTTAATCAACGTCATGGAAGGAAAAGTCCGCATCGGCGTTCTCGGATGCGCGAATATCGCGGAGCGCCTCTCTCTGCCGGCCATACTGAAGACCGAAGGAGCCGAGCTCGTCTCCGTCGCCTCGAGGACAAGAGCAAAGGCGGAGGAATGGGCGGCGCGCTTCGGCGCGCGCGCGGAAGATTCGTATGACGCGCAGATCGCCGCCCCCGACATCGACGCCGTCTACATCCCGCTCCCTATCGGCCTCCACAGGGAATGGGCGCTGAAGGCCGCAGAAGCGGGGAAGCACGTCATATGCGAGAAATCGCTCGCGGAAAACCTCGATTCGGCGAAGGGGATAATCGCGGCCGCTCGGAAGGCCGGCGTCGTGCTTTTTGAGAATTTCGCTTGCGGGTACCATCCCCAGCACGGGGCCGTGCGCGCGGAGGTCGCGAAGGGCACAATCGGGAAGCCCTTCCTTTTCCGCGGGGCGTTCGGCTTCCCGCCGTTTGATAAATCAAGCTTCAGATACGACAAGAGCCTCGGCGGCTCCTGCCTTTACGAAGTGGGGGCGTATCCCGTCTTCATGGCGCGGAAAATCCTAGGCGCAGAACCGCAGAAGGTGTATTGCACGCTTTTTTATGATGTGGAAAGGGGCGTTGATATAAAAGGAAATGCGCAGATTGAATTTCCAAATGAATTGGTTGCGGAGGTTGCTTTCAGCATGGACTCGGTTTATCAAAATAACTATTCACTTTGGGGGCAAAAAGGACTTTTGCGTACATCCAGAGCGTTTGCGATACCCGCTGATATGGTTCCACCATTGGAACTTCTTACTAACGAGAATTTCAAGGAAACCGTGGTGCCCGTCGAGGCGCCCGCGGCGGCGCAATTCGAGCTCATCTTCGCGGACTTCTGCGACGTGGTGCGCTCTGGGGACGCGGCGCGAAGGGAAGGAATGTACGAGACGCTTCTCGCGCAGGCGCGCACCCTCGAGGCCTTACGAATCTCGGCGAAGGAGGGGAGGGCGGTCGCGCTTTCCGAGTTTCAATAATATGAATGGGATGAAGAAAATACTCATTACCGGAGGGGCTGGATTTATTGGAAGTAACTTCATACATTATTTCCTTGCAAAACATCCAGACGTCCATATTGTTAATTTAGATAAACTGACATATTGCGGCAATTTGGAGAATCTTGCGGGGCTTGAGAAAGAGCCACGCTACGAGTTCGTGAAGGGGGACATTTGCGACCCGGAGGCGGTGTCCCGCGCAATAGAAGGAGCGGACGCCGTCATCCACTTCGCCGCCGAGAGCCACGTGGACAATTCTATACAGGACCCGCTCGTCTTCACGAAGACGAACGTCTTGGGAACCCATGTGTTCCTCGAGGAGGCGCGGAAGAGGAAGATCGCGCGCTTCGTCCATATTTCCACCGACGAGGTGTACGGGAGCGTACGCGAGGGCTCGTCCAAGGAAACGGACCCGCTCATCCCGAGCTCACCCTATTCGGCCTCGAAGGCCGCTGCGGAGCTTATCGTGCAGGGGTTCTTCCGCACGTTCGGCTTTCCCGCCGTCATCGTGCGGGGGAGCAACACGTTCGGGCCGCATCAGTATCCCGAAAAGCTCATACCACTTTTCGCGACGAACCTCTTGGAAGCAAAAAAGGTTCCCTTGATGGGGGACGGCATGCACCGCAGGAGCTGGGTTTATGTGCGGGACTTCTGCCGCGCCGTGGAGCGCGTCTTGATACACGGCGAATTAGGCGAGATATACAATATCCCCGGCACCGTTGAATTGCCGAATATCGAGGTGACGAAGCGCATCCTCCCGCTCCTCGGAAAGGACGAGTCCTGTATAGAACGCGTGCCGGACCGCCTCGCGCACGACAGGCGGTATTCCGTAGACGGGGCGAAGCTTATGGCGCTCGGCTGGAAGCCGGAGCACGATTTCGACTCCGCGCTCAAGGAAACCGTTGCGTGGTACGCGGAGCACGAAGCGTGGTGGAAGAAGCTCAAGAAATAAAAAACTCCCACCATGAAAGGTGGGAGCGAATAAGCGAATACTCTCTTATCCTACAATAAACGGCTTGCCACAAGTTCCTGATATACAGCAGGCCAGTGTGGCTTATGGATCTCGATGAGATCGTCCGGCATTTCTGAAAACCATTCTCCGTTTTCCGGCTCTCCTTCTATGTCGCATTTCACGACAAGGCCGATGTCGTGAAATCTCTGGTTGTCGATACGGTCGCGCCAGTCGATGATCTCGACTTTCGTGATGAGAATATTTTCTCCCATCTCTTTCTCGCCTGCCCTTTGGCAGTCCGCAAGGAGATCAATATAAGGCGTGCGGTGGCTTCCGAGGAAATGCCATCCTTTGAAGAAGGCATCGTCGCGGTAGGCGAGGAATACCTGCCCGTTCCGGATAGGGGCTAAGTCAAGCCCGCAGGGGACGTTTTTCCTCATCAGTTCCACGAATATGTTCGCAGAGGGGATATTCGGAATTCCTGGAAGAAGCCGTATTA
>MGUQ01000116.1:11865-12155 GCA_001799975.1 Elusimicrobia bacterium RIFCSPLOWO2_01_FULL_54_10 | reverse complement strand
GTCAAGTTCAGGGACTTCCCTACCTTGAGCGAGTTCATCCACCACATCAACGAAACGGACTGGGTGGTGACCACGGATTCCCTGGCCCTCCACATCGCCTTAGGCCTAAAGAAGAAAACCGTGGCGCTTTTTACCTGCACCTCATGGCACGAGATTCACGGCTATGGACGGACGGAGAAGGTGGTCAGCCCTCAAATTGAAAAATATTATTACAATTCTACAAATGAAGGGCTAAAGTCAGGAGAAGCGATTGAGCCGGCGGTTGTGCTAGAGGCGCTTAAAAAAGTTAC
>MGUQ01000116.1:11618-11855 GCA_001799975.1 Elusimicrobia bacterium RIFCSPLOWO2_01_FULL_54_10 | reverse complement strand
GCGGCGGTTTAGCCGAATTTGTAGGAAACCCCAAAGCCGCCGCGCGGCGGCTCCCACTTGATGTTCTGGAACGGGCAAATCATGCGCGCGGCCCCGCACTCAATGCAGTTCTCGTAGCCGATCACGATCTTCTTTTTCGACTCATCCCAATCATAGACCTTGGCCGGGCACACGGACACGCAGGGCTTGTCCTTGCATTTGAGGCAAATGGCGGTGCTGGGAATGGCGATGTGGGAC
>MGUQ01000116.1:9432-11557 GCA_001799975.1 Elusimicrobia bacterium RIFCSPLOWO2_01_FULL_54_10 | reverse complement strand
CGAAATTAACGGCGTTGGAGAAAGTGAGCTCGGATTTGATGAGCTTTCTCACCGTGCGGTGGCGGAAGATGCGTTTTAAGATGGTGGACTGGACATCACGCTTGGGCCTGCCGTCCACATTGAAATATTCATAAGCTGAGCGGCACAGCAGGTCCGGGATGTCCGTAAGCAGCTCCGGGCGGCTTTCCACCTCTTCTTCCAGGTCCTTGTGATCGAACAAGTCCGGGATCACATAAGACTCCCGCAGCTTCTTCTGATAAAGCGACAGGGTTTTCGATGAAAAATCGCCCTTCTTTTTGGCCTCGATGGCGGTTTCTGCGGCCAGCTTGCCTGCGGTCATGGCCAGGTTGGAACCTTCCCGGTGGGAGGCGTTGACCATCTGGGCCGCATCGCCGCAAATGAGAAGGCCATCGGCATACAGCGGCGGCATGGAATTGTATCCGCCTTCGGGGATGATGTGGGCTGAATATTCCAGAGGCTTGGCATCTTTCAAAAGCGGGCGCAAAACGGGATGTTGTTTTAAATTATCAAGAAGAGTGTAAGGCGGGATGCGGGTTTTCATGAAATGGCTCACCTTGCAGCCCACGCCAAGAGAAATTGATTCTTTGTTGGTATAGAGAAATCCGTAACCGAGCATGCCGCTCGTGATGTTGCCGAACATTTCCATGGTGGCACCGTCGTTGGGTTCCAAACCGAATCTGTCTTCGATTTTTTCTTTGGGCAGCGCCAGGACTTCTTTCACGCCCAAAGCCACTTCATCTGAGCGCCAATCGTCCATGATCCCGGCCTTGCGGGCGATCAGGGAATTGACCCCGTCGCAGGCAATCACCACATCCGCCAGGAGCTCATCGCCTTCGCTGGTTTTCACGCCCACCACTTTGCTCCCTTTCTTGATGACGTCTGTGACCAAAACTCCGGTGTAAAGCTGGGCGCCGGCTTCCTCGGCTTTTTTGGAATACCACCGGTCAAAATTGACGCGGATGATGCTGTAGCAGTTATGGGGTTCTTTGCGCCACTGGGCGGATTTGAATCCGATTTGGATTGCGGAATCATCGGAGAGGACCATCACCTTCTGCTCCGTGATGGGCCTCTCCAGGGCCACGGCGGGGTCTTTCCAGAAGTCGGGGATGATTTCAGCGAGCATCTTGGTGTAGAGCACAGCGCCCTGCACATTTTTGGCGCCGGCGTATTCGCCGCGCTCGAGCAAAACTGTGGAAAGGCCGGCCTTGGCCGCGGTTATTGCGGCGCTTGTGCCAGCGGGTCCTGCGCCCACGATGATGACATCGAATTTTTCATCGGCCATGAAGCGTCACATGTAGGGGTGATATTTGAGTTCTTTGATGCGCTCGTCGTTCAGGGCGCGGTTGACCGCTTGATTGAGTTCTTCGGGCTGGAAAGGCTTCACGAGCGATGCCGAAACCTGGGCGAACTTGGAAAAAAGCGAGAGGGCGGGTTTCAGGGCCGACATCACGATGACCGGCACGCGGAAAAGCCGTTCATCCTCCGCCATTTGGAGCTGCAGCGTGTAGCCGTCCATGCCGGGCAGCATCACATCCAGAAGAAGCAGATCCGGCTTTGATGCTTTAAGCTTGGCCAGGGCGTCCGGGCCGGTTTCAGCCGTGATGATCGTGTGCTTTTCGCGTTCAAGGGCAAAGGTACAGAACTGCAAAATGGTGGGTTCGTCGTCCGCGATGAGAATTCTGGCCATGGCCTAGGGCGTTTCGAAAAGCTCCTTGTACTTGTCGGGATGCTTGACCTTGAAATCGGCCAGAAGCTTGCGGCGGTGCTCAGCCCAGGATTTGGCATTGGCTCCGGTCTTGGTCTTTTTGGAATACTCCACGAGGAACTTGAAGATCTTCTTGCCGTCAGCTTCAGCAATCGCGCAACCGGGCTTGGCCATCATGCGCTTCACATAGCGCTGCCAGATGGCGTCTTCCCCCTGCCACACCAGCTTGTCCTTGAAGATTTCGGGATGGGTCTTCTTTATCGCCGCTTGCTCGTCGGCCTTGAGTTGGATAAACTGCGAATTGAGCGGACGCGAAGGCGTATGGCAGCGGGCGCACTTGTCCTGCATGAGTTTGTAGCCTGCCTGCTCTTCGGGAGTGTATTTGGACACATCCGTTGC
>MGUQ01000116.1:5379-9408 GCA_001799975.1 Elusimicrobia bacterium RIFCSPLOWO2_01_FULL_54_10 | reverse complement strand
GTTGGGGTAAGGGTTCTTTTGCGCCTTTTCTTTTTCCAGCTCGGCGGCGGATTTGCCCCCGGCGGCGGGCTTATCTTCGGAGACGGCGGGAATCAAAAGCAAAATTGAAACGAGTCCGGCTGCTGCGGCAATAAATAATGACTTCTTCACTTTACCAGTCCTCCTGCTTTTCAGCGATGCTCAACAAGTATGTTACTAAATTTTCCATCTCCCTTCCCTTGATCTTGTCCTTGAAGGGCGGCATGTACAGAGGCGGCGTGGGGCCCGCGGGGTCTTCTTTTTCTTCGGGATTTACACCGATCTGGATTTTTTTGACCAGTTCTTCCCGCGTGAAAGTGCCCGCGGTCTTAACCAGGTCAGGCACGCGCAAGCCCTGGCGGTTGAAAACAGGGATGCCCGCTTCGGCGTCCTTGCCGTGGCAGGAAACGCAGCCGTATTTTTGGAAAACATAGCGCCCGTGCTTGACGGGATTGTCAATTTTTGGCTCCGCTTCCTTGAGAGCAGTCACGCGGTAGCTGTAAGGAATTTCTTTTTCTTCCTTGAGCGACATCATATAGGCCGTGAGCGCCTCGGTTTCTCGATCATTAAAGCCGAAATACGGCATGGCCGAGGGCGGCACCGGCTGGGGGTTCTTGGGGTCCGCAGAAAGATGGCCCTGGGGGTCTCCGGGGACGATCACGGTGGGATTCGTGGAGAAATGCAGGCGGATCCAGTTTTCCAGGGTGCGCTCCCTCTTGGTGATGAGACCCGCCATCACCGCGGGGCCGAAATCGATTCTCGTCACGGGCTTGATGGCTGTTTCCACCGCCAGGTCCACGGAGATGGGACCGCCGTCGCCGTTCACCTGATGGCAGCCGATGCAGCCGTTATCAAAGAAAATCTGTTTGCCCTCTTTCACGATCTTCATGCCCGGCACATTGGGATGCGCCTCATGGCACTTGGAGCAGGACGCATAGATCATGGGGCCCGCTTTCATGGGCTCTTCCCAATATTCGATGACTTCCCAATCGTGCTTTTTCTTCCAGTCCGCTTTTTGCTCAGGAGATGTCGGCATGTGGGCGGCGTCGTTGAATGTGGTGGCGAGCCCCTGGCCGTCGTGGCACACGGTGCAGCCGTACTTTTCGAACGGGTGAGCGGCGTGAATGGCGTTCTTGGGAGCGGCAAAAGGGTGATCCGCAAAATCATTGATGAGAGCGGGATTGGCCAGGGAATCCATGCCCTGGTGGCAGGTGATGCAGCGGTCCACGCGGTGCAGGTCGCCGGCCAGAATCTGCTTGATCTCGGGGGCTCGCTTTTTAACGGAATTGAGTTCTTCCGATAACGCTTCCTTGACTTTTTCATCGCCGGCGGCGATCCGATTTTTCAACTCTTCGACCTGCTTTTCCTTATACTTTCTCTGGTACGGCTTCCATTCGCGGAAGTGGTCCTGATAAAGGACAAGCAGAAAAAGTCCCAAAGCCAGAAAATTCCCGAGGTAAAAAAGGTTCCGGAGGGTGGCGATCTTTTTGAAGAAGATATCTTTAAAGTTCAAATGTTAAAGCCGAACTGGTTCAAGCTGAAAATGTATTTGACGTTGAAGCCCAGGCGCAGGCCGATCTTCAAGAACACGCCGATGGTCATGAGCAGGAAGACCATGGAGATGGCGTAGCGCGGCCAAGCGATGGTGCGGATGTATTTTTGAGGAACGAGGATGCCCAAGATGTAATAGAGGCCGAGCGAGAAAATAATCCATATGACCTGCCCCCATTCCATGGGGAACCCCGACCATTTTTCGATGAGACCCGAGCCCACAAACTTGAACGCCACCGCCGCCAAAGTGATGGCTCCCAACCCGCCCCACAGAGCTTTTTTAAACGGGATTTCGCTTTTGATGATGCGCGGGACGACGATGCCTCCCCCGAAATAAGCGCCCATGAGCAAAAGACCGATGAGATTGGGAATGCTCCAGGTGGGCAGAGGCGGCGGTTTGTGAAGCAGCCAGTCTTCCCAGGGCCAATACCAGCCCCAGTTGGGCCCGCGGAAATAAGTGCCGATGGCGATCAAGACAAACCAGACGACGCAGCCGAAAATAAAGAAGGTGTTGGCAAAGGGCCTTTCCTTAATGGAGTAAAATCCCACGCCGGCAGGGTTGTCATCCACATACGGGATGGCCATGAGACCCACGACGATGATGTTGGGAAGAAGGACGCCCGCAATCCAGGGATCGAAATAAACCAGAAGCTCCTGCAAACCCAGAAAATACCAGGGGGCTTTGGCGGGATTGGGAGTGACGTTTAAATCTGCGATTTCTTCCAGAGGCGCCTGCACCCAGATGGACAGCGCGATGAGGCCCGCCGTCACTAAAATGGCCATCATGTATTCGCGCACAACCAGATTGGGCCACACATCCACTTTATCTTCGTTCTTGTCTTTCAGATCCATCGGGGCGGCGGAAAAACCATCTTTGCGGATGCGCCAGAAGTGAACGATCATGAAAACACCGGCGAAGAAAGGGAAAGCGATGCAGTGCAGCACATAGAAGCGCAGGAGGGCCGCTTCGCCCACATAAGTGCCGCCCAGGAGCATGAAGCGGGCGTCGTTTTTCAAATTCATGATTGTGAACGGACCTTCTGCGCCTAAAACGGGAGTGCTGGACGCCATATTGGAGCCCACCGTGATGGCCCAGATGGCGATCTGGTCCCAGGGGAGCAAATACCCGCTGAAGGAAAGTAGAAGCGTGAGCAGAAGCAGAATGACGCCCACCACCCAGTTGAATTCGCGCGGGGATTTATAGGAGCCTGTCAGAAAAACCCGGATCATGTGGAAAATGACGATGAGCACCATGAGCTGGGCGGCCCAGCGGTGGAAATTGCGCCAGAACTGGCCGGTGGTGACGACAAACTGCAGATCTTTGATGTCCTGATAGGCCAAATCCACCGTGGGGCGGTAATAGAACATGAGCAAAATGCCTGAAACGGTGAGCACAAAGAAAAGCCCGAAAGAGAGACCGCCCAATCCCCAGGTATAGGTCCAGTCGACCGCGCGTTTTCTTAATTTGGCGGGGTGAAGGTGAAGCCAGACATTTCCGATGATGTGCTGGGCGCGGTCGCGCGGAGTATTGTGCCAGACGCCGCCCCGGAACATGGAGCGCCAGATTTGGCTGTCGACGACTTTCTTTTTGATTTCTTCGATGTTCACGCGAGTTCGATCTGGAACTGCTTCTTTTCGCGGAAGCCGGGCCTGGTTTCCAAAATGGATTTGTCCACCAGAATTTCGCCGGTGGGCAGGAGCGCGATGGCGCAGCGGTTGAGCGGTTTGGGGGCCGGGCCGGCGATCACATCCCCCTGAATGCTGAAATTGGAGCCGTGGCAGGGGCACTTGAAGCGGTTTTCCGCGTCAAACCAGTTGGGCGTGCAGCCCAGGTGCGTGCAGCGGGCCCAAAATGCGTAAAGTGTCTTTTCCGTGCGCACCATCCATACGCGGTGGTCTTTGGTGAGCTTGGTGGAGACGCCCAGGGGAAAATCTTCGGGCTTGCCTGCCTTAAAAATCTGGGATTGTTCGTAAAGCACATTGGGAAGCATAAACTTGCCCATGGCTCCGGCGGAAGCGCCCAGGAAAGCGGCAAAGGCCCCCCAGGCGGTCCAGAGGAAATCACGGCGCTTGATGGGTTGTGCCAGGGGTGTTGGAATGGGCGCGGGGACGGCAGGGATTGGCTGCGCCGGCGGCGTTGGGTTTACGGGCTGAGAAGGGTTAATTTCGTCCACGGTTGACGGGAAGATTATATAAAAAAATTAAGAACTTAATCCAATCCGCTCGCCCAATCCCATGCTTCCGAGGCGAAATCTTTGGCGGGCTGGGAGGGTGTTGCGTCCTTGGATTTTTGCGGATCGACAAAACTGACTCCGATGGCAAAGCCGGATTCAGATGAAATTTTATAGACGGCCTTTCCCTGGCGGGTCAGGGGCTGGCCGGCCAGCCAGAGTTGAATGTCAAATTCGGAATTGAGAGGAATGGTTTCCTGGGTATAGATCATCGCGCCGCCGGAAGAAA
>MGUQ01000116.1:1326-5356 GCA_001799975.1 Elusimicrobia bacterium RIFCSPLOWO2_01_FULL_54_10 | reverse complement strand
GTTCTTTCGTCTGTCTTCGTTCTGCTCGCTCATCATATAAATATACAAAAAATACCCGTTTTCCTACACAGGTTGACATAATTCGCTCCCCGGTCCGTTCGACGCATTCCATATACTAAGGGTATGAAAAGAACATTTCCAGGCCTCCTTGACTTATTAAGTTTAATAAGTTATGATTAATAATAAGGCTTGGCAGATCGTCGAGCATCATGACATTGAAAAGACCTGCTGGAGACTGCCGCCGCAAGTCCAGAAGAAATATGAGTTTTGGAAAGAATTGATTTACAAGTTCGGACCGGAAGTTTTAAAAAAATACCCTGGTTATCATGATGAAAAACTCAATGGGTGGAGGGAAGGACAAAGATCATCGCGGCTGAATTTGCAGTACAGGGTCATATATTCGGTACAAAAGGAGCTGGTGAGAGTTAATGTCATTGAAATCACGCCGCATCGTTACTAGGACAGGTAATCGCATCTATTATGAAGATGAATTCGTTCCGGCAAGACGGCGGATTAACCTCACATCCGGTGATATGATTCGGTTTCTAAGAGAGGCTAAGGAATGGACTCAGGAAGAGCTGGCCCGGCGGTCGGGGATTTCCGCCACAAATTTAAGCTTGCTGGAGAATGACCGCGTCGATATCGGCAAGAAGCGCGCCTTTCAGATCGCCAAGGCCTTCGGAGTACATCCCGCCACCATCATGTACCCGGGGATCCAAGCCCGGGACATCTCCCAAGCCGCCTAAAAAATGCCCCGCTGTGCATCAAGCCGAGCGTCACCGCCGCCAAAACCCTAAACCCCACCGCAACCGGCTTCCCCTCGCTATTCCAGTTTGGATGGGTCCAATAATCGTGCGCCGTGATATACAGTGAGCAGTTCGACCAAGTTTCCCTTAAGGCGATAAACAATCCTATAATTACCCAATAGTAATTCCCTGATTGAGGGGACATGCATCTCTGGAACAATTCTGCCTGATTTGGGGAAGCTGGAAAGGCGTTCTACTGCTCTGAAGACATCAACGACAAACAGTCGGACGTAATAGGTGGAATCTTTGGCTATAAACTGAGCGATGGATTCAAGGTCTTCCGACGCTTGGGGTGTCCATCTTACCTGAGCCATTTTTTAAATTTTTGTTTGACCTTTTCGTGAGAGAGGGTTTGGCCTGCGTCCGCCTGCGCAAGGCCCTTTTCAACCTTGGCAAGAAACAGGAGGCGCTCCATGGCATCTTCAATGGAGGCGTTTTTGGGAAGGCTGCGAATGGCGCGGATGGCTTTTTCTTTGACGGTCATATTGAGAGGATAGCAGGAATTGCCGAATCAGTCAATTATCGGCTTGCCTTCTCCCTCAGCTAGTTCTTTGTTGCAGCGAGGGCATTTCACTTAGTTTGGTGCCATTTATATAACCGTTTAAATGGCGTCAAAAACCAAGACCTCAAACCCCACTTAACTCTGAAAATAATACCTTCAATAATACCAAGATGTTGAATCTTATCTTCTGGATGATCAACAGTGATTTTCCAGACGGTTTTTTGGTAGTTTCCACTTAGGGTTTTCCACTTTAAAAAGAATGGGCTCTTAAAATCAGTCAAGTATTTAAAAACATAAGTTGCATTGTTTCCACCCTTGATTTCGAATGGACCTTCGGCTTTAACTATGTCTTTGGTTATCCACACAATCCCATCTCTTTTTTGATCGGGTTCCAGGTTAATCACCATCACTGTCTCTAGCACTACATCTAAAACAACATTGGACCCAAAGTTCTCAACACGAATTGCCCATTGACCTTGTTCGAGAAATACCTCGGTTGGTCGTGCAAATCCCCGAAAAGGCGCGTGAAGCAATCTATATGTAAGTGCAGCATAAATCACTGTGGCGATTGCGACAATAACTGTTGAGTATACTTGGATAGAAACAGCATATTCATTCGGAATCATGGCAAAGCCTTAATGAAATGTTTCAAGATATTTAATTATTTGATTATGCAGTTTAATTGCCTTCTCACGTTCATTGTTATCCCAATGAAAATGCCCTGGCTTCCATCCCAAAAACTCGACAACCTTAAGTGAGTTTTTTGTAATGCGAGGCAATCCAACAATTTGTAATGACCATGCCTGTGGTGTAAAGTGAATGAATTTATTTCGAAAACGTCTTGCTTTCTCTACATCATCGTCAATTTCTTTAGTTGAAGCAAACTTCAGTTCTGATTTCATTTTTTTATACAAAGATGGAAAATAATCCAATACGGGCTCATCAATTTCAATCGATCCCGATTCATACGCTTTTAGATGCTTTACTCGACTATCCTTTCTAAGGGCACCTAATCCTGCAGTTCCACTTATAGAACATACAATGAACGCCTGAATTGTATTAAGAAGGGCTACTATAACCCATTTCCAATAATATTCATCTTTAGCCGAAATCCTTAAAGCATGTAAAAGAAATTCTAATCCTTTTAATCCCTCTTTCTTTTCGTCAGTTCTAAGATATGGGTTTCCAGTCATGCTATATACAATTTTTTTACATCAACTTTTGGAATATTTGACTCCACTTCTAGATAGGCGTCGTATTTCAGAGATAGTCCAATTTTAACACCTTTGGTATTATCTGAATATATAGTAATTTCAAATCGATGTTCTTCCCCAGGATGAAGTCTAGTAGAAAACCCAGCGTTTAAGTTTGGGTGGGTAACAAAATATGCTTCCCAGGGCGCGCCAACCCGCTTGTTAAGTTTTTGCAACCTAATAATATTTAGATAAAATGGCTCTTCTCCTGACAATTGAATGCGGTTGAATCCATTTTCATCAGGAACTCCAGCCCATCTTAATTGAAATTGATCGACATTTTTGGCTTTTGTAAGCATCCCAATGCATCCAACTACTGGATGTTTGCCTTTTTTATTTGCAACAGAAATCCTTATCCAATACGCATCGTACAAAGTACGATTCTGTTCCTGATTAAATCTTTCTATTATTTCAAGCCATTCGGTTGATCTACAGAATGGCTCCCGGTGTTCGAAATCAACAATTAGTTCGGGTTTAAAGAACCGGCCTTTCAAATCTGGCCAAAGCCCCACTAAAAGCGCAACAAAGGCTGCTGATAATGTTCCAATAGCCTCAAGTGCTGTCCAGTTAAATTCCAAGTTTTGAATGCTATAGATGAAAGCGTTGATTATGAGAGAATAGATTGTGAAACTTACCCCGCATTAAACTTATTCATCGCCTTTTCGAGGCCCTCAATAAATATAGACTCCATGGCTTCGAGGGCGCGGTCCAAGGCATTCTTGTGGGCTTCCCACTGTGATTTTGGGATGGGTTTTAAGACAAATGCAGCAGCGTCTTCACCGGGCGGCACAGGCCCCACGCCGATGCGCAGGCGCGGAAAATCTTCGCTGGTCAAGCGCTCTACAATCGATTTCATTCCATTGTGAGTGCCGCCAGAGCCCTTCTTGCGGATGCGCAGGGTCCCCACCGGCAGGTCAAAATCGTCATAACACACCAAAATTTCTTGGGGGGTAGCGCCTTCTTTGGTTAGCAGATCCGACACGGCCTTCCCCGACTCGTTCATGTAGGTTTTGGACAAAACGAAGGAGGGTTCGCCTTCCGTCGAAACGAAAGAGGAACCCTCCCTGAATTTTAGCTTGCGAGCTTCTGCCGCTTTTTCTACAAGCACCCGCCCCAGGTTGTGGGGCGTGGCGGCATACTTTGCATCGGGGTTTCCGAGCCCGATGACAAAGCGGATCAAACTTTATTTCCCGGCGGGCTTGGCTGGAGCAGCGCCCGGCTTGGCGCCAGCGGCAGGAGCGGCACCCTTGGCCCCGGCAGCGGGAGCAGCGCCCTTTGCGGGAGCTGCAGCGCCTTTGGCACCTGCGGCAGGAGCGGCCGCGCCTTCTTCGCCTTCTTCCGGCTTCTTGCCCTTGGCAATGACTTCCGGCTCTGCGGCACCTGCAACAACGGCAGGAGCGATTTCCTCAAGCTCGGTGGGAGCCACAACGTTGGCCACCAGAGAGTGCGGGTCTGTGAGAACCTGCACG
>MGUQ01000116.1:0-1260 GCA_001799975.1 Elusimicrobia bacterium RIFCSPLOWO2_01_FULL_54_10 | reverse complement strand
GCCACGGTCAAGCCGTTACCGATGTCCAGCTTGGAAATGTCCACATCCACCTGATGCGGAATGTCTTTGGGCAGGCAGCTCACCCTGATTTCGCGGGTGATGTGTTCCAAAATGCCGCCGTTGAGCTTCACACCCATGGCTTCGCCCACCAAATGCACGGGCACGCTCACTTCCAACTTCTTGGACATGTCCACGCGCTGAAAATCAACATGAATGAGTTTGCGGGTGACATAATTTCTCTGGATTTCCTTGATGACGGCGTTTACTTTCTGCGCGCCCACTTTAAGCTCAAGCAGAACGTTGGAGCCTTCTTTGTTGAGCATTTTGACGAACGATTTCTCGTCCACCTGCACCAAGTCCTGGTGCATTTCGCCTTTCTTGGACTGGCCGCCTCCGCCGTAAACGACGGCGGGAATGCGTCCCGACTTGCGGAGATCCGAGAGTTTTCCTCTGGAAAGGGGTTGTCTGGCTTCTGTTTCAATAATTACGGTTTGCATTTTAGTTTACCTGTTTTCCTTTTTTTATTTATACGAAAAGTTCGCTCACGGACGATCCGGAGTGGATGCGGCGGATGGCTTCCGCGAGCAGACGGCCCACGGAGAGCACGGTCAAATAATCGGGGTTGGTCTGGCGAAGCGGAATGGAATTGGTCACGACCAGCTCCTCCAGAGGCACTTTGGACAACCGCTCCAAGGCCGGGCCCGCCAAAATGGCGTGTGCGCAGCTGGCATAAATCTTTTTGGCGCCTTCTTTGTGGAGCGCCTCAATGGCTTTGCAGAGCGTACCAGCCGTATCGCAGATATCGTCAATGATGATGACGTTCTTGTCCTTGATGTCGCCGATGATGCTCATGACTGCGGCTTCATTGGGCGAAATGCGGCGTTTGTTGACCACGGCGAGTTCTGCGCCTAGGCGCTTGGCAAACGCGCGCGCGCGCTCCACGCCGCCGGCGTCTGGAGACACCACCACCAAGTCCTTGGAATTGCTTTCATTAAATAGGGGCTTTTTCTTGAAATAGTCGATGATGACGGGATTGGCGTAGAGATGATCCACGGGAATGTCGAAGAAGCCCTGGATTTGGCCGGCGTGCAAGTCCATGGTGAGCACGCGATCAGCTCCGGCCGCTTGAATGAGATTGGCCACAAGCTTGGCGGAGATGGGCACGCGGGGCTCGGCTTTGCGATCCTGGCGGGAATAGCCGTAATAAGGGAGAACGGGGGTGATGCGGTCCGCGCTGGCGCGGCGGAGCGCGTCCATCAA
>MGUQ01000115.1:7137-8893 GCA_001799975.1 Elusimicrobia bacterium RIFCSPLOWO2_01_FULL_54_10 | reverse complement strand
TGACCTTTCTGCCGCCGATCCATATTTCCCCGTCGGAGACTTCCTCCAGGCCTGCCACCATGCGGAGCGTGGTGGATTTGCCGCAGCCGGAGGGCCCCACCAAAATGAAGAACTCCTTGTCGGCGATCTCCAGAGAGACGTCCGAAACCGCGATGGCGCCGTTATAGCGCTTAAAAACATTTTTAAGCCGGACTTCAGCCATAGATAAGGTGCAGATTATATCAAATTGACGGCGGGAACTACTTGAGGCCCTTCCATTCCTTGATGGAGTTGCGGCCGGCCTCTTTGGCCCAATAAAGGGCCGCATCAGCCCTGCGGATCAGCTCGCCATAGGTGACGGCGTCCGGCAGGTAGTGCGCGATGCCGATGCTCACGGTCACTCGCACTTCTCCCTTGCGCCTCCCGATGCGAAGCGGCTTGTCATCGGGGTTGTCGGAGAGGTTAAAAACCAGGTGCTCCACGGAATGGCGGATCAGCTCTGCCGTTTCCTTGACCTCTTCGGGCGGAGCCAGCCCGATCAGAATGGCGAACTCTTCCCCGCCGTAACGGGAGACGGTGACTCCGGGGTGAAGCACGGCTTTTAAGCATTCCGCCACGCTGCGAAGCACTTTGTCGCCAATCACGTGCCCGAAATTATCGTTGATGGACTTGAAATGATCCAGATCCAGAAGCAGAATCGAAAAAGAGGTGCCGTAACGCTTTGAAAAACTGATTTCTTCCAGCAGGCGTTCGAGGAAGATGCTGCGCAAATAGAGCCCGGTCAGGCCGTCCCTGCGGCTGCGTTCAATCATCATCCGGTACAAATAGGTCTTGTGGAGGCCCAGGCCAAGAAGCTGGGCGTAAAATGAAACCTCGTCCAGAAACTCTCCCGAGGCGCCGACTTCAAGCAGCAGCGTGAGCAAACCCTGCACCTCTCCGCCCCATCTCACGGGAGCGTACACCACATGCAGGCTGTCGCTTTTCATGTGCTCGGCCAGTTCGGAATCTTTGGGAAGATTATAGGCCGAAGCGCGGTCCGTCAATGGCGGGACTTTTTTGAGCAGACGGCTCCAGTCTTCCTCGGTGACCCACCCGCTGGTAAATGACGGCACCCAGACGCTTTTGACATCCATTTCGTGTTCAAGGTTCGCAGAAAAGGCCACGCCCAGCACCATGCGGGTGGAGCCGAAAGTGGCGCTCAAATCCGCGAGCACGGACTTTTCATCCGTGCGGGCCACCAGGGTGCGGGCAAACGCATACCGCTTGGAAATCCGCTCCATGTCATCCACCACTCTCTGGCGGATGCCGGTCCATTTTTCGCGCTCAAACTTGCTTTCGTCAACCTGCTTCTTGAGGACCTTCTCGCTCACCTGGTAGCGCTCGGTTTCCGCGCGCACTTCGCGCTGCAGAAAAAGCGGAAAAAACCCGATGATGAGAAACAGCATCGCATAAAGGATCCCCGCCAGCATCAGTCCGGCGACGTGGCCCAGCACAAGGGATGCCGCCGCCATCAGCAACACGGCCGCAGGAGACACGGAGAACCCGGACCGTGAGGAACGGATCAAAAAAAAGACAGAGAAAAGCGGAAAAAGCGAGAAAAAGCTGTTCATGATTCCAGCTGGACCAGGCGGTTTCTCCCCGCGTCTTTGGCCTGATACAGAGCCTGGTCGGCGGATTCGATAAAATCCTGGGGGGTCTTCATGTGGGGCTGAAGCGTCGTTACTCCGCCGGATATCGTGATGGGAATGCGCTCCGGGCCGATGGGCTGGGCTTCCAC
>MGUQ01000115.1:2952-7123 GCA_001799975.1 Elusimicrobia bacterium RIFCSPLOWO2_01_FULL_54_10 | reverse complement strand
ACGGTTTTGAAATGGTCCAGGTCAAAGAGGATGAGGGACAACGGCGACCCGGAAGATGAGGCGCGGGCAAATTCCTCTTCCGCGCGTTCGTCAAAGCGGTACCGCACATACAACCCCGTGAGGGAATCATGCACCGCAAGCGACTCCACCTTTTCATAGTAGACCGCGTTGGCCAGGGCCACGGACACAATGTTGGCGATGTCGGAAAGAAACCGGAGGTCTTCATCTTTCCACGCCCTGGGGAGATCCACCTCAACGGTCAGGTGGCCAACAATCAGGTTTTCCCGCTCGATGGGGCATGAAATGACGGAAGCGTTGGGATGAAGTTTGTTGGCCGGAAACCGAAGGTCGGCCGAGGTGTCGGAGACGAGAAGCGGAATGCGGTGGCGCACCACCCATTCGCTGAGAGCATCCTCTTTGAGCGGGGTGTTGGGAAAGCTCAGAAGGTCCATGTGCGCGCGGATTTCGGGGTCTCCGGCAAAAATCTTTCGGACAGATTCCTCCGTCTGCCTCTGCACGTCCCTGATTTTGACGATGCCCGCCAGGTCGTCCGTGAACGCCCTCAGCAGGGAATAGCGCGATATCCTCTCTTCCATGCTGGTACTGAATTTTTCAAGTTCTTTTTGCTCCCGCTGATAGTCCAGCATGGACATTTCAAGGTTTTCGCTTTCTTCCTGCAGACGGTGCTTTTCCATGTCCCGCTGCTCGATGAGCTTTTCCGATACCCAGAAAACGACCCACAACCAAACCGTTTGAAGGATGAAAATGATGGGCGCAGCTTTCTCTCCGATGCTGGTGCCCGAAAAGAACCCTTCGGCGGAAAAGATGATGGCCACGGTTCCAATGAGGCTGGCAAAGATGGTGAGCCCCGCAGCGCTCAACGGTCCTGAAAAATAGAGCAGCAGGACAATGGGAACGGCCAAAAGCGGAAAATAATAGATGACGTAATGGCTCATGACGATTTATTCAAAACAAAAACTCCCCCAGGCCTCGACTTCGTTGCTTCGGGCCAGACGATTAGACACAGGATGAGGATAACAGGAATACCGTTTTTTTTCCAGATGCAAAATAAACTAATACATCATAAGGAAGCGGAATCTCAAGGAAGGCTTGGATGATGCGGGGGTTTCGTTAAAATTTTTTCACCTTCATTCAATCCGGACAGGACCTGGCAATATTCCCAGGTGGTGCGGCCCAACACCACCGGCCGCAAGACGGGAATTCCGCTCTCATCCAATACATACACCCCCATTTTTTCATCGTCATAGGCGCTGCGGGGCACTGTCAGAGTCGGCGTGTCAGCCGTGATAATCTTGCAACGGGCGAAAAGGCCCGGACGCAGATGAAACCGTCCCGCTCCCGCCAATGAAAGGTGCACGGTGCCTGTCCTGCCCTGGGCGGATACTTCCTTGGCCACACCGCGCACCCTGGCATCCATCCAGACATCGGAAACAGACTCAATAAGCACTTTTGCCTTTTGCCCCCTGCGGATATTGTCAATGTCGCTTTCCGTCACTCCCGTTTCCACGTAATATTCATCTTGCGAACTCACCAAAACGGCAACGGCATCGTTGCGGGTCACCGTTTCGCCTTCCCGTTTGAGGATTTCAGATATCGTTCCGCGCTTGGAAGCGCAGATGAATGTGTCATCATAGTCTTTGCGGGCAATGGAGAGAAGGGCTTGGGATTCCTCAGCATCCTGAAGCGTCGCACCTCCCACCGCGCAGAGTTCGCTGACCCGGTCATGCGCAATCTGCGCCTGCCGAAGCCGAGCCAGAGCCCGGGTGTGGTCCTGCTCGAAGAGTTTTTGTCCCCGCTCCACCGCGTCCCCCACGCGCACATGCACCGCGGTGATTTTTTCCTCCTGCATTCCGAAAGTGAGAACCACACTGTCGCCTTTGACGGTGCCGATCAGCCCGTCCACCATGTCGGCCTGGTTGGAGGGAACCACCTCAAAAATCTCCCACGCGCTCTCCTGAACGTTTTCCTTTGTTTCCTGCGGGGCCGGCAAGACGGAAGCGTCCGGACCGGCCGGGAAACGATGATGATAAAAGTATGCTGACATGACAAGGACAGTCATTCCGGCTCCAACCGCAATCCATTTCTTATTCATGGCCCACCGCGCGATCCAGCGCGGCCAGGGAAACGGCATGCGCCGCCTGGGATTGCGTTAATGCTTCTTCCGCCTGTGCCAGGCGCGCGAGCGAAGCGGCCCGCTCCGAAACCGCACCTTCCCTGCGGCTGCTGCGGATTTCCGCCACGGAGACTTCCGTGAGGGCCAGAGCCAGCTCATTTTCATCAATTTTGAGCTGAGCCAGGATTTCTCTCATGTCGGCGTAGGCTTCCCGAACGCCGTTCAACACATCCATCTCCACGCTTTCCATCTGTGCCTGGGCAGCGTGATGCTCCAACCAGGCCTCTTTTTCTTCGGCGCGGGATTTCAGGCCGTCCAGAATGCCGACGGATGCGGACAGGGTCTGGGACTCGGTCGTTGAAGATTGCCCAATGCGGGGGCTTGTCCGCTGGCGCAGGCCGGACGCTTGCAGAGTGCTGCCGCCAAACTGAAGAGACGCCCTCACTCCCGCCTGCCAATCGTCTTTCAATGTCAGAATTTCACCTTTGAACGCGGCCCCGCTCTTGCCGTAAAAACCGTTAAGATCGATTTGGGGCCAGTGCCTGGCCTTGGCCCCCTGGTGTCCCCGCCGCGCCGCCTCAAAAACGGCCTGCTGGAGGCGGATGTCCGGATGGCGGACCCGCGCCAAATTCAGGCAATCTTCAAGCGTATCCGTGCGCACAGACACCGCGCCAAAATCCGCCTGGGGCCGCAGTTGGGGAGGCGTTTTCATGCCCAGAGATTCCGTCCACTGCCACAACCGCAGCTCAACTTCGGCCCTGGCGCCGTCCGCCTGATAGTGCGCCTGGAGGTAGCGCGTGTTCACGGCCATATAGTCTTGAGGCGTGATAACATGGGCCTCCAAAAGCCGGTCGGCCATCGTTTTCTGCTTCTCGAGTTTCTCCAGATGCCTGATCCAGATTTGCAGCACTTTTTCCGCCCGGGCCAAATTCCAATAAGCCACCCGTGCGCGGTAAACCGCTTCCTGCCGGGCGCGCTCCAGCTTGGCTCGGACGGCCTCAAGGTTTTCTCTGGATTGCTGAAAGGCGCGGAACAGCCGGCCGCCTTGAAAAAGCGGCTGAACCAGCTCCACACCGAAACTTTTCTCCGTGAATTCCGGCGTTCGTCCGGCGTCGTCCGCCTTTCCCTGCGTTTCTTCTCCCTTGAGAGTCAGAAAAGGCAGAAGGTTCCGGAACGCTTCCGTTTGACGCGCCTGGTGCAGCCGGATTTCCCTGGCGGCAAGCTGCACAGACCTGTGGTTTTCCAGCGCCGTCTTTTCACAGTCTTCGACGGTCGCTGAAACAAGGGGATCTCCCCCGCCGGCCGCAGCCTGGGGGATGACGGAAAAAAATAGCAATGCCGCAGTCGTGAAATGTTTCATGCCTACAGTATATGCCGCATGCCCCCGCCTGACCAGCAGGGATTTATGTCAACCTGTGTAGAAAAATGTAAAATGCAGGCAACGCTCATTATGGAGGGAATCATGCGACTGAAGAATGTATTTTTTATGGCCCCGCTCTTGATCGCAGCCGCCGCATTCGCCGACGAATCGGCCGTCACCGTTTATAACAACAACCTGGCGGCCGTGCGCTCCATGCGTCCCATGGAAATCAATGCCGGAACGGGCGAAGTCAAATTTGCGGATGTGGCCGCCCAGATGGACCCCACTTCGGTTCACTTCAAATCCCTCACCGCTCCGGGAAAAGTGGCCATTCTGGAGCAGAATTTTGAGTATGACCTTGTGAGCGCCGAAAAAATCCTCGAAAAATACATCGACCAGACCGTGCAGCTCTTTGACAAAGAAGGAAAAATGTTTGAAGGCAGGCTGCTGAGTTCATCGGACGACGTGGTGCTGGAAAAAAGGGACGGCGAAATCCAGTCGGTGTCCAGGGCAAGCATCTTAAACATTAATTTTCCCAAGCTGCCTTCAGGGCTGATCACGCGCCCCACGCTCGTGTGGATGCTTTCCTCCGACAAAGGCGGGAAGCACGACATGGAAGTGAGCTATCTGACCGCCGGCATCGGCTGGCACGCGGAATATGTGGCGGTTCTGGACAA
>MGUQ01000115.1:0-2943 GCA_001799975.1 Elusimicrobia bacterium RIFCSPLOWO2_01_FULL_54_10 | reverse complement strand
CAAGATCAAGCTGGTTGCGGGCGATGTAAACCGGGTCAGCGACGCGGTACCCACAGCCTATCTAAGAAGAGCCATGACGGTGGAAAGCTTTAGCGCAGATGAGAAGCAATTCGCGGAAAAATCATTCTTTGAATATCATCTTTATACCCTACAGCGGCCTGCCACCCTTAAAAACAACCAGATCAAGCAGATCTCCCTTTTTCCGTCCGCGTCTGTCCCCGTCAAAAAGATTTACAAGTACGACGGCCAGACAAACCCCAAAAAGGTGAGCGTGGCCATGGAATTTTTGAACTCCAAGGCGCAGGGTCTGGGCCTGGCTCTGCCCGCAGGCAAGGTGCGGGTCTACAAACAGGATGACGACAAATCCCAGGAATTTGTGGGTGAAGACCGAATGGACCATACTCCGAAGGAAGAAAAAGTGCGTCTCTCAATCGGCAACGCCTTTGATGTCGCGGCAGAAAGAAAGGAAAAAGAAATGCGGGCGCTCAGCCAGCGCTCCCGTCAAACCACGGTGGAAATCAAGATCCGCAACCACAAGGATTCTGACATCGAAGTTCTGGCGGTGGAGCGGCTGTGGGATGACTGGGAAATCGTCAAGTCCAATTTCAAGCATGCGAAAAAAGATTCCACCACTGCGGAATTCGTCATCCCCGTGGCCAAGGGCGCCGAAGCCGTGCTGGAATTCACCGCCGTCACCAAGTGGTAGGAGCCCCAACCTTGTATTCCCCGCAGACTCCTGCTAAACTAGGATTGCCATGCCAAAGATATTAATCGTCGATGACGATCTGGATGTTCAGGAGCTGATCAAGCAGTCCTTTGCCATCCGGGACTTCACCGTTCTGATGGCTGAAACGGGCAAAGAAGCGATAGCCGCAGCAAACAAGGAATGTCCCGACTTGATCATCCTCGATTTAAAACTCCCCGACATGGATGGCATCGACGTCTGCAAGGCCTTGAAAGACGTCCCCGAAACCAAGGACATCCCCATCCTCATGCTCACCGCCCGCACCGGAGTGATCGACAAGGTCAAGGGCCTCGAGATCGGCGCCGATGACTATTTAGTGAAGCCCTTCGACCCCATGGAGCTCATCGCGCGCGCAAAAGTGCTCATGCGGCGCACCCAAGGAGACAAAGGAGCCGCCCGCACTCCCATCAAGCTGGGCCAAGTCCACATCGATCCGGTCAACTATAATCTGGAAATCAAAGGCAAAGCCATCTCAGATTTGACCCCCAAAGAATTCGACATTCTTTATGTCCTCATCCGCCATTCCCCGAGCCCCGTGTCCCGGGAAGACATCTACAAATCCATCTGGGGCAAAGTTAAAATGGACGGCACCCGCGTGATTGACATCCACATCGCCAAAATCCGCAAAAAAATCGGCGAGCACCACATCAAGACCATCCCTGCCAAGGGCTACTTTTTCACCGCCTCTTAAAACTACTTTACACATATTCAAACTGCGCTCATAAATCAAGGACTTTTTTTATTTAAGTCCTTGTATTTTTTTTTATATCTGTTAATAAATAAGGAGAATGGCAAACGGGAACGGCAACGGAAAACATTCACTCAAGTTCTTGTGCATCTCGCGCGTGGGATGCATCGGGGATTTGTGCATCCGCCTGCAGGAAGAAGGCTGCAAAGTTAAATATTATATTGACGACAAGGACGAGAAAGAAGTTTCCGACGGTTTTGTCGAGAAAGTAAATTCCTGGCAGGAATGGAAAGATTGGGCGGATGTGATCGTTTTCGATGACGCTGACTTTGGCGCCATCGCAGAAAATTTAAGAAAAGAAGGCAAGGCAGTCATCGGCGGCACGGTTTATACGGACAAGCTGGAGATGAACCGGGAATTCGGCGCAAATGAAATGCAGGCAGCAGGCCTCTCCCACCTCCCCTCCTGGCACTTCGAATCCTTTGACGACGCGGCCAAATTTGTGAAAGACAATCCCGAGCGCTATGTGGTCAAGCCCAACGGCACCGCGCAGACGGAAAAAGTTTTATCGTTTATCGGTCAGGAGGACGACGGCCTGGATGTGCTCACCATCCTTGAGCATTACAAGCGCGGCTGGGCCAGCAAGATCAAAAGCTTCCAGGTGCAAAAATTCGCCACAGGCGTGGAAGTGGCCGTGGGCGCTTTCTTCAACGGCAAAGAATTTGTGGGGCAGTGCTGCATCAATTTTGAGCACAAGCGGCTTTTCAACGGCGACATCGGGCCAACCACCGGAGAAATGGGCACCTCCATGTTCTGGTGCGACGGCGGCGACTTATTTAAAGAAACACTCCAAAAGATGCAAAGCCGCCTCGCGCAAGCAGGCTATATCGGCTACTTTGACATCAACTGCATCGCAAACGCCCGCGGCATTTTTCCCCTGGAGTGCACGTCGCGCTTCGGCATGCCCACGCTTTCCATTCAGATGGAGGGGATACTTTCCCCCATGGGAGAATTTTTGCAAGAGCTGGCCAAAGGCGGCTCTCCGGCCCTGAGAGTGAAAAAAGGGTTTCAGGTGGGCGTGGTGGTGGCAGTTCCCCCCTTTCCTTTCGAAGACCCCAAAACTTTTAAGAAATACTGTGATGATTCCATCGTTCTATTCAAGAAGCCCATGAAAGAAGGCCTCTGGCCCGCGGACATTAAGCTCACGGACGGCCAATGGCGCCTCTCCGGCCACACGGGCTATGTGATGGTGGTCACCGGCTCCGGCCCCACCATGGAAGACGCCCGCAAAGAGGCCTATACCCGATTGAAAAATATCGTCATCCCCAACATGTTTTACCGCACCGACATCGGCGAACGCTGGGGCCGGGACGGCGACCTGCTCCGAACCTGGGGCTACGTCACCTAAAGAACTCCCCGCCTCTGAGTAAGTTAAGATACATATGCGACATCAGGGTTTAGAGGTTACGCCGTGCAAGTACGGCGTTTGTTTTATAAAGTTAATGGCTTT
>MGUQ01000114.1:4355-7720 GCA_001799975.1 Elusimicrobia bacterium RIFCSPLOWO2_01_FULL_54_10 | reverse complement strand
CCTCAAAGACACTTCCATCTATCTCGGCAAATCCGACCGCGCCGGCATAAAGGTCAAGGGCGGAATGATGGCGCCGGATCTGGGCGCCCTCATCAGCCGCAAGCCCGACGGCTATGTGCTGGTGGCGCTCAAGGAAGGCTATCCCAAGGTCAACGGGATGTCGGTGGATAAAGAACGCAAGCTCAACGAAGGCGACATCGTTGAAGTGGGCGGCACCAAGCTGCAGTTTTACCTCAAAGCTCCGTAAGTTAGTCCCTCTCCGTGGTTCCCCTCCCGCTTCGCGTGAGCCTCCCTTCCAAAAGGCGTGCGTGACCATTTTTTGCTGGATTTTAAAAAGCTATAATATATTTTCATGATCAAGAAAGCAGAATGGATCGGCCTGGGCGTTTTGTCGCTCCTCATCCTCTTTTTTACTCTCAACTGGGCGGTCAAAACCGCTGTCCACGCCCAAAAAGACGTGGTGGTGCCGGACTTGACCGGCCAGTCGCTGTACGAAGCTCTCGATGTCCTCTCCAGGCTCAATTTGGGGCTCAAGCAGGAAGGGGCTGAATTTAATGACCAGGTTCCAGTGGGCACGGTGCTGCGCCAACTTCCGCCCGCGGGCATGTCCGTGCGCGAAAGCAAGGTTATCCGAGTCACCCTCTCGCAGGGCGGAGAATCCATTTTTGTTCCGGATCTCGAAGGCCAATCCCTGCGCTCAGCTGAAATCGCTCTCCGCATGAACAGTCTTTCACTGGGCGAAGTGCGCAGCCGCCCCTCCCTCAAATACGAAAAAGACACCGTGGTGGCGCAGGAACCGGTCTCCAAAACCATCGTTCGCAAGAGCGCGCTGGTGCATGTGGTGGTCTCCGACGGCCCGCCGGAAGACGATGTCCTGCTCATGCCGGATTTCGCCGGAAAGACTTTGGAAAGCGCGCAGGCCTGGGCCAAGAACTTAAACATCAAGATCGAAACTACTGTGGAAGAATCCCCGCAGGACGACAACATTGTTCTCTCCCAGTCCATTCCGTTTGATTCCATGATGCAAACCGGCTCCACCGTCCGCCTCACCATTTCCAAAATGAACGCTGATGCTGTGCCAGAAGCCGCCGGCGCTTTCCCCAAATTCAGGTTCGATGTCCCGCAGGGAGATGAAGGAAAAAAATTCCGCTTTGTGCTGGTGGACGGCTCGAAGTCCAAAGAAATCTGGAAAGGCCAGCCCGAGCCGGGCTCCAAGCTGGACCTCCTCTTGCCAGAGCGTCCCTCCCCCTCCGCCCGCGTGCGCGTTTTTGTGAACGACATCTTGACCGAAGAACGGCCGGCCCAATGAGCGGAAACGGTAAAGTGCTGATCGCCCCCTCCATCCTCTCGGCCGATTTCTCCAAACTGGCCGAAGAAATCAAATCCGTGGAAGCCGCCGGGGCGGACTGGATCCATGTGGATGTGATGGACGGGCATTTTGTTCCCAATTTAACCATCGGCCCCGTGGTGGTGCACTGGATCCGCCGGGCCACAAAGATGTTCCTGGACGTGCACTTGATGATCACGGATCCCGCGGAATATATTCCCCAGTTCGCCAAGTACGGCGCGGATTCCATCACCTTTCATGTGGAAGCCGCCAAAAATCCGAAGGATATCATCGCTCAGATCAAGGCTGAGGGCAAGAAAGCGGGCATCTCCGTGCGGCCCAAAACCCCTGTTTCTTCCATACTGCCTTTTTTGCCGTTGTTGGACCTGGTGCTTGTGATGACGGTGGAGCCGGGGTTCGGCGGCCAAAAGTTTATGGCGGACATGCTGCCCAAAGTGGCTGAACTCAAAAAAGCCGCCGCCCAGGCCAATCCCAAACTTAAAATTGAGGTAGACGGCGGCATCAGCGCCGATACCGCGCCTTTGACGGTGCAGGCAGGCGCCCAGGTGCTGGTGGCCGGCCATTCCATTTTCGCCCAATCAGACCGCTCCGCCGCCATCCAAAAGATTCGTGCTTCCGTTGACAGCATCAGCTAAATCGAGTATAATCTGGTGCTTATGTCTGTTAAAATAAGATTTAAAAGAACGGGAATGCCCAAACAGCCGTATTACCGGCTGGTGGCCATTGACCATCGCGCAGCCAGAGACGCCAAAGAGATTGAAATCCTGGGCCATTATGACCCCAGGGAAAAATCCAACGCTCTTGTGCTCCAGCCGGAGCGCATCAAGTACTGGCTCTCCCAGGGAGCGCGGCCGTCGGACACAGTCCAATCGCTCCTGATTCGCAACAAATTTTATAAGTCCTGAATCCTGGAAGGTCTCGGAGCTTGCGGGCTCCAGAGTGGAAACGGAAGAAGGCGAATATTTGGGCGTCCTGGAAGATGTCTTCGGCACCGGCGCCAACGATGTGTTTGTGGTCAGGAACGGGGACAGGGAATATCTGATCCCGGCACTCAAGACGGTTGTTTTGGAAGTTTTGCTCTCTGAAAAAAAGATCATGGTCCGCTTGCCCAAGGGCCTCAAAGACATTTATGAGCCCCCTAAAGAAGCTTGAAATTGACATCCTCACCCTCTTCCCGGGGATGTTCACCGGCCCTCTGGGAGAAAGCCTCCTCCAAAAGGCCCAGGCCAAAGGGTTGCTCAAGATCCGGCTGCACAACCTGAGAGATTTCTCCCAGGACAAGCACCGGAAAGCGGACGACAAGATTTTTGGCGGCGGCACGGGCATGCTGATCCAGGTGGAGCCCATCTGGAGAGCGCTCAAGTATCTGGGAGCGTTCAAAAAAGGCAAATCCCGCCCCTGCGTGGTTTATCTTTCGCCCCAGGGCGAGAAGCTCACGCAGGATTTGGTGAAAGATTTGGCCCGCAACAAGCGTCTCATTCTTCTCTGTGGGCGCTACGAAGGCATAGATGAGCGGGCGATGAGCTGGATAGACCGGGAAGTCTCCATCGGAGACTATGTGCTCACCGGCGGCGAAATACCGGCCATGGTTTTGACAGACGCTCTGGCCCGGATGGTCCCGGGAGTGGTCAAAGAGCAGGAATCGGTTGAAAACGATTCGTTTTATGACGGGAAGCTGGACTGTTCGCATTACAGCCGCCCGGCCGAGTTCATGAAGATGAAGGTCCCCGGGGTTTTGCTCTCGGGAAACCACAAAGACATAAAGGAATGGAGAAAAAAGGACGCGTTGGAAAAGACGATTAAGAAAAGGCCAGATCTGCTTTGATTTTGACAGGAGACTATTGCCATGCATGCCCAGAAGATTTTATCCCAAGTTCAAAAACCGTATTTAAAATCCGGATTGCCCCCCTTTCGCCCCGGAGACACTGTCCGCGTGCACGTGCGCGTGGTGGAAGGCGAATCTGAAAGAATCCAGCCCTTTGAAGGCGTAGTCCTCAAGCGTTCCGGCGCCGGTCTG
>MGUQ01000114.1:0-4263 GCA_001799975.1 Elusimicrobia bacterium RIFCSPLOWO2_01_FULL_54_10 | reverse complement strand
CCGCCGCGCCCGCCTCTATTATTTGAGAGGCCTCTCCGGCAAGGCCGCGCGCCTGACCGAGAAAGACCACACGGAAACCGAATCGGAATCCGCCGCTCCGGCGCCTGCCGCCACCAAATCCGCAGCCAAAAAAGCCTCGCCCGAACCCGTCGCAACCCGATAACCCGCTCTCAAACTTGATTTTCAGCGGCCATCTCAAGTAAGATGATGGCAGCCGATGCGAAAGCTTTACCGCTTTGATTCCAGCCTCAAATCAAAATATTCATCTTCCCAAGAAAATAAATTCCATTTGATCGGCATTGATGAAGCCGGCCGGGGTCCTCTTGCCGGTCCCGTGGTGGCCTGCGCCGTCTGCTTGCCCGAAAACTTTTTTGACGCCCGCCTGGACGATTCCAAGAAGCTGGACGCCGCCACACGCGAGCATCTCTATAAAAAGATAGAAGCGCAGGCTCTCTGGGGCATCGCCGTGGGCCAGGTGGCCCTGATTGACTCGGTCAACATCCTCTCAGCCACGCACCTCACCATGCAAGCCGCCCTGCAAAACCTTTTGAACCGCAACCCGGGATTTCGGCCCGACCTGGTGGCCGTGGACGGCCGCCCCATTCCGGCCAGCGGGTTCCGCCAGGTTTCCATCGTGAAAGGCGACGGGTTGTCGGCGTCCATCGCGGCTGCCAGCGTGATGGCCAAGGTCTTCCGCGACCGCATCATGCACACGCTCTCCAGCCGGTTCCCTGGATATGGCTTTGAACGCCACAAGGGCTATGGGACAGCCTCTCACCAAGAACGCATCGCCATCTTGGGGCCTTCCCCCGTGCACCGCAGGAGTTTTGCTCCCGTCAGATATTTATATGAAAACTAAAGCGCGCGAGCAGGGAGACCTTGCAGAAACCCAGGCACTTGCTTATTTCGAGCGTCTCGGGTGGAAACTGATCGAGAGGAATTTTTTGTGCCGGGCGGGCGAAGTGGATTTGATCATGGAAGATACTAAGCGGACCGTCGTGTTTGTGGAGGTCAAATACCGCAAAAATTCAGATTATGGCCTTCCCCAAGAGTTTGTATTGGGCAAAAAGCTCACGCGCATGAGCCGCGCTGCTATGTATTATATTCGAACTAAGGGATTTAAAAACCGCAACTACCGCTTTGATGTGGCCGCGGCAGGCCCCGCGGGAATGGAGCACATTCCCAATGTCCTGTCTTTTGAGGGGTATACTCTCTAAGTCAGCGTTCGAGGTAAGACCGCAGCATCCAGGCCGTTTTTTCGTGTTCTTCCATCAAGCCCGTTAAAAAATCGCTCGTGCCCATATCTTTGTATTTCTCCGAGCAGTCGTCCAGGTCTTTCCTCAGTTCGCGGACAATCGCTTCGTGATCGTTGGCAAGATTTTCAATCATGGCCTGTGCGGGCGGATATTTGCCCGGATTTTCCCTCAAGGTGGTGGCCTTGAGAAACTCCTGAAGCGTGCCGATGGTTTTTTCTCCCAGACTGCGGGCGCGTTCGGCCACGTCGTCAACGAACACTGAAATCGCCACATACTGTTCATCAAAAAGCTTATGAAGTTCCGAAAAATCCGGCCCCACCACATTCCAGTGATAATTCTTGGTCTTGATCAGAAGCACATACTCATTAGCCAGGGTTTTGTGAAGGATCTTGGCCACCGCCTGCCTGTTTTTGCTCTCTATGCCTATCTGTACGCTCATGGTATGACCTCCTTTTTAACCTTAATAAAAATTTAACATATTTCTACACAAGTTGACATAAGTCCCTCCTTCCGCAACTCCCCCCATTAATCAAGAATAATATCAGGTCATTTTAATGGAGGTGGATTATGTTATCTAAAATATTTTCAGGCGCGGTTCACGGAGTGGACGGATACATTGTGACGGTGGAGGTGGACATCGCTCCGGGCCTGCCCAAACTTTGCACCGTGGGTCTGCCGGACGCGGCTGTCAAAGAAGCCCGCGACAGAGTGGTGGCTGCCGTACGCAACAGCGGCTTTGATTTTCCCGTGCGCAAGGTTGTGGTGAACCTGGCTCCGGCCGACATCAAGAAAGAAGGCGCCTCATTCGACCTGCCCATTGCGGCAGGCGTGTTGGCGGCCACGGGCGACCTGCAGGAAGAGCATTTGGGCGGGTGGTGCCTGATCGGGGAACTGGCCCTGGACGGGTCCTTAAGGCCCGTGCGCGGCGTTCTGGCCATAGCCATGGAAGCCAAGCGCAAGCGCTTGAAAGGCATTATTGTGCCCAGGGAAAACGCGTTTGAAGCCGCGGTTGTGAGAAGCCTGAGAGTGATGGGTTGCGGCTCTTTAAAAGAGGTGGTGGATTTTTTAAACAAGGAGGAATTGCCGCTCCCGTTGATTGAGGCTCCATTGGCGTCAGCAAGTGGGGATTCGCTCCCTGCCTGCGATTTTTCCGAAGTCAAAGGCCAGGCCTATGCCAAGCGGGCGCTGGAGATTGCCTCCGCAGGGGCCCACAATGTCCTGATGATTGGCCCGCCCGGAACGGGCAAGACCATGCTCTCCAGACGCATTGCCACAATACTCCCGCCCCCCACGCTGGAGGAATCCATCGAAACCACAAAAATCCATTCCGTGGCAGGTCTCTTGCCCAAAGAAAGGAGTTTGCTCACCGAGCGGCCCTTCCGTTCCCCCCATCATACCATCTCGGATTCCGCCTTGATTGGCGGCGGGTCCGTCCCCCGGCCGGGCGAGGTTTCTCTGGCCCACAACGGGGTGCTTTTTCTGGACGAACTCCCAGAGTTCCACCGAAATGTTCTGGAAGTGTTGCGCCAGCCGCTGGAGTCCCACCGCGTGGTGGTGGCCCGCTCCAAGGAAACCATGAGTTTTCCGGCCAATTTCATGCTTGTGGCCGCCATGAACCCCTGCCCTTGCGGATTTTTAGGCCATCCGTCGCGGGACTGCGTGTGCACGCCTCAGCAAGTGCAAAAATATTCCGGAAAAATTTCCGGGCCGCTTCTGGACCGCTTTGACATGCACCTCGAGGTGCCGTCCTTGAAGATTGACGAGCTCACGGGAGAAGACGGCTTGGGAGAGAAATCCCAGATCATCCGCAAGCGAGTGGTAAAGGCGCGCGAGCACGCGGCCGCGCGGCTTAAAAAATCTCCGGCGGAGCGCAAAAAAGCCATGGCGCTGGACACAGAGGGGAAAAAGCTTCTGCGCACTGCCGTGCAGAAACTGGGGTTTTCCGCCCGCGCTCACGACCGCATCCTGAAAGTGGCCCGCACGATTGCGGACATGGGCGAATCCGCCCAAATCCGTCCTGAGCACCTAGCGGAGGCCATCCAGTTCCGCGCTTTGGACCGCGCAAGACCGTAAAAAGCGGCGAAATAAGTAGGTAATACAGCGTTTTGGAAGGGAGGCTCACGCCGTAGGCGGGAGGGAAACCACGGAGAGGTTTCCATGAGAAGTCCCGCTGGAGTACCTACTTATTTCGTCGCTTTTCCTCTAACAGAACTCCATAAATAAAATTGTAGAATTGATGGATGTTCAAGGTTTTTACATTAGCTTTGCTTTATACAGTTTTCGCTCAGCCCTGCCGCGCCGGAGCGGACGAACTTGAAGCCAATTTCAACCTTCTCGACAAAAATACCGATGGGAAAATCAATCCGGAAGAAATCAAAGTGTGGGGCTGGCCGTCCTTAAAATTCCAGTGGGCGGATTTGAACGATGATGGTTTTCTCAGTTATCCTGAATTCACCCATTGGCTGGCCACCAAACGGGTGCGCGAGCGCATGAAAAATTTGAGTGAGGCGGCTTTTAAGCAAATGGACGCGGACCGGGACGGGCGGATTTCGTACCGGCTGGAAGCCTGGTGCACGGAGGATCTGTTCCGCCGCATGGACATCAACAAAGACGGCTATCTTTCCAGGGCTGAGGCCTTTCGACAAGCCCGTTCAACTCAAAAAATCAAAGTTCGTTATAGAAAAGACAAAACAACCAAGAAGTGAATGACCTCGAACGGGCGGAAAAGTATTTTGACCGCGGGGAGTATTTCGAGTGCCATGAAGTTTTGGAAGAGGTCTGGAAGAAGACCAGTGGAAAGAAGAAAGTACTGTTACAAGGGCTGATTCAGGTTGCTGCGGGGCTGCACAAACTCAAGCAGGGCCACCCGGAAGGCGCCGCCAAACTCTTCGCAAGAGCCAAGCCGAAACTCAAAATTCCCGCTCCCCCCGACCTAGCCCAACTCAAGAAAAAAATGGTGCCCAGCGCCACCTAAAAATTTGGTGCCCGGAGAGGGACTTGAACCCAC
>MGUQ01000113.1:5492-12874 GCA_001799975.1 Elusimicrobia bacterium RIFCSPLOWO2_01_FULL_54_10 | reverse complement strand
CGACCTCTATTTGAGCCGGTCCGTCACCTTGGACAGCCTCCCTCACAACTGCACGGTGAAAATCTTCACGGTTTCAGGCGACCACGTCAAAACTCTGGCCGCTCCATCCAGCACAGTTTCCTGGGATTTGACCAATGAAAACGGCGATCACGTGATCTCAGGGGTCTATATGTATGTGGCCAAAACCGCTGAAAACCAGACCTACCGCGGGAAAATAGCCGTCATCCGATAACCCGTTAAACGCCCCTGTTGTTCTCCTGCGGCGCAAAATGATAGTATAAAATCATGATGCGCCTTTTTTCTTTCTTGTTGTTTGCCGTCCTGGTTGCGGCCGCACAGACCGATTTTTTGTTTTCTGCCGGCCGCAAGCCTCCGCTGGACCCCTATGCCAACCACCGCGAATTTGACCAATTGATGGACCAGGGACTCCAGGCTTTCATGAATCAAAAAAACTATTGGGTGGCCGCGCAAAAATTTGAGGCCGCGGTCAAATTGATGCCCAAAGACATCACCGCCCGCAAGGCCCTGCGGTTGGCCCGCAACAAGCTCAAGACTCTTCCGCCTGAACCGGCTCCTGTCCCTGTTCCCGTTGCGGTTCCAGAACTGACCGAACCCGTTCCCCCGGTTCCGGAACATGTTGAGCCTTCCCCTGATACAGCAGCTCAGGAGAACGAAACCGTGAGGCATGAGCATATTGACGTTCACTATAATTCCGGGCTTGTCGCCTTCATGGAAGAAAATTATTCCAAAACCATCAAAGAAATGGAGGCCATTCTCAGATTGGATCCCGGCCACGCAAAAGCCCGCAAATTGCTCATGAAAGCCTACTCGCGGGCAAGGTAAAATTGATATAATTTCACCTCCATGTACACTTTACAAAAGGTGGTTTGCGCTTGAAAAAACTTAAATTAGGCATTCCAAAAGGAAGCCTGCAGGAATCCACTTTGGAGCTTTTTAAGAAGGCCGGCGTGCGCATTCACGCCAGCGACCGCTCCTATTTTCCCTCCAGCGACGACGACGAGCTGGACATCATGATGGTGCGCTCCCAGGAAATGGCGCGCTATGTGGAGGACGGCACGTTTGACGCGGGGCTCACCGGGCTGGACTGGATCATGGAAACCGGAGCCAGGGTGGAGGAAGTCTGTGAGCTGAAATACGCCAAAACAGGTTTCCGGCCCGTGCGCTGGGTGCTGGCCGTGCCTGAAGGTTCGTCCTTTAAAACGGTCAAAGACCTGGCGGGCAAAAAAATCGCCACTGAAGCGGTCAACATCACCAAAAATTTCCTTTCCAAAAACGGCGTCAAAGCGGACGTGGAATTTTCCTGGGGCGCCACAGAAGCCAAGGCGGGATATCTTGTGGACGCCATTGTGGAGCTCACGGAAACGGGCTCCTCCTTGCGGGCCAACAAGCTGCGGATCGTGGCCGAAATCCTCTCATCCACCACGCGGTTCATTGCCAACGCCAAGGCGTTGAAAGATCCCTGGAAAAGTGAAAAAATCGAGAACCTGTCCATTCTGCTGCAGGGCGCTCTGGCCGCAGAAGGCATGGTGGGGCTCAAGATGAACCTGGAAGAGAAAAATCTGGAAAAAGTCACCTCCGTTCTGCCCGCGCTCAAAAAGCCCACCATTTCGCACCTTTCCGTCAAGGGCTGGATCGCCATTGAAGTGGTGCTTGAAGAAAAGACGGTGAAAAAAATCATTCCCCAGCTCAAGCGCGCCGGCGCAACCGGCATCATCGAGTATCCGCTCAACAAAGTCATCCCCTGAAGATCCTCCAGCTTCTTTCCCAGGTTCAGGTCACAGGCGCGGAAACTTACGCGCTCACGCTGGCCCGGGCTTTGAAGATCCTGGGGCACGAGATCATTTTTGTTTCCGACGCCCTGCATGAGCCGCACGGGTTTCAGTTTTATTCCCTGCCCATCCACCGCGGGAACCGCAGCTATTGGGGCCGTCTTCAGAACATCCGTTCCTTGAGGCGCATCATCGAAGAAGATAAAGTGGACCTGGTGCATTCTCATTCCCGCGCGGCCAACCTGATTGCCCGGTTCTCCAATGCGCCCTTCGTCACCACCGCGCATGGGCGCTGGCGCAACACTTTCGCGTTTCGGGCATTCCCCTGCTTGGGGCGGGAGGCCGTGGCCATGTGCCCCTATCTTGAGCGGTACCTTGCGGAGGACATTAAAATTTCCGCGGAAAAGATCAGCATGATTCCCAACGCCATCGACACGGACCGCTTTGCCCCCGGCGGCAAAATCGGAGATTTCCGCACCATCCTGTACGTGGGGCGGTTTTCCGGGCAGAAAGGCAAGGCTCTCCGGTTCCTGCTCGACAAAGTCATCGGCCAGGTTTTGAATGATTTTCCTGACGCCAGGTTCAAGATTGTCGCGGATGCGCCATCCATCAAGGACCAGGAGCTGGTGAGGGGCTTGAACGGCGGCTGGCTGGTGGATTCCGTTGAAATCAATGGGCCTGCAGGGGATTTGACGCCGCTTTACAGAAAAACCGCGCTTGTGGTGGGCGCGGGCCGGGTGGCGCTGGAGGCCCTTGCCTGCGGCAAGCCCGTCATTTCCATCGGGGAGTCTTCCGCCCCCGGGCTCCTCACTGAAAGTAATTTTGACGATGCATTTGATTCCAATTTCGGCGACTGCGGCGTCTGGAACCTGTTTTTGAGCCAGAAAGACCGCTTGATCCGCGATTTCACCCGGATTTTGGGAGATGACGCGCTTTGGAACAAACTCTCCATGTGGGGCCGGCAGACGGTCCTTGAAAAATTTGATTCCCATCTCGTGGCGCGGCAGTTGGAGGGCGTTTACCAAAAAGCGCTGTCATGAGTGGGATGAACCCGTCCTGGGTGCCCATCCTTTGCTACCACCGGGTTTGCCCGGAGTCCGACTTTGGCAAGTTCCGCTCACTGTGCGTCACCCCCCAAAAATTCCGCGCCCAGATGAGGCTGCTTAAAAACCTGGGTTACACCGCGCTTTCCTTGCAGAACATCGCAGCCTATCTTAAGCTTCAAAAAAACATTCCCTCCAAGTCCGTGGCCGTCACCTTTGACGACGGCTACTTGGACAACTACACGCACGCTTTCCCTGTCTTAAAAGAGTTTGGGATCACGGCCAACATTTTCCTGGTGACGGATTTGATCGGGAAGACAAATGTGTGGGATTTCCCTGTAGGGGCAATTCATGAATCGCCCCTGCTGACAGAGGACCAAATCAAGGAAATGCGTGACGCCGGCGTTGTGTTCGGCTCCCACACGGCCAATCACATTGACGTGACGCAGTCGGACCCTGACAATGTGAAGGAGGAACTGGACCGCTCCAGAGACAGGCTGGAAGAGCTCACGTGGAGGAAAGACATTGCGTTCTGCTACCCTTACGGGAGGCTCGATTCCGGGATTAAGCGCGGGGTGAGAGAAGCGGGCTATGTGTGCGGGCTTGCGACGGATTCGGGGCCGTTAAATCAGGAAGCAGATTTGTTCGAGTTGCGGCGCGTCCAGGTTTTTCCTTCAACGTCGCTTTTCGGTTTCTGGAAAAAAATCCAGCCGTGGTATCCAAATTGGGCCGAATTTCAAAAACGCTTTAAAAAATCCTGACGATTGACCCCTACGACAACAATTTCAACAATATCGCCTTCTGCAAATGCAGGCGGTTGCCGGCCTGTTCAAAAATCACGGATTTGGGGCCTTCAATCATTTCATCCGTGATTTCTTCCCCCCTGTGCGCGGGCAGGCAGTGCATGATCTTGACGGTGGGTTTGGCCTGGGCAAGCAGGGCTGCATTGACCTGGTAGGGCCTGAAAATTTGTTTTCTGTTTTCCCCTTCTTCTTCCTTTCCCATGGAGGCCCACACGTCCGTATAGATCACGTCCGCTCCTGAAGCGGCTTTGGCGGGATCCTCATCCACATAAATTTTTCCGCCGTTCATCCGGGCAAGCTCCAGCCCTTTCTGCACAAATTCTTTCTCGGGTTCGTAATTTTTGGGCGAGCCCACGGAAATCTCCATTCCCAGCAGGGCGGCAACGAGGATCAGAGAATGGGCGACATTGTTTCCGTCGCCCACATAAGCAATTTTAAAGCCTTTGATATCATCCAGTTTTCTCCCGCCCCGCATTTCAAATATCGTGAATATGTCGGAGAGAATCTGGCAGGGATGTTCTTTGTCCGAGAGCCCGTTGATCACCGGAATGTTTGCGTGCCGGGCCATCTCGGCAATGTCCTCGTGCTTGTTGGCCCGGATCATGATGCCGTCCACGTAGTGCGAGAGCGTGCGTGCGGTATCCGGAAGGGATTCTCCCCGCTTGATCTGGAGGTCCTGGGAATTTAGAATTAGAGGAGTCCCCCCCAGCTGGGCCATGCCCGCCGCAAAGGACACGGTGGTGCGCGTGGAGGGCTTTTGCATGATCAGGGCCAGGGTCTTGCCCGTGAGGGACTTGGCCCCTCCGGGTTTACCCTTTTTTTTCAGGCGTGCGGTTTCTTTAAAGAGGTCGGCGATCTCCTCTTTGGAAAAATCCAAGACAGAAACTAAATCCTTCTTCGATTTAGACGACACAAGAACTCCTTTCGGTGAGGGATTTCAGTATTCTACTAAAATTGAAGCTCGAAGGAAAACCCGGCGTCAGAGCTGTCTCCGGTCAAGCCGATGAGGAGCTGGCCCAGCATCCGCAGGTTATGAGGCAGGTTGAAAGAGGCTCCCGGGGCCAGGTAAAGCTCATCGGAGGCGGAGCCGACGGCGTTGCCCCGGAATTTGCTTTTGCCATGGTTAAATCCTTTCAACTCCCCGATGGCCGCGAAGTCTTTGTGAACCTGCTTGATCGGAAGCGAGGCGCCCACGTTATAGGAAAAAACATGGCCCAGGCGCACATCATCTGAGTTTTCGGTGTTCAGCCGGAATCCCATTCCGGCATGCATGCGGAGAGGATCCAAAGGAAGCACCATGCCCCACCCGAAGAGAATCCCAAAAGCGCCAGTTCCCAGGCCTTTTTCAAAGCTGGCCGTAGGGAACGAAAACCCCATCTCCACATCCAGTCCCGGCATCCGTTTCACGCGGTCGGCGTCAAAGAGGCGGTATTTGGCGGCGAGTTGAAGGTCGATGATCCCGAACTGATCGCTTTGATTTTTTCTGTCCAGATATTGCAATCCCCAGCCAGCGCCCACTTCCAGCTGTTTCATGACTCCGTAGGTAATTTCATAAGGGAACAAGATATGCGTGGAATCGTTGCTGCCTCCCGCGGGAGAAACTCCGCTCCAGCCGGTTTGAAAGCCAACGGACTGGTCCAGCGCGTGCGTTTGGGTGGCCGGCCGCTCTTGAAACATCCAGGGAAAGAAAAGGGAGATTCTTGCCTCGGACGCTTGGGGATGGGCTAGCGTCCAAAAAGCCAGCGCTGCAAAAACAACCAGGGATGATTTTTTCATTTTTTGATTCCTCCGTATTCTATTTGTCCAAGCTTTCCACGGCTTCATGCACCATGGGCTCGGTGACTTTGGAACTTTTGTGGGACATGGCCGTGAGCAAACTCATGTCGCAAATTTGGTTGATGCGGCGCGGAATGCCCCCGCTCCGGTGGAAGACCATGGCCAGGGCGCCTTCATCGAAAATTTCATTTTTAGCGCCAGCGATGACCAGGCGGTGGTTCACATAGCCGGCGGCTTCCTCCTGCCGGAGGGCGGCAAGGTGGAAACGCAGGGCCAGGCGCTGGTCCAGCTGTTTGATCTGGGCCACTTTGTCTTTGAGCTCATCCTGGCCCAAGAGCAGGAGAGTGAGCAGAAAGCTGTCATCGGTCTGGTAATTCAGCAGGAGGCGGATTTCTTCAAACAGGAGCGGGTCTTCGATGGCGTGGGCCTCGTCCACCACCACCACGGTTTTTTTGCCGTCGCGCGCGTTGGACGAAAGGATTTTTTCCAGGGCGATCAGGATCTCGCCCTTGCCCTGGGGAATTTGGGATCCGCCCAGGAGGTGCAGGATGGTTTTGAGCATTTCCGTGTCCGTGAGGCGCGGATTGGTGATATAAGCCACCTTGAAGATGTCGCCTTCAAGTTCGCGCGAGAGCGCGCGGGACAGCAGGGTCTTGCCGCAGCCGTAGGTGCCCGTGAGCAGGCCGGCCCCCTTGCCTTCACGCACCACATAGAGCAGCCGCGAAAGGCCTTCTTCGTGCTGGGCGGAATGATAAAGGAATTTAGGGTCCGGGGTGTTTTCGAACGGCCGTTCTTTAAGGTTCCAGAATTGCAGGTACATGCTAGTTTCCCGCGGCAGAACTGCCCATTTCCCGGTACATCTGCCTGGGGTTGAATCCTTCCATCATGAGAGCGGGAATGCCGATCAAAAACATGGCTCCCATCTGGAACACATGCAGGAGCATCACAAAAGAAAATGCCACGCTCGGGTCGAATCCCAGCATGGAGAGGGCCTGCACGCCGCCGGCTTCATAGGTGCCCACGGCCCCGGGGGCTGCCGGAATCATCACCCCAAGGATGAGCCCGGTCATCACCAGCCCCGCCTGGGGCCAGGAAAGATCAAGCCCGAGCGCATGCGACGCCACGGCCACAGCCGCAATGTCCAAAGCCCAGGTGAGGGGCGAGAGCAGAGCTAGTTTGGCGATTTCCCGGCCGTCTTTGAGCACATGCAGCCCATTGACAAAATTTTCAAGCATGAGCGTCAATTTGTCCGGCAAAAACTTCCGGAACGGAGCCAGAATTTGATCGGTGGATTTTTTTTTAAGCACAATTAAAAATCCCCATGCCGCAATCGCCGCCGCAAAAAAAATGATGATGGCCGCATTGCCTTTGAACTTTCCCATGACTGTCAGAAGAATCAGGGCGATGGCGGCCAGAGTGGCCACATCGCAAACCCGCTCCACCACCACCGTGGCCAGAATGGAACTCTTGGAGACTGTTGTTTTGTGCCCCGCCCAATAGGCCCGGGCGAATTCACCCGCCCGCAGGGGCAAAAGATTGTTGATGACAATGCCGCCCACCTGCCAGCGGATGAGGGGCCAGACGCTGACCTTCTGAAAGGGTGCGAGCAGAATTTGCCAGCGCAGTCCCCGCAGATAAAACGCCGCAATCGACACCAAAAATCCCCAAAAAAACGGCATCAGACGCGCTTGCGGCAGAATGGCCTTCACTTTTTCCCATTCCACATTGCGCACCGCGGCCCAGAGGGCCAGGGCGGAAATCAAAAGCGGGATGACGATGCGGAGAAGAAGTTTTGCCACTAAATGAGAAGGGCGAGCACCAGGCCCATGCTGATGAAAAACGTGGCCCAGGGAACGACTTTACCGTTGAATATTTTGTCTTTGAGGGAGTTTTTTTCCGGGACGATCACCAAATCTCCGGATTTCAAAACCACATCTTTGGCGGGGTTTTTCTTGAGCTCAGCCATGGCG
>MGUQ01000113.1:4156-5447 GCA_001799975.1 Elusimicrobia bacterium RIFCSPLOWO2_01_FULL_54_10 | reverse complement strand
CCGCCGGCCAGATAAACCGCTTCAAGAAGCTTGATGCCTTCTTTGGCGTCCAGACGGCCCTGGGTCTTGACCGCGCCGATGACGGTGATCGGGATGGTTGATGTGGATAGGCCCACGGTGGTTTCTTCCGGCGGAGATTCTTCGGTTCCGGCGGCTTCAAGGGCATCAGTGGGCGCCATGGGCACGGGAGGCGCCTGGGCAGCATCCTGCTTTGTAAATGTCAGAACAAGCTGGTTGCCGTCGCGCTCGATGCGGTAGGGCCTGTCTTCACGCAACGCCACCTGGACCTTCACCATGGGCGGCGTGCTCGCAACCTTGTCCGCCCTGAACTGGCGGATGGCTCCGTTGGGCACCGTAAAATTTTTGGATTCTTTGGTCAGTTCTTCTTTTGTTTCATAAAGATAGAGAAGGAGCACCGGCGGATTGGCGCCTCTGGAATCCTTTTTGATTTCATCCTTGTAGGCATCGTTGCCGGGAACTTCCAGAATCAGCCGGCTGAAATCCGGCCCTTCGGTCACCAGCACCTGGGTCAGGCGGGCATATTCAGGGGTCTTTGACCTGGGCTTTTCATTCAAGCGGATGCCGTACCACCGGTCGATCTCGGCGTACAGCGGGCTCAGGTCAAAGTCCGTGTCTTTATATTTCTGGCGGAATTTTTCGAGGATGAAAAGGCGGTCGTTGGAGCTAAGTTTTTTGGATTTGGCGGTTCGTTCATAGTAAGCCATGTCTTTATTGAAACTCTTCTCGGTCAAAGTTTCTCCCCAACCAGGGGACGCAGCGCTTGCGACAAAGCAGAATAAGAGCCAGAAAATCTTCATGAGGCGGCCTTCACCACAAGCACAGATGCGGGAAATTTTCGCCCCGCAACCTTTTCAAAACCCTTCGCGGAAGGGTCGCGGATGGTTTTGCCGTCCACGATGAAGTTGTAGGCGTGCCGGCCTTCCGGAACCTTGACGGTGAGCGTCCAGCGGTTGGAGGCGTCTTTTTTCATGAGCTGGGGGCTCCATCCGTTGAAAGATCCGGCCACCGACACCCGCTTGGCAAACGGATCGCGGTAAGAAAAGGAGATGTTTCTTTTTGCAATTTTTGGAGGAGGCGTCTTTTCCACAATGGGCGCCGGAGCGGGCTTCTCCGGCACGGGCTCAGGAGGCGGCACTATCACATCCGGCATTCGTTCAACGGGGGCAGCCTGAACAATGGGTGGAGCGGCGGCAAAGCTTCGTTTGACGCGGTCCAGCAGGATATAGGCGGAAAAAGCCGCCACCATCAGGTCGAGCGCAAGCACCGCCAT
>MGUQ01000113.1:0-4144 GCA_001799975.1 Elusimicrobia bacterium RIFCSPLOWO2_01_FULL_54_10 | reverse complement strand
TTCGGGCCGAAGTCAGGTAGTGGGGTCATTTGGGTTCGCTTTGGGAAAGCGTTGAAAGGATTTGGTAAATCTTGTCCACCCGCTGCTGAACGGAGTTTTGCGCGTCGCCCCCCGTGGCGCTATGAACCGTCTTGAGCATTTGCACAATGAGTTTCATCTGGCCGGCCATCTCGTTCATCTGGTCCGCGTTCTGCTCGCTCAATTTTTTTTCAATTTTGGAGAGAGTTTCATCGATCTGGCTGATCTGTTGCGCCAGCATTTCAACAGTGGGCGCAGGGGCCCGCGCAGGCGGCGGCATTTCCGGGATCTCGGGCATTTCGGACGATTCTTCGCGTGTTTCGTTTTGAAGGGATTTCATGATCCAGAAAATCCCCGCCGTGGACAGCGCAAAGAAAACCAGGGCTGCCCAAAAATAAATGTCGGTCAACAGCGCGCCCAGGTTCATCCCACCACCCGCTTATTCGCTGCCAGGCGAATCTCCAATTCGCAAGCCGGTGGTGGGATCATGAGTCCATCCACCACTTCTGGGCTTTAAGCTCCAGCTGCAACGATGGGTCCTGCAGTTTGACGGCGCATTCGTCCACGGCGGCCTCTATGGACGCGGCGCCGGGCTGAGACAAGTCCAGGATTTTTTCTTCGCGCACCCGCTCCCCGGCCGGGCCGGCCACCGCCTGCACTCTGGGCTTGATGGGGTGCGCTTCGCTGATTTCCAGCACCCGGGCGATTTCACCGGAAGAAAGCCGCACAAAACTGCCGGGCGGAAACAGCGACAGCGTGTCCCAGAGTTTTTTGAGGAGGTTGCCGTCATAGTTTTCCCCCGCACGCTCAATCAGCGCGCGCAGGACATCGTGGGAGAGCCGCCGGGAATGCGAAGGGCCCGGGTGGCTTTGGGTTTCATAATCGTGGCAGAGCTGCACAAGCTTGGCTTCCTGCTCTTCCCTCTGAAGCAGAATGTTCTCCACCACGGCGCGGGATGAGGGCTCCATCGAGTTTAAAAAATTTCCCAGCAGAGCCAGGCGCTCTTTGGGATCCAGGCTTGGCCCGGCGGCATCGTGCAGCAGGGCGCCCACTCCCAGGGCGCGTTGGTTTTCCGCGGGCAAATCCATTTTGCTCGCCGCGGCCAGAGCAAGGATGCATACATTGGCCAGATGGCCCGGCAAATAGTCGTCCGCCGTGCTGCGTTCCGTATAGGCCAGGATTCCGGACGGAAACTCCTTTAGGCCCAAAATGACGGAGTCCACGGCCTGGCAGACGGCGTCCAAGTCCGGCAGGCGGGCGGGTTTGGAGCGCAGGCTTGCAACCACAGCACGCGCCTGGCGCACGGCCAATCCATAAACTTCTGCGGGTTTTAAGCGACGGGGAGTCAGAGCCGCGCGGGGCAAATTGGGCGGCGTGGGCCGCGCCGGGCTGGGGGTTCTGGAAAGAATCTGAGAAAATCTCATCGCTTCTCCCAAATTTTTACCAAATTACGCCATCTTTTGCAAAAGAACCTTGAACGCTCCTCCCATGGATTCGGGGTGAACCAGGCTTTTTATGGCGGAAGACAGTCGCAGGCGCGCGCGGGGGTCCGCAACATTCTCCAGTTTCTTGACCGCCTCTTCAAATCCGTTATTAAGAATGAAGCGGGACTGGCTCATGAGCGTGGGTTTGAGCCCCTGCTTTTCCCCCTCCTTCATGAGGACGGAAAAATTCACATGGGCGGTAATGTCTTGGTCTCCGATTCTTTCATAATATTCCCGGTTTGTGGAGTGCTTGAAATGGCAGAGGGCGGTGCCGAGCGGCCTGGCCTCGGAAAACAATTCCCGCGTCTCAAAACCGTAGTCAATGGACAGCACAACTCCTTTTTTCATGGCCCGGCCGATTTTCCCCATCCAGTCCCGGCAGGCAATTTGAACTTCCGCATAGGCTCCTTCTTGCGGGAAAACGTTGAGCCAGTCAAAATATTCGCGGACCTCTTTGGACGCGGGGGCGAGGATTTCTTCAAAATCTTTTCCTATCTGAACTTCTTTTACCGCTCCGAGCTCCAGATAAGCGCGGTGAAAGGGAAGAGCGTCAAAAAATTCATTTGAAAGGATAACGCCGTTGATGGATCCGGGTCCAAAATCAAAATTTTCCTTGACCGTGATCTTGCCGGGAAAATCTTTGCCCGCCTCAGCGCAGGCCTGCCGTCTGGCGGGGCTTTTTTCCACGCAGACATAGGAGCATTTTTTATGAATCTCAGGAAAGTCAGTTTGGAGAGCTTTGAGAATCAGGCGGCAGAGTTTCCCTTCCCCCGCACCCAGCTCCACAATCGTTTCGGCTCCGTGGGCGGCCAAAAACCGCGCCAGGATGTCGCCAAAGACCGCGTGGACGTCCGCGTTGGTGTAATAATCGTCCTGGCGGGCGGCTTTGCAATAATATCCCAGTTCCGGGTGATAAAGTGCGAGCTCCATGAAGCGCGCAAAGGAGTAAGGCCCCTTTTGTGAAATTTCCTGCTGGACGATGGATTTTAAATCTGGCAAGAAACGCCCCCGGCGCGGCCGGGAAGGTTTTTCAAGGCCACTTCGCATACTGGCGCGTTGCCGCGGGCCGCGTCCGCAATTTCTTTGACTGTGACGAACTGCACGCCTTCCGCTTTGAGCGAGCGGACCCACGCGGAAAAATCAGCGAACAGGGCTGTTCCTTCCACTTCCGTATGGATGGAATGCACATGCGTGGTCAAGCCTGAATTTTTCATGGCATCTGTTATTCGTGAGCTTGCGGTTTCGGGTCGCACTCCGTCCCAGGCCAGAACTTCATCCAGAGTGGGCAATGTGGAGGGCACTTCAAGCGTCTTGAATTTTTTTCCTTCAACCGACGGATAAAACGGATGCCGGCCTCTTGAGTTTGAAGCATAGGCGAACCCGAATTCATCTTGGATGGCCAAACTTTCCCCTGTGCAGAGCCAGGCGGGAGCCGCAAAAGCTTTTGATTTTTTCCCCACGGTTTTTTCAAAGGAGGAAACCGCAAGTTCGTAGTGGCGGCGGATATCCGTGCCGCTCATCTCCAAAAGATGGTCCTGCCATTCCACGTGGTGATAGCCATGGATTCCGAGTTCGTGGCCTTCCGCTTCCACCCGCTTGGCGATGTCCGGGAAAGAGGCGCCAATCATGGGCGAAGGCAACAGAGTTCCGCGCAGCATGGTTTTAAACCCGTAAAGCTTCACGGGATTTGTGCGGAGCATTTTTTTTAAGAACCCCTTTTTTTTGAACACGCGGAAGATGGCCCGGCCGGACGCATCGGGGCCAAAAGGAATGTAGAAGGACGCTTTGATGCCCAGCTCGCGGAACAGAGCCGAAAAATTGGGCACGCCGTCCCGCATGCCGTCGTAGGTGTCCACGTCCACCTTGAGAGCGAGTTTCATAGAAAGTAGGCTTTATTTAGAATGCTCTTGAAGGGAGTCTGCTTACAACAAGACTTTTCGATAAGCGACAAATTTCCTCGGCTTGGTTTCGGGAAAAATGCTTGTGATTTTGGACAGCCAGTGGATGTATTCCTCAAAGCTCATTTTCGGAGACAGCTTACGGGAAGCTCGAAAATCGTCCCGCCGGGTTTTGTCTGCGGCATCTTCCAGCATCTCCCTTTTTTCTTGGCCTGAGAGCTTATTCAGCCGTTTTGAGGATTTCATCAAGCTCCTTTTCGCGTTTAAAGAGTCTGAAATATTCCCGAACCCTGTCCAAGTCAAGCGTTCCGCGGTTCGCCTGCAAAATTCCCTTTATATCCAGCATATCTTGTTCTTTTCTCTGGGCGTCATTTGTGCTGGACTGCACTTTCAATCCTATCAAATCTTCGGGTCGCACCGCTCTGATCTTTATCCCTAAAACGGGATGAGTTTCAGCATTTGCCAGCATCTTTAATGCGTATTTCCGGTGAGCAAAGAGAAAATCCACTTGGCCGAGGCCCGCTGCGCCATGATAATTGGCGACATTTTCCGTTCGATGAAGAAGTTGGTAGCCCAGTCCTTTCATGATGGCGTCGACTTTATCCGAATCTTTCAGCAAGACCTGGAAATCGACGTCATGCGTTTTGCGGGCCACACCTGCAAGGTTAAGAGCCAGCCCTCCAATCAGAGCAAAGTCTATATCATTCTTTTTAAATTCTTGGACCAGAACAGGGAGAATTTTTT
>MGUQ01000112.1:6102-8705 GCA_001799975.1 Elusimicrobia bacterium RIFCSPLOWO2_01_FULL_54_10 | reverse complement strand
CCCAGAGCATGCAGCCAATGGGCCGGCCCACAGAAAGACCGATGACAGCAGGCAAAGCAAAGCCGGCGAGTATGGCGATGGGAACATAATATTTTGACTGCCAGAGGACGAGGGGATCGTCCTTAAAATCGCTCATGTTGGACGCTTCCGGATCCGGGGCCTTTTTATAGAAAATCCATCCGATGTGGGCATACCATCCGCCGCGCTTGATATTGTAAGGATCCCGGTCCGTGTCCACATATTTGTGATGGATGCGATGATCACTGGCCCAGCGCAGCATGGTGTTTTCCAGCGCGGCCGCGCCGAAAACGAGACAGAAGAGTTTCAGGAACCAGTGGCCGTCGTAACTGCGGTGGGCGAAAAGGCGGTGATATCCGGCGGTGATGGAGAGGCCCGTGGCGAAATAAAAGATGAAAAAAAGAGTGATTTCAAGCCAATGGATGCCGTTAAAGTAGACATACACGCCGGTGCCTAGAAGGCCGATGAGGGGGGAAAGGACAAGGAAGGTGATGTTGCCCCAGTCGTAGTCTCTTTTTTCTAGTTCCATCACCATCATTTTAACAGTATTCCCGTCGGATTTCAACATAATTCTCTTTTCTTAAAAATCAAAAGAATGTAGAATTGCCCGATGGAACAGCCCTATTTGAGCGTCGTCATCCCGGCATACAACGAATCGGCCCATATTGTTTCCACTCTCGAAAAAATTTCAAAGTATCTTGCCGAACGGAAGACTCCGTATGAAATCCTCGTGGTGGACGACGGCAGCTCGGACGATACGGCGACAGTGGTCAAAGCCCTTGCCGACTCCAATTCTGCCATCCGTCTCATCCGCAACGATGGGAACCAGGGCAAGGGCAGCGCCGTCAAGCGAGGCGTCATCAATTCCTGGGGAGAAATGGTATATTTCACCGATGCGGACCTCTCCACGCCCATCGAAGAGATCGAGAAATTTTTTCCCCAATTTCCGCATCATGACGTGGTCATCGGCTCCCGCTCCATCGCCGGGGCGGAGGTGCGCGTCCACGAGCCTTTTTACCGTGAAATTTTGGGCAAGCTCTTCAACAAGTTCGCGAGGGTGCTCTGCGTGGGCGGCTTTGTAGACACCCAGTGCGGGGCCAAAATGTTCCGCAAGGACCCCGCCCAGATGATTTTTCCTCTGATTCAAACGTCCCGGTTTTCGTTTGATGTGGAAGTCCTGCTTGTGGCCCGGCGGCTTGGATACAAAATAAAGGAACTCCCCATCCGATGGTTCTATTCCGCCAACACCTCGGTGCGTATGCTCGAAGACGGCCCGCGCATGCTCTGGGACCTTTTCCGCATCCGCTGGATTCACAGAAATCTCAAAGCCAGATGACGCTTGTGGAAACGCAAACTCAAAAAAGGCATAATAACCGGCCATGATCCCCCCACCTGCTTTTGCACCAGAGATCTTGCAAAGTGTTATAACCCAATTCGCTTCGCGAATTAAGCAGGTGGGGGGATGATCAACATCGGCATCATCGGACTCGGCTACTGGGGCCCCAACTACCTCAGGATTTTTTCCCAATTGGACGGCTGCCGCGTGGGTGCGGCTTCCGACAAAGACGGCAAACGCCTGGAAGCTTTCTCCAAAACTTATCCCTCTGTTCGGTTGTTCAGTGATTTCCGCAAAATGATGGAAGACGAAATTCTGGACGGCGTGGTGATTGCCACGCCCACCACCACACATTTTGCTGTCGCAAAGGAAGTGCTGGCCAAAGGCTGCCATGTCCTGCTGGAAAAACCGCTCGCCATGACTGAGCGGGAATGCAAAAGTCTCTGCGATATCGCCGCAAAGAATAAAAAAATCCTCATGGTGGGGCACACCTTCCTATATAACTCCTGCGTGAACTGGATCCAGAACTTTGTCAATGCAGGCCACGCGGGCAAGGTTTATTACCTCCACGCCCAGCGCACCAACCTGGGCCCCATCCGCCACGATGTGGGAGCCATGATGGACCTGGCTCCTCACGACATTTCCATGTTCCTCCACATTCTGGGCAAAGAGCCCGTCAAAGTGTCCGCGGAGGGGTCCGCATTTTTAACTAACTCACGCGAAGACGTGGCCTTCCTTCACCTGGAATTTAAAGACGGCACCATGGCGCATGTGCATGTGTCCTGGCTCGAGCCGCGCAAAGTGCGGCAGCTCACTGTTATTGGCGACAAGAAAATGATTGTTTTTGACGACGTGAACATGTCCGAGCCCGTGCGGATTTTCGACAAGGGTGTGACGCGCACCAAGGAATACCGCACTTTCGGGGAATTCCAGATGATCCTTCGCGACGGCGACATCGTGATCCCCAAAATCAGGCTCTCCGAGCCGCTGAAAGACCAATGTTCGGCCTTCCTCTCCGCCGTGCAGTCCGGCAAGACTCCCGTTTCCGACGGCCGCTTTGGCTTGAAAGTGGTGCGGGTGCTGGAAGCGGCGAGAAAATCCCTTCAAACCGGGGGCAAAGCCGTCAGGCTGGCATGAGCCAGGAAAAAATTTTCGCGGTCGTGCCGGCCTATAACGAGCAGGGAAAAATCGGCACGGTCGTCTCCTCCATCGTCAAGGAAAAAATCGTGGAGACCGTCGTGGTGGTGGA
>MGUQ01000112.1:4987-6078 GCA_001799975.1 Elusimicrobia bacterium RIFCSPLOWO2_01_FULL_54_10 | reverse complement strand
CCACGAAAAAAACCGCGGCGTGGGCATGGGCATTCGCACCGGGCTCATGTGGGGGAAGGAACGGGGCTACACGATCGGCGTAGTGCTCGGCGGAGATGATCAAGACAACCCCAACGAAATCCACCGCCTTCTCGCCCCCATCAAAAATGACCATTTTGTTTTTGTGCAGGGCTCGCGCTACATGCCGGGGGGGGCCAGAGTCAACATTCCGCTTTTCCGCTGGGTCACCACAGGGCTTTTCTCTTTTATTTTCAAACTTCTCACCCGCTTTCCCATCACGGACGGCACCAACGGATTCCGGGCCTTTCGCCTCGACATTTTGGACACGCCCGGAATGGACATCCACCAAAAATGGCTGGACAAATACGAGCTGGAACCTTATCTCTATTATAAATCCATTGAATTGGGATTAAACGTCACTGAAGTACCCGTTACCAAGCGCTATCCGAAAGGAAAAATCGGCTACAGCAAAATGGTCCCGTTCATTGATTGGTGGAGCATCATCCGCCCCCTGGTCTATCTAAGACTGGGGATTAAGAAGTAGCCCGCCCGAAATCCCAGACGCCCTTCAGAGGTAAGTTTCTTTTTTTGAGGTGGGAAAGCTTGCCCAGCGATTCCAGTTTTTGCACAAGATGCGCCGTGTAGGCGGGGGATCCGGTGGCGCCGGGGGAATTGTAGTTCAAAATATGAAACGAATGGATGCCCGTGGCTTCAATGGCTTCTTTGATAAATGCGCCGTCCGGGCCAATCACGGAGCTCCTGATTCCCGCGGTGCCCGGCCGCACAAGATCTTTTTCTTCAAGTTCCGGAAGAAACCTCTGCACCCGCTCCAGCATGGCTTTTTTTGAAATGGAACTGCGCCATTCCTCAGCGGCCAGTTTCAGAAAATCCGGATTGGTGAACACTCTTAGTTTGTTGATCAGCGGCATTTCAAACGCCTTGGAGATGACCTGTCCCAGTCCTGTCGCAAATCCTGAATAAGCATCGGCTCCGGCCACAAGCACCGCGTTAGGGCCGATTTCCACTTTGCCTTCGCCGCGAACAATCCAGTGCGGGTCCAAAAAGGGAATGTCAGGGTGCTTGGGGACCGT
>MGUQ01000112.1:0-4978 GCA_001799975.1 Elusimicrobia bacterium RIFCSPLOWO2_01_FULL_54_10 | reverse complement strand
GCGGAGCGCCAAGGATGATTTTCCCGGGCTCACTTCCCAATATTCGCCCCGGAAATGAAGATCGGTGTAATTGCTGCAGGCTCGCAAAGTGTGGGCAATGTCCACGGCGTTGCCGCCCGCGCAATTGATCAGCAGCGGGGTTTCGATTTCACGACCGTCTGAGGAGCGAATTTTCAGGCTCTCGTCATCAGAATGGATGTGATCGATTTTAAATCCGAGTAAAAATTTAGCGCCCTGCGCTGACGCGTCATCCTTAATAGCTTCGGTGAAGGCGCGGTAATTAACTGATGTATCCGTTTTAACCCAAACGGCCGCCAGGCAATGAACGTTGGGCTCAAGCTTGCGCACCTGCTCGCCGCTCAAATATTCCACTTCCTCTTTGCCCATCCCGTTTTGGAGGGACCAATCCATGTATTTTTTGAGATGCTCCACCTCTTTCTCGCGGGTGGCCACTTCCAGGGTGCCTATTTCCTTCCAGGGAAGCTTCTTGGTTTGGGCATAGTCTTTCCAAAGATAATAAGACACATTGGCGCAGCGGGCGAAGTTTTTACGCTTTTCGGGGTGCAGATAAAAGGGGCGGTGGACGACCCCGGTGTTCCGGCCGCTCGTGTGGCGGGCCACGCCAGGCTCCATTTCCAGGAGCGCAATCCTTCCCTCATATAGGGAAGAAAGCCAATAGGCAAGCGTGGTGCCCAAAATCCCTCCGCCGGCAATCACCGCGTCGAATTTTTCCATCGTCACGACAGGATAGGATAAATCCAAATTCTTGGCAAGTTTTGTGCCGCCTTTCATGAATTCAATATTTATCCACAATTTCTAATTTCGTCTTGTAAATTCAATATTTATCGGCTATTCTTGTCTTAAATGACGTACCGGAAACCCCGCATTTTTGCGGGATAATATATGTTAGGCGGTCACTTCTCATGAAATGTCCCGCGTGTTCCAAGCAAATTGATGATGACTCAGTCTACTGTGACCTGTGTGGCTCCGAGGTTGCTTCTAAGATTAGAGAGAGGAATGCCACCAGCTTTTTAAGTACAGAGGTTTCCCTAGAAAGAGTTGGATCAGGACTGATTGGAGCCTTTGCATATGTTATTGTGTTGGGGGGCAATCTCGTTCTTGTGCCATTGTCATTTTTGATTCAATCTAGCATTTTTTTTCAAGCAACTAGGAATCAGCAAATCGGACTTGGATTTATTCCGATTTTGATTATGGGTTTATTTTTATATATACCTGTTGTCTTGGCAAGCCTAGTTGTCTATGCCATCTATCTTGCATCTACCAAGGATGATACGCGTTCTGTAAAAAGGCATTTGATCCTTATGCTTATTAATATTGTTGTTCTAATCTTTCTCACCAATCCAATAGTTTGCCACATACTTGCTCAAATCCCTTATTTGGGGCTCATGTTTGCAATGTTTCAGGGTCCAATGTGAGGCGATTCCGCGCTGTGCGATCGATGCCGGGACACGTTTTGAAAGGTTATTTCGTGCTCTGTGGGCACGGCTTAGCTTTGCGTTAGGCGCCAAATATTAGACTTGACATTTTATAGCTTATAAGCTACACTTCTTAAGTGGAAGCCCATCCTCGAGTTATTTGTTCCTATGTAGCTCCAAACGGCAAAGCGCCGTTTTGGGAATGATTGAGCGCTTTAAAAGATTTCAAAGCGCGCTCAAAAATAAAAATCCGGCTCGACCGGGTGAGGCTGGGAAATCTGGGGGATTGCAAGTTTGTGGGCGGCGGAGTATATGAGTTGAGGGTAGATTTTGGAGCGGGATACAGAATCTATTTCGGACAGGAAGGCAAAGAGATCATTCTTCTCCTTCTTGGAGGCTTAAAACAGAGCCAAGTAAAGGATATTCGCCAGGCACAGGAATTCTTAATGGAATATAGGAGCAGATAAAATGATGAAAAGCCGAAGCTATCAAAATGACTTGATTGATTCTCTCAAAGACCCTCGTGAGGCGTCGGAATATCTCAATGCCGCCATCGAAGAAAAGGACATCAAGGTTTTTCTTCTGGCCTTGAGAAACGTCATTGAAGCTTATGGGGGAGTTGGAAAACTTTCTAAGAAATCACATCTGAACCGCGAAAACCTCTATCGGATGCTGTCGAATAAGGGAAATCCGGAAATTGCCAGTTTGGAAAAGGTACTGGAAGCCGTGGGATTAAGGATTGCAGTTGAAGTGAACGACAAAACCCACCAGAGACATCACCGACTGGCTGCATAAGAACATTTGCTATTCCCATTGCTTGACACGCGGAAAAATTGTTAGAATAGCCCGATGCCAAAAGTCATGGTTGTGGACGACGAGAACGACGTCGTCGAGCTCATCAAATTCATGCTGGAAAAGGACGGTCACGAGATCGTCACTGCCGGCAACGGGCGCGAGTGCCTGGAAAAGGTGGAAGGCGAAAAGCCGGACCTCATCATTTTGGACATCATGATGCCCGAAATCGACGGATATACCGTCAACACCCGCCTCCAGGAAAAAGACGAAACCCGCAGCATCCCAGTCATCATCCTCACCGCCAAGGGCCAGATGCGCGACCTCTTCGCCCTGGGCTCCAACATCGTGGCCTTCATGGAGAAACCCTTCGATCCCAAGGGCCTCCGCGACAAAGTCCGAGAAATCTTAAAGGTCTAAGGCCCGCAAGGCCTCTCCCGCACATTTATGGAAGAACCTCGTAAAGAGAAGCTTGACCGGCTTCTGGCCGCCGGCGTCAACCCCTATCCCGCCCGTTCCGAAATCCTAAACGGCCGCCTCTCCTCCTCTGAAATCAAAAAGAGATACGACAGCCTGGCCGTGGCCCAGGAAAGCCCGGACAAAGTCCGCATTGCCGGCCGCATGATGACCCGTCGCGACATGGGCAAGGCCTGTTTTGCCCATTTGCAGGATGGCGCGGGCCGCATTCAAATTTATGTGCGCAAGGATGTGCTGGGCGAAGCCGCATTTGAAAGCTTCACCAAAGATTTAGACTTGGGGGATTGGCTGGGCGCTGAAGGCCTAGTGTTCAGGACCAAAACAGGGGAAATTTCTATTCGGGCGGAAAAAATAGAATTGCTCTCCAAGGCGTTGAGACCTCTGCCGGAAAAATGGCACGGCTTGAAAGACCCCGAAGCCCGCGCGCGCCAGAGGGAACTTGATTTGCTGTCCAACGAGGATTCCAGAGCCGTTTTTGCGTCCCGCAGCCGCATCATCCAGACCCTGCGCACGCTGCTTGCCGCCCGTGATTACATGGAAGTGGAAACGCCCATGATGCAGCAAGTGCCGGGCGGAGCCGTAGCGCGCCCGTTCGAAACTTTCCACAACGCGCTCAAGCAAAAATTCTTCCTGCGCGTGGCTCCGGAACTTTTTCTCAAGCGCTGTCTCGTGGGCGGATTTGAGAAAGTTTACGAGATCGGCCGCGTGTTCCGCAACGAGGGCATCGATACCTTCCACAACCCCGAGTTCACCATTTTGGAGGCTTATGAAGCCTATGGCAATATCGACACGATGATGGATCTGACGGAATATCTCGTGACGGGCGCGGCGGAAGCGGCAGGCTCAGACAAATGCCGCAAGAAACCTTTTGCGCGGCGATCCATCCCCGAATTGTTCAAAGAATATGTCGGGAAGGACTACACCGCTTTCATGGACGAGCACAAGGCCTTTGACCACGCTTTTGACGAAAAGATCGTGCCGCATTTGACCGAACCCACCTTTGTGACGGATTTCCCGGCCGAGCTTTCGCCCCTGGCAAAACTCCGGGCGGACAATCCGCGCCTCACCGAACGCTTTGAACTGTACGTGGACGGCGGAGAAATCGCCAACGCTTATTCCGAGCTGAACAATTCGGAGGAGCAGAGGCGGCGGCTTGTGGAATACCGCAAATCCCGCACCCAGGGCAGCGAGAAAGAAGAAGCGGAAGGCATGGGCCTTGATGAATCTTTTATTGAAGCCCTGGAATACGGCATGCCGCCCGCGGGGGGACTGGGCATCGGCGTGGACAGGCTCGTGATGCTCTTCACCGGCCAAACGTCCATCCGCAATGTTCTGCTTTTCCCAACCTTAAAAAAAGAGACTTAAAACTCCCTTGTCTTTTGAACTTTCCCTCGCCCTGCGGTATTTGAAAACCAAACGCCACGGCTTGTTCGCCGTGCTCACCACGCTCATCGCCATCGGGAGCGTCATGCTTGGCGTGGCGGCATTGATCGTCACTCTCTCCGTGATGAACGGCTTCCGCGCCGACATCCAGGCCAAGACTCTGGGCATTTCTCCGCACATCATGCTTTTTGGCGCGGAACAAGAAACTCCGATTTCCTTAAAAACCCTGAAAGCCCGCATCGAAGGCGTGGACGGAGTGGAATTTTCGGCTCCTTTCATCTTCGGCCAGACGCTGGCCAAGAGTGCGCGCACCACGCAAGGCATTGTTCTTCGGGGCATCGTTCCTGAAGAAGAGTTCAAGGTGACCGGAGTGGAAAAAACCCTGCTCACCGGATCATGGAAGGAACTTTCCGGCGACAGAGCTGAGGGAAAAATCGTCATCATCGGCCGCGAACTTGCCCGCACTCTGGGGGTTTCCCTGGGAGGCGATCTGCTCATTTTTTCGCCCACGGAAAGCGCCGCCATGGGCGCCATGGGAAGCATTCCCAAAGTGGAAACTTACCGGGTGGGGGGGATTTTCCAGTCCGGCTTCTATGAATATGACGCCAACCTGGCCATCGTGTCCATCGACAACGCCCGGCGGCTCATGTCCATTTCCGGAGCCACGGCTCTCGGCATCAAAACATCCGACCTGAATAAAGCCGAAGAAACCGCACTCAAAACAGCGGATGCCGCAGGCAAAAAATATTGGGCGAGAACCTGGCTGTCCATGAATCACAACCTTTTTCAGGCGCTTAAACTGGAAAAAACAGTCATGACCATCATCCTCACCATGATCGTTCTGGTGGCCAGCTTCACCATCATTTCCAATCTCATCCTCATGTCCATTG
>MGUQ01000111.1:4267-8543 GCA_001799975.1 Elusimicrobia bacterium RIFCSPLOWO2_01_FULL_54_10 | reverse complement strand
CCGCGCCCATCTTGGTGTCGCGGGCTTCGATCTTGAACTCCTGAATGTGGATGGAGGTGAGCACATCGTCGTGCACCAATCGCTCAGAAATGAGGATGGCGTCTTCGAAGTTGTAGCCCTCGAACGGCATGAAGGCCACGAGAATGTTTTTGCCCAGGGCGATCTGGCCCTGGTCCGTGCAGGGGCCGTCCGCGATGGGATCGCCCTTTTTCACTATGTCGCCCACCTTCACAATGGGAATAAAATTGACGCAGGTGTCCTGGTTGGAACGGGTATATTTTTTGACCACATAATGGTCCACTTTGTCTTTGGAATCGCCGTCGTCGGCATAAATCAGGATTTGGTCTGCAGTGACGGACACCACCTGGCCGCTGCGGCGGGCCACCACGGTGGCGTGGGAATCCCTGGCCACGCGGTCTTCAATGCCGGTGCCCACAAGGGGATGCTCGGCTTTCAGAAGAGGAACGGCCTGGCGTTGCATGTTGGAACCCATGAGAGCGCGGTTGGCATCGTCATGCTCGAGGAACGGTATGAGGGAAGCGGAAACGGAAACCACCTGCATGGGCGAAATGTCCATGTAGTTGATGTCTTTGGGATCCTTGACGGGGAAATCGCCGCGGAAACGGCAGGCGATGGTTTCAGAAGCAAACTTTCCGTTGGCTTCCAGAGGCGCGTTGGCCTGGGCCACCACGTATTCGTCTTCGCGGTTGGCGGTCAAATATTCCACCTGCTCCGTCACTTTGCCGTGCGTGACCTTGCGGTAAGGGGATTCGATCAAACCGTATTCGTTGACGGAGGCAAAGCAGGCCAGAGAGGTGATCAATCCGATGTTGGGGCCTTCCGGGGTTTCAATGGGGCAAAGCCGGCCGTAATGCGTGTGATGCACATCGCGGACTTCGAAGCCCGCGCGTTTGCGGTGCAACCCGCCTGGTCCGAGAGCGGAGAGGCGGCGCTTGTGCGTGAGTTCTGCAAGCGGATTGGTTTGGTCCATGAACTGTGAAAGCTGGGAAGTGCCGAAGAACTTTCTCACAATGCCCACCACGGGAGAAGTGTTCAACACCGTGCGGGGAGTGAGAGAAGCCTTGTCCTGCAAATTCATTTTGTCGCGGGCCAAGCGCGCCATCTGCATGAGCCCGATGCGGAGCTGGTTTTCAAGAAGTTCCCCCACCACGCGAACGCGGCGGTTGCCGAGATGGTCGATGTCGTCGGTCTCGATCTTGACTTCCTGCTTGCCGGCGGCGATCTTGGTGACGCCGTTGTTCAAGGCAATGAGATATTGGAGGGTAACGATAACGTCTTCCACGGCCAGGGTGCGGCGCCGCTCAGAGGGAACTTCATACTTGACGTCTTTGCGCTCCGCGAGCGATTCCAGCATGGGAGCAAACTTTCTCAAAACTTTGTACCGGCCCACCCGGGTGAAATCATATTTGCGCACGCTTTTGAACAGAAGATTGTCCATGTAGGACTCGGCCTGGTCAGGGGCGATGTATTCCTGGGCGCGAAGAATGCGGTACAGCGCCTGGGTGGCTTCTTTTTTGGTTTTATAGGGGTCTTTGGCAAGAGTGTTGCGGATGCTGACATCGTTCAATGCGGGGTCCAGAACCAGCACGCGCACGCTTTTCACTTTCTTTTCCTGCAGTTTGGCCAGAATGTCCCGGGTAATTTCGCGGTTGGCTTCGATCAGAATTTCTCCCGAGCCCTTGTCCACCACATCTTCGGCGGACACGCGGCCCACCAGGGCCTCGGCGGCCTTGCCTTCAAGAGGAGCTTGCTCGATCGGATAAAAGAGTTTCAGGATTTCCGCGTCGGACTCAATGCCCATGGTGCGCAGGAGGCTGGAGGCTGGAACTTTGCGCTTCTTGTCGATGCGCACAAAAATGGCGTTGTTCAAATCGTATTCGAACTCCACCCAGGCGCCGCGGTATGGGATGATGCGGGCGTAATAAAGCTTTTTGCCGTAGGAAGAAATGTTCTTTTCTTCGTCTTCTTCAAAAATGATTCCGGGAGAGCGGTGCAGCTGGCTCACCACGACGCGCTCGGCTCCGTTGATGACGAACGTGGCGGTTTCTGTCATGAGAGGAATATCGCAGAAAAACACGTCCTGCTCCGCCACATGGCGGATTTTGCCGCCTTCTTTCTTTTCCACCAGGCGGATGAGGGCTTTCAGCGGGGCGGAATGAGTGGAATCCTTGGAAATGGCTTCTTCAATGGTGTATTTGGGTTCGCCCAGTTCATAGCCCAGGAACTGGAGCTCCATGGTGTCATCGGCGTTGGTGATGGGAAATACATCGAGAAGAGTGGCTGTGAGGCCCTGGATTTTGCGCTTTTCTGCGGGAACATCTTCCTGGAGAAATTCCCGGAAAGATTTCTTTTGCATTTCCAGGAGCTCGGGAAGGGGAAGAATGGGCGGAATCCGCGCGAAATTAGTTTTCGTCATTTTAACCTCAACTTTTAAAGTTGTAAAAAAAACCCTTCCCACCGATGGGCGTTATTTTCGGTGGAGGGAATGACTCATGCAAATGATGATGGTGCTAATACCGCTGCAAATGCGGATATATAGTAGCAAAGCCCGCCAGGAATGTCAACAAAATATGTGATTATTTTTAGGCCAAGGCCTGGGTGCAGTGGCCGCAGCGTTTGGCATCAATGGGGATCAGCATCAGGCATTGCGGGCATTTTTTTTCGGTGGGAGCGGGCTCAACCTTTTCTTTCTTGAGAGCGGTCATGCCGCGGATTGCCATGAACATGCAGAACGCGATGATAGTGAAATTGATGATCTCATTGATGAAAACGCCGTAATTGACGGTGACGGCGGGGACGCCTTCGCTGGCGCCGCGGAGTGTGAATTTCAAGTCATTGAAATCAACATTGCCCACCAAAAAACCTATCGGAGGCATCAAAAGATCATTGACCACGGACGCAATGATTTTTCCGAAAGCGCCGCCGATGATGACTCCCACCGCCATATCGACGACATTTCCCCGCAGCGCGAAGGCTTTAAAGTCCTTTAGCATGGGCTTTTGAGGTTACAAAATTCAATTCTTGAGCGCAAGAAGCCATTCATTTTCCAGTTCTGCCATGCTCCGCCATTTGCCGGGATAGGCCTCCGCCAAGGCTTGATTCAGGGGCTTGCGAGCTTTCAGAGCTTCAAGGAGGAGCGAGAAATTGTAGCGGCCCTGGGACTGAATGAGAAAACCCGCAAGTTCGCGCGCCTGCCAATACCAGATGTCGATATTGGAAAATACCAGGGATTGCCCCCTCCAGTTGTAACTCCCGATATTCGACTGAGGATCGCGGAACGGATTAAATACCAGGAACCGCGGCATCGACATGGAGTTTTGCAGCACGAGCGAGCGCGTGAGACGGAGATAGGAGTCTCTTTCCGCGTCCGGCCAGGCTTCCATTTCCTGGTAAGTGGCAAATCCTTCGTTCAGCCAGCGCACGGACTCAGAATCCCCGGGCCTGAAAAATGCCATGTATTCGTTAAAAATGAGATGGCTGATTTCGTGGGCCAGGAGGGCCGGGGAAAGCACTTCTTCGAAGGTGACGATGGAAGTGAGGGCGCGGATGTCGCGCTCGGAAGGCAGCACCTGGCCGAGAGGACGGGTGAGCGTGCCGCCGCCGCTCCAGGCGGGCATGCCGGTTTGGTCCTGATATTCAAAACGGTCGCGGAAAATAGTAATCGGATAATTATCTCTGGGTTTGAATGACAATAAATTGGCGTCGAACATGATTTTCGAATAGATTTTCTCGGAAATTTCAGAAACCTGCCGGGCTTTCACATGCGTGGGAGCCTGCGCCCTGAAATGCAGGCTTTCATAGGATTGAAGTCCCGTGCCCGAGACGGACCGGGGCTCAACGGGTGAACCGGAAATGCTGGGGTCCACTTCCCAGCCCGAGCAGCCGGCCAAAAAAAGGGTTAGGAGCAGAGACGTGCGCACGTTAAGAGGGCTTCCTTCATGGGACGGGGATCGGCCTTGTTTTTGCCCGCGATGTCGAACGCCGTGCCGTGGCCGGGCGAGGTGCGCGGGAACGGCAGGCCCAGGGTGATGTTCACAATTTTGGATGCATCATGAAGCTTGAGGGGGATGAGAGATTGGTCATGATACAAAGTGACGAGGCAATCTAATTTTCCGGCCTTATGGTCTTTGTATGCGCTGTCCGCAGGGAGAGGGCCTAAAATATTCAAACCGGTCTTTCTCCGCGCATCAATCACTGCCGGGCCGATGACATGGATTTCCTCCTCCCCAATCAACCCGTCTTCCCCCGCGTGGGG
>MGUQ01000111.1:0-4213 GCA_001799975.1 Elusimicrobia bacterium RIFCSPLOWO2_01_FULL_54_10 | reverse complement strand
CTTTCCTTAATAGGGAAGCTACTTGGCTAAGCGGGATATGGCGCGTGGCCATCACGGTGCGCAAAGGCCCGGACGCAATGGCCATGGCAAAATTTTTAACGCCGCAAAGGTCCGCGATCAGTTCGGTATGGCCGGGATAAAGGACATGGGCTTTTTTCCAGGCGGACTTGGAGATGGGGGCGTGCACAACGCCTTGAACTTTTCCGGCCAGGGCCAGACCTACGGATTCAACCACCCAATCATAAGATAATTTGCCGGAAAGGGCGCCGGGAGAGCCCGGTCTGATTTTGCCAAGCGGGTTATTTCCAATGATGATGGGTTGGCAAATTCTGCGGACTTCCTTATCCAGGAGGGCTTTGCGGACAACTTCGGGGCCAATCCCTGCGGGATCTCCAAGGGTGACGGCCAGGATGGGGCGATTAATTGAGGGGATTGACTTTGACGCTGGCTTTGGCGCGGAGGTCTTTCAGGTACTTCTCAAGCTTTTGAGTGAAAATTCGTTGCGCCATGTAATTGGCGAGGTCTTCCTTGACGTCGTCATAGTCCAGGGCGGTGGGCGGTTTTTTCTCGCGCATCTTCACAATGTGATAACCGATTTCAGTTTCGATGACGGGGCTGACTTCGCCTTCTTTGAGTTTAAAAATCACGGCGTCCATTTCGGGAAGGCCCAGGTCTCCCCTGGCGATGAAGCCCAAGTCCCCCCCGCGCTCCTTGCTCAAAGGGTCATCCGTAAATTTTTTGGCAAGAGTGGGAAAATCTTCCCCTTTTCTCACTTTCTGCATGATGCCGTCGATTTTCTTCCGGGCTTCAGCGCGCGCGGACGCGGGCTCAGTGCGGGCGGAGCGGACCAGGATGTGGCGGATGTTCACCTGCTCGCCCGTCATGCGATCCAGATATTTGGAAATCTGCACCAGGTCCGCGTCTTCTTCCTTGTTGGCTGTTTTGACCGGCTTGGCCGCCATTTTGTCCTTGATCTTGTCAAAAAAAGCGCGGACTTCGGCGTCCTTGGGCATTTCCACTTTGGCTTTGACTTCTTGTTCGATAAGCTTGACTTTCATGATCTGATCTTCCACCCGCTTGTTGAACTGGTCCTGCGTGAGGCCTTCCTTGATGAGCTGATCCTGAAACGCGCGCTCAATGTCGGCGGGGCTGCGCTCCGCGCCTTTTTCATCCATCTTGAAAGGCTCTTTGAACTGCTCCGTCCCGCGCTCGATTTCCGTTTTCAAGATGCGGACTTTCCGGGTCTTGGCTTCCTGCAGAAGGAGTTTTTCCTCGATGAGGCGGTCCAAAATTTCCTTGCGGAGCGCGGCGATCTTGTCCGGCGTCTGGTCTTTTTCCGGAGCGGTCTTCATGTAGCGCTCGATGAACGGCTCGGCTTCCTTTTGAAGCTCGCTGGCAAAAATGGGCTCGTTGTTGACCACGGCGATGGTGCCGGAGGCTTCTGCCGCCCAAATGCGGGCGGGTGACGCAAAAAGCAGGGACAAAATCAGGAAGGTTCTCATCATTGGGCTGTCACCGCCTCGGCGGCCGGCTCCGCCCTGCCCACCGGCAGTGCCGTCAGGGCCGCTTCATCGATCCAGACTTTCTGCTCTTTCTTGGAGCGTTCCACCCAATCGTCAAATTTTTTCCTCTCAAGAATCTTGTGGATCTGGGGAGCGGCCTGGTCATAGGTTTGCTCAGGCAGAGCCATTTCTCCCGTCTTTTTGATGACATGGAAGCCGATTTTGGTTTTGACGACGCCGGAAATTTTGCCCACCTTGAGCCCGAAGAGGGCGGCTTCAAAATCCGGCAAATCCAGATAATCGCCCTTGGAAATCCGGGCGGGCTCGCCCATGCCGTCCTGAATGATGCCGCCGCGCTCAGCGGAAGGATCTTTGGACATTTCGCGCGCGACTTTGGCAAAATCTTCGCCATTTTTAAGGCGGGCGAGCACTTTTTGCGACTCTTCCTGCGTGGGCGTGAGAATGTGGCTGGCGGTGACGCGCACGGGTTTTACAAAATCTTCCTTATGAGAATCATAATAGGCCTTGAGTTCGGCGTCTTCCACCTTGAGCTCGGTGTCCCTCAAATCGCGCAGATATTCCCGGAGGATGAGCCCTTTACGGTATTCGGTCTCCTGCTCTTTCATGCGGTCGCGGTAGTTTTTGAGGCTTTGGCTCACTTCTTTGCGGCGGATCACTCCGCTCCGCTCCGCGGCGTTCACCAGGATTTTCTCGCGCAGGATGATGTCTAAAAACTGTTTTTTGCCTTCCAGGGTGGAGAGGTAGGACCGCACATTGTCCGGTGAATTTTCGAATTCCGCAGAGAGGTCCCTGGCCGTGATGCGCACCGGGCCTGCTTTGGCAATGACTTTGTTGTCCCCTCTGGAACAGGCGGGCAAAGCCAGGGCGAGCAAGAGCCAAAAAACATTATTTTTTTGCATGAGGAATAATCCTAGCATAAGAGGATGACAACTTCAAGAACTTTTGAGCCTGCGCAAACGGCTCCGTAATGTCTTCCATAAAAAGAATCCTCAGGGTTTCCTGATCGCGGCTGGAGGGCGCGGGCGGTCCGCCCCGAGAGGGCGAGACCTCGCCTCTGGCGGGCAGGATTTCAATGAGATGGGGGTGGTCTTTGGCAAAGCGGGGCAGGTCCAGGAGCGGGGCTCTGCCCGTGGCGGGCCAGCCCAAAATCATGCCCCGGGCTGTTTGGTGGATTTGGCTCACTCCCGCCCATCTTGCGTCCAGGCTCAACCCCATGACTTGAAGCAGGTTTTCTGCCGCCTCAGGAAGAGCCCCGAACCGGTCCGCCATCTCCAAACGGATTTTTTCGAGATCTTCATGGGTGCGGGCATAGAGCATGCGTTTGTAAAGCGCCACGCGCTCCCCCGGCTGCTCCACATAGGATTCCGGAAGGAGGGCGGAGGTTTCCAGCTCGATCTCGGGCTGGGGCTCTTCCTGCGCCGTGAGCTCGCCTCCCGGCCCTGCCAGCTCGCGCACTTTGGCAGCTTCTTCCGACAAGAGCTGGCAGTACAGGTCCAACCCCACGGCGGCAATCCAGCCGTGCTGCTGGGGCCCGAGCAGATTGCCCGTGCCGCGGATTTCCATGTCTCTCAGAGCCAACTTCATGCCGCTGCCCAAAGTGGAAAATTCCTGAATGGCTGTGAGCCGCTTGCGGGCGTCTTCTGACAACTTGGCCCAGTCCGAAAAAAATAACAGACAGTAGGCCTTTGTTCTTTGGCGTCCCACGCGGCCCCGAAGCTGATAGAGCTGGGCCAGGCCGAAATCTTCCGTGTCTTCCACAATGAGCGTGTTCACGTTCGGAATATCCAGACCGGATTCAATGATGGTGGTGGAGAGGAGAATGTCCCATTTTCCGTGCAGAAAATTCCACATGGCCGATTCCAGGGTTTCAGCGCTCATTCGGCCGTGGGCGATGCCCACGCGGATTTTCGGGAAAAGCTTTTCCAGAAACTTTTTGCGGGTTTCGATGGATTGAATGCGGTTGTGGACATAAAAAATCTGCCCGCCGCGGGCCAGCTCCCGCTCTACGGCTTCCTTAACAAGTTTTTCGTCAAACAAACCCACTTTGGTTTCAATGGGAAGCCGGCCTTGGGGCGGCGACTCCACAATGGAGATGTTGCGGATGCCGCCCATGGAGAGCGACAGAGTGCGGGGAATGGGCGTGGCCGAAAGCGCCAGCACGTCCGCGTTGGTCTTCATCTTTTTAAGTTGTTCTTTCTGCTTGACGCCGAAGCGGTGCTCTTCATCGATGATCACGAGGCCCAGATCTTTGAAATGAACGTCCTTTTGAATGAGCCGGTGAGTGCCGATCAAGATGTCCACCGCGCCTTGGCGCAAATTGTCCAGCACTGCTTTCTGTTCTGGTTTGCTTTGGAAGCGGGACAGCATGCCGATTTTGACCGGGAAAGCGGCAAAGCGGCTGGAGAAATTCTTGAAATGCTGCTCGGCCAAGATCGTAGTGGGCACAAGCACCGCCACCTGCTTGCCGTCAAGTGCCGCGCGGAAGGCTGCGCGCATGGCGATTTCGGTTTTGCCATATCCCACATCGCCGCAAACCACATGGTCCATGAGTTTGTCCGACTCCAGGTCTGCCAGAACTTTTCGGATGGCTTCTTCCTGGTCCGGCGTTTCGTCATAAGGAAAAGAATTTTCAAATTCTTTCATGAGGTGTTCCGCGCTCTGGCCTTCCAGCATGCGCGCGTCCGCCGGCC
>MGUQ01000110.1 GCA_001799975.1 Elusimicrobia bacterium RIFCSPLOWO2_01_FULL_54_10 | reverse complement strand
GATTCCTTCACCACCATGAAACAGGGAGATACGCTTTGGCGGACCGTATTTAATCGCTATGCCCACCTGATGGGCCCGGGCGGCGTTTTAGCCAACCTGACCCTCAATGATGCGCCTGCGGGCACCTTGCCTCAGCCCTGGTTCCAGCATTATGCTCAAAGAACCGGAGTCACCAACATCGCCACTCTGGAATCCATCAATAATGCGGCTTTGACGGCGGACTCCACCATCACTTCCCTCACTGTGGGCGGCAAGACTCTGGACACCATTCCAGACCAGAACATCGGCAATGCCAGCTTTAGATATTTGAACGGCCGCTACGCTTTCGATTCGTCATTCCCTTCGGGAGCGGCCAATCTCCACATCCGCCTGATCACCTATTACCCCAAGAGCGCATCGGACATCCCTTTCGAGCAGTATGACACCTACATCATCTCGGATGAAGGCAAAGTCGCTCCGCTTTCAGCTTTTGCCAGCGCAACATCGGGCAAAGCGTACAAGCAGGAACTCCTCAAGTGGAACTACGAGCAGATCACCCGGTCCTCCGCGTTCGGCGGCCAGATTGGCCGCAACGACGGCCGCACCATCGACATCGTCGTCGAGCCCAAGATCCTGATCAAATCAGGAATCATTAAATAATAATTTGATTTAGTGGTGGTTTAGAGATTCGAGGTAGCGTTCCGCCTCGAGAGCCGCCATGCATCCTGTGCCCGCGGCCGTGACGGCCTGGCGGTACATGGAGTCCATGACATCTCCTGAAGCAAAAACACCCGGAACATTCGTGCGGGTCCTGCCGTCGGTGATAATATAACCGTTCGGGTCCAATTTGATTTGGTCTTTAAAAACCTTGGTGTTGGGCTGATGCCCGATGGCCACAAAAAATCCTGTGCAAGGCAGGGTGGAAACCTGGTTTGTTTTGACATTTCTGATTTTGACGCCTTCCACGGTTTCTCCGCCCACCACTTCTTCCGGCACGGAATCCAGCATGAACTTGATCTTGGGATTGGCCTTGGCCCTGTCCTGCATGATTTTGGAGGCGCGAAATTCGTTCCTGCGGTGGATGAGAGTCACTTTGGACGCAAACTTTGTGAGGAAGTTGGATTCTTCCATGGCGGTATCGCCGCCGCCCACCACGGCCACTTCCTTGCCCCGATAAAATGCCCCGTCGCACACCGCGCAGGCCGAAACGCCCTTGCCGAAGAATTTCTTTTCGGAGGGGATGCCGATCCACTTAGCACTTGCGCCCGTTGAGATGATGACGGTATGAGCCTGCTCGGTCTTGCCGCTCGAGGTGGTGACTTCAAAGGGCTTCTTGGAAAAATCCACTTTTTCGACATATTCGGTCCAAATCTCTGTGCCAAACCGTTCCGCCTGTTTCTGCATGCTTTCCATGAGCTCGGGGCCCAGAATGCCTTTGGGGAACCCGGGATAATTCTCCACGTCGGAAGTGAGCATGAGCTGGCCGCCGATTTCGGAGCCGGAAATGAGAAGGGGGGACAGGTTGGCCCGCGCGCTATAAACCGCGGCGGTACAGCCCGAGCAACCGGAACCGATGATGATGACATTCCTAATCATTGTTATTTAGATTCAAAATAAGATGTTTGGATTCGTTCGCAAAAAGCTTATCAAATGCGCATCAGGAAGGCAAATTCAGGCTGTCATTGTGATAGAATATTCCGATGCGCGCCGAATTCTACGATTTTAAGTCGGTTGAAGCCAAATGGAGGAAGATTTGGGAGGAGAATAAAGCCTTCCAGACCCCCTCGCCCGCGTCCGGAAAAAAGTATTACTGCCTTGTGATGTTCCCATATCCCTCGGGTAAAATCCACATGGGCCACGCGCGCAATTACTGCATCGGTGACGTCCTGGCGCGCTACAAAACCATGAAGGGCTTCAAAGTGCTCCATCCCCTGGGCTGGGACGCGTTCGGTCTGCCCGCTGAAAACGCGGCCATCCAGAACAAAATCAGCCCCCGTGACTGGACGGAGAAAAACATTTTGGACATGCGCGAGGACATCAAGTCGCTGGGCATTTCCTACGACTGGGACCGCGAGATCGCCACCTGCCGGCCGGATTACTACAAATGGAATCAATGGTTTTTCATCAAGATGTTCGAAAAAGGCCTGGCGTACCGCAAAAAATCTTCCGTCAACTGGTGCGCCTCCTGCCAAACTGTGCTGGCCAACGAACAGGTGCACGACGGCAAGTGCTGGCGCTGCGGTTCTGTTGTCGCGCAGAAAGAACTGGAGCAGTGGTTTTACAAAATCACGGACTATGCGGAGCGCCTGCTGGACGGTTTAAAGCTTCTTGAAGGCAAGTGGCCGGACGAAGTCATCGCCATGCAGCGCAACTGGATAGGCAAGTCCGAGGGCGCCCAAGTCCACTTTAAAACCGAATCCGGCCAAGACATTGTTGTATTCACCACGCGTCCCGACACTCTTTTTGGCGCCACATTTCTGGTGCTTTCGCCGGAACATCCTCTTGCCAAGGAATTGCTTACCGCAGACCACAAGGCCGCTGGGGAAAAGTATATTGCGGCCGCCCGCGCCAAGAGCCGCGAAGAGCGCCTGGCCGTTGAAAAGGGCAAGACAGGCGTTTTTACGGGCAGCTACGCGCTCAACCCCGTGAACGGAGCCAAAGTTCCCGTCTGGATAGCGGACTATGTTTTGAGCGATTACGGCACGGGCGCCATCATGGCCGTGCCCGCTCACGACCAGCGCGATTTTGAGTTTGCCCTGAAATTTAAAATAGAGATCATTCCCGTTATTGCGCCTGAAAACCCGGCTCAGTTTGTCCCGCACGACCGCGCCTTTGAAGAAACGGGGGTCATGGTCAATTCCGGCGAGTTCAATCATATGTCTTCCGACGAAGCCAAAGCGCAAATTACAAAAAAACTGGAGAAAACGGGGCAGGCCAAGTCCCAGGTCACCTACCGGCTCCGCGACTGGCTGCTCAGCCGCCAGCGATTTTGGGGCACGCCCATTCCCATGGTCTATTGCGCCAAATGCGGCCTCCAACCCGTCAAGGAATCGGATTTGCCCGTTCTCCTGCCCATAGACGCGCCTCTCACGGGCAAGGGGGAATCCCCGCTCGCTCAAATGCCGGAATTTGTGAACACAAAGTGTCCCAAATGTTCCGGGCCTGCCAAGCGCGAAACGGACACCATGGACACATTTGTGGATTCCTCGTGGTATTTTCTGAGATATCTGGACCCCAAAAACGAAAAGGCCGCATTTGACCCCGCCGCGGCCAACTCCTGGATGCCCGTGGACCAATACATCGGGGGCATTGAACATGCCTGCATGCACCTCATTTATTCCAGATTTTTTCACAAGGTCATCAAGGATTTGGGAATGGCCTCCTGCGAAGAGCCGTTCGACAACCTGCTCACCCAAGGCATGGTGACCCTGGGGGGCGCGGCGATGTCCAAGTCCAAGGGCAACGCGGTTCCCGTGGAAGACATGGTGGAGCGATTGGGGGCGGATACCGCGCGCATCTTTGTTCTTTTTGCTTCCCCGCCCAAAAACCAGCTCGAGTGGTCCGAGGACGGCGTTCAGGGCTCTTTCAGATTTTTGAACCGCATTTGGCGCATGAGCCGGACTCTGGCGAACGCCCCGGCGGGTGCCGCAGAGCCCAAAGCATCCCAAGCCCTGCAAAAAAAGGCGCACCAGACCATCAAGAAAGTGGATGAAGACATCCAGCGCGGTTTCCAGTTCAATACGGCCATTTCCGCGCTCATGGAACTTTTGAATTCCCTTTCCGATTATCCGGCGCAGGGCGACGCGGTTTCCAAAGAGGCCTTCCGTGCCCTTGTGCTTCTTTTATTCCCCTTTGCGCCTCACATCAGTTCTGAAATATGGGATGAGATGGGGTTTGCTCCCAAACCGTTGTCATCGGCGGAGTTCCCGGCTTATGACGAAAAGTTGGTGCAGGAAACCGTTGTGGAAATTGTCATTCAGGTGGCCGGCAAATTGCGCGCAAAAGTCACCCTGCCCGCCGGAGACGCCAAAGATGAAAAGAAAGTCATTGCCGCGGCCCAGAAAGCGTTGTCTGAGCGGGGCATTGCGGTGGAATCCAAATACAAGTTTGTTCCGGGCCGTCTGGTGAACTTTATCGTCACTCAAGTGGAGGCAAACAAATCATGAAGAATTATCTCCTCACGGCATTATTGATTTTTTCCGTGCTGCCGCTCGCCGGCTGCCCGTACGCCTATGAACCCTCCGCCCAAATCGTCCCCCAGCACATCAAGAGGATGGGCCTGCGCCCCATCCGCAACGAAACCACTTTTTTCGGGCTTGAAGACAAGTTCACCCTCCGGCTCCAGGAAGAATTCACCCGCGGCGGGCAATATCCGCTTGTGAGCAAAGACACCGCTGACGGCGTGATCATTGCCGACATCAAGCGTTTCATCAACGAGCCCGTGTCATACGACGAAAACCTGGTCGTGCAGGAAAAGAAGATGTGGGTGCTGGTGGACATCCAGTTCTGGGACAAGGTGCAGAACAAAATCTTGTGGCAGGAGCCCAACCTGCAGGGCATCCACCGCTTTTTTGTGGAGTCCCGCCCGGGCGGCATTTCGGAAGAAGAAGCCAAGGAAATCATTTGGGACAAGCTCTCGCGCGACATTTACCGCCGCACCATAGAGGGTTTCGGCTCCGTCACGGGCGAGCTGGAGAGGAAAGTGCCCCAGGGCGGGCCCATCGGCAAGGAGAAAATAAGCGGCCAATGATCCCCCACCTGCTCATTTGCAAAAGGCAAATTTTTATGACTCAATTGGCTGTGAGCCAAGAGCAGGTGGGGGGATGAGCACCGTCGATTCCTCCCAGTTTGAAAAAACCTTGACCTCCGCCAAACAATTGCCGCCGGTGATTGCGCTGGTGGGAGAGGAAGAAGCCCTCATTTCCGCCTGCCTGGCGGTGTTCAAGAAGAATTTTTCCGCGAGGTTTGGAGAAGCGATGCTCGATTTTAACCAGGACATTTTATACGGCGACAAAGACGATATCTCGCGGGTTCTGGACGCCTGCCAGACGCTTCCTGTGGGGATGGACATGAGGATGGCTGTTTTTCACCGGGCGGAAAAAATCTCATCGTCCGCGCAAGAGGAACTGGCCTCCTATTTGAAAGCTCCCAATCCGGCCACGGCGCTTGTGATGGTCTGGAATAAGGAGCCAAAGGCGTTTCCCAAGGATCTTGCGGCTTCCGGAGCGATGGTCGTCAATTGCTGGAAGATGTCGGACGATTTCCGCCGGGCGGACTGGATCGCCGCGCGCTTCCGTGAGAGCGGCAAAGACATCGAAAGGGAAGCCGCAATGCTGCTGGCCCGCGAAGGCGGCGACGGGCTGCTCGAGCTCAAGGGGGAAATTGAAAAGCTTGTTCTGTTTGCGGGGAAGGAAGCAAAAATCCAGGTTCAGGACGTGCGCCGCACCTTGAGCTTCCGTCCGGATCAAGGGGTGTGGGATTTCATCAATCATCTTGAAGCGGGCCTCATCCCCAAAGCAGGGCGCGCCATGGAGCGCTGTCTGGAGCAGGGCGAAGAGCCGTTTTTTCTCCTCAACATGATGGCCAGGAGCGCGCGGAAGCTGGTGCAAGCCCGGCCGCGCTCAGCGGCGGTTCAGCTGGAGCTTTTTGGCCAGATCAAAGATTCCGACCTGGCCCTGAAATCGGGCCACGGGATAGAATCGGGTGTTTTGGAGAGGATGGTTGGGGCTTACGCGGCTTGGGCGAGTTGAGACAGCTTGTGAGACAAACGGGCTTTTTTGCGGGACGCGGCGTTGTCGTGGATAAGACCGGTTTTGGCGGCTTTATCCCACGCGGAGAAGCACTGGGAAAGAAGCTTTCCGGCTTCAGCTTTTTTCTTCTGGGTCACGGCCGCTTCGAACTGCTTGGCCAGGGTGCGGATCTTCCTGAGCGAATTGCGGTTTTCTCCCTGGCGCTTCATCGCCTTTCGGTTTTGCTTGATGGCCGACGTGTGGCGGCCTGTCTTTAATTTAGCCATGGGACGCACATCATACTAAAAATTCTTTCCGCATGTCAAACATAGCCCGCCGGGCCGGCCGCTTTTCCCTGGCCACTCTCATTTCGAGGGTGCTGGGCTATGCCCGGGACGCCGCCGTGGCCCACTTCTTCGGCGGCACGCATCTCACGGACGCCTTCTATACCGCGTTTCGCACCTCGAACCTTTTCCGCCGGCTTCTGGGAGAAGGGGCGCTGTCCTCATCTTTCGTTCCCGTATTCACCCAGTCGCTCAAAACTGAACCCCGTCCGCAAGTCCAAAATTTTCTAAACTCCCTGTTCACCACGCTCTGCATGGTGCTCCTTCTGGTGACCGCAGCGGGCATGGTGTTCACTCCCGCCCTGACTCATCTGATCGCTCCGGGTTTTGCCGAGGACGAGGCCAAGTTCCGCCTCACGGTTAGCCTCACTCG
>MGUQ01000109.1:20746-21342 GCA_001799975.1 Elusimicrobia bacterium RIFCSPLOWO2_01_FULL_54_10 | reverse complement strand
TCGTCCCCGGGGATAAGAGGTCATTCTCACTGCCGAAAAAGGCGAAGGTCCAAGTGGAGGCGACATGGCTCAGCAGGGTTTCCGTGTGGCGGCCCCAGGCTTCTTCATTTTGGGAGTAATCCAGATAAAGCGTGTTGTTGCCCGCGCCGGCGGCGGTCGTCAGATATATTTTCCAGCGCATGTCCACCCGATTGTCGCTGTCATCGTCGTCATCCTTGAGGTTATAGCCCACTTTCCATTGCGCCGTGGGGGGCTGAATTAAGGCGGAGTCACCGTCGACGTCGGGATCCATGCGGTTCACAACTCCGTCGCCGTCCAGGTCCGTGTCGCCGGAAGAATACTGCGGGCTTGTCGCCAAGTCGGCGATGATGATGACTTCCGTGGAGGTTCCCAGTTCAAGAAAGTTCGCATTCAGGAGGATGCCTTCGATTCTATTCATAGCGGTCCTCAATTCGACGTCGGAGGTCACTCTCCGGTCCGTCTCCGTGACCACTTTTGCGGCGGTGCGCGTCAGGGAGACGATGCCCAATGCAAGGAGTCCAGAAATCCCCACCGCGATCATGATTTCCGGAAAGGTAAACCCTTTGTCAGGGAAC
>MGUQ01000109.1:20477-20687 GCA_001799975.1 Elusimicrobia bacterium RIFCSPLOWO2_01_FULL_54_10 | reverse complement strand
CGGCGCTGACCGTGGCGGTGTGCCAGCCAGAGGACAGCGGAGATTCCACCTGGTAGGACACGGTGTGGCCGTCCTGATTGACGAGGGGCTCGAGCGAAGTGAGAAGATTCCCCGTGGCGGAGCTGACCACGATGGAACCATCGATGGACAGGGCGATGCTGTGCAGCCGGATCCCGGTCTGGTTGTCGAACACCCTGCAGCTGACCAGAG
>MGUQ01000109.1:19525-20464 GCA_001799975.1 Elusimicrobia bacterium RIFCSPLOWO2_01_FULL_54_10 | reverse complement strand
TCGATCCACATGATTTTTCCCGTGGAAGAATCGAAGGTGTGGTTGACGGTTGTGGTCCCGTTGAAAAGGGTGGACACGGAACTGTTAATCCCTGAAGGAGTGCGGTTCTCAATCACGGGAGTATCTTTCAAAACGGCATAAATAATGGGTTGGAGGTTCGGAATGGCCGCCGTCGGCGTCTGGGAACTGACATGAGGAGGATTGAGGTCATAAATGAAAGTCGTGGGCGACCAGGGGGAGTAAAACACGCTCTTGACCGCCTGGCCCAGGAGTGTGTTCACCCCTTCATTCAGATTGGCCGTGACATTGGGCCCGCTGCAGACAAAAGCTCCGTTGTTGTCCGAACTGCAGGTATCCAGCGTGGGATTGGTGGAAGTGTCGATCTTCCAGGAAATCGTGGCCAGCGCCGCGGTTTCTCCGGCGATGATGAGGGGAGAAACGGCGTCTGCGCGGACTGCGATGACGTCTTCCGGATAGGGCTTGGCGATGGATTGATTGACGGCCGCTTGCTGTCCGGCCGTAAATGCAGAATAAACGGAACTGTTTTCAGACGGGCTGCTCACCAGGATGCGCAAACTGGCCCCTGCCGCCTTGCCTTCGGCTCCGGTGAACTTTTCCCAGCTGATGAGCCGGACATCTTGAAAAATGACCTCGCCTTTCTTGTAAAGTATCAAAGTCGACTCTTTCAAATGCGTGTGCGGCTCTTCGGTGATCTCCCCGCCGTTATAGTAGGTGTCCCAGAAATCCCCGTCCGCGTTCTGGTCCAGATATCTCAGACCGCTTGTGGAGACCGTGCCGTCATAATCGTCATAACCGTCCGCGTTCGCGTCCGTGTAACAGCGCAGGTCAGTTTGGTAACCGTCGCCGTTCACGTCGCTCAAATCACGGATCATAAAGCGGTTCGTGAGCGTAAACCGGTCGATTTTGTAGGTCGCCATC
>MGUQ01000109.1:16072-19513 GCA_001799975.1 Elusimicrobia bacterium RIFCSPLOWO2_01_FULL_54_10 | reverse complement strand
TCACCGAAGACCACAGCGTATGGATAGGCGGACTGGTTAGTGACCGGGCCGAAGGTGCCGGCCAGCCCGTAGCTGGCGGAGGAAGAGTCGACGTCAAAGACAAAGGGGTAGGGGATGTTGTTCAACCGGGTGAAAAAGCGCTCGGAAAATGTGCTGGCATAATTTTGCTCCCTCACCTTGACGCTGGTTTTGGAGACCTGGCGGAAAACATAACCCATCGCCAGCGCAATGACCGTCAGGAGCGTGACCGAAACCATGACGCTCACAAGACTAAATCCGGACTGAGTTTTGACCTTTCTCACCCTGTGATTTTACCCCCATATCAGAGGGAATGCAATGCTCGGCTTACATGTTTTTACATCAGGGGAGGTTGAGAGTGGCGGCGTTGATCTCCCGCCAGTATTGGATGGTCGGTTTTACGTTGGTTGCCAGAATCCCCGTTGAAATAGTCGAATCATAATAGACGATCATGTTGTTGCCCGTCATGTCCCCCACGATGTCAATCCCTCCCACCATGGCGGGATCGCCTCCGCCGGAATTGGTCACATCGCCACCCACATAAACATAGGCGTGGATCTGAACTTCATCCGGAATGTTGTAGACATTGCCTTCGCCGGTCCCAGCAAATTTGGCGATCCACTCGTCCGTCATCGCCGTGGGGTGGAGGTATTCCGTTCTAGCACCCACGGGGATTCTGGCGCTATAGGCGGGAGTATTGTTGGCGTTCATGTCAAAATCGCCCTTGACGATGATGGCGCGCAGGCGGACCTGGGAGGCAACGTCTTTGATGTCCAAGTCTCCTGTCCCATCGAGGTAGAGAACGCAGGTCGAGCAGTAGAAAATGAGAGGCGTCGCGTTGTTTATGGGCACCACCAAGTCGGCCTTGCCCAAGTCGAGGTCCTCGGTGCCGTCGTAATAGCCGGATAAAACGGGATTGTTGCCGGCGGCCGCCCCGTGGGAATTTTTTCCTTTCAGCCGGGGCATTTGGGTGGCTTTTGCGATGGCTTTATAGGCGTCCAGGTCGATGGTGGGCGGATTGCCAAGTCTGGATTGGTAAGTGTTGTAATCGTAAGTTGCGGGATCGGGCCAGTCCGAGTAAAAATCATGTCCGTTAGGAGAATTGGCATTTTCATCATACCAGCCGGCTTGCTCTTTGATGGAACCCTTGGTGATTTTCCTGGGATATTTCTGGCTTGGGGCCTCCGTGATGCTGGTAAAGTTGACGACGGGTCCCCAGTGAATATTGAGACCTGATTTATATCTGAACGCCCCACGGCTTGTGAGACCGGCGTTGATGGCGGACTTGGTGTAGACCGCCTCCAGGGCGCGCACTTCATTTGTGGTCTTGTCGCGCCCGGCCGACTGGATGATAATCCCGTTACCGTCGGAGCGGGATGAAAATTTTACTGAATATTCGCCCTCCATTTCCCCCGAAGACCCGGTGGAAGCATAAATAACGTCAAAATTGTATCCTGGAATGACTGCGCCCGTGGAAGCCCAATTCCAGATCAGGTCAGATTCCTGAAGTTTCCAAATGCCCCGGTCGAGCCCTGCTTCCGCCATGTGAAAAGCGGTGGTGGATTGTTTCTGCTTGATGGCCCATTTTGTGTCATTGCGGTTCATCTGAACGAGTGACGGGAGGAAAATGGCCATGATGATAAGGGTGATCATGGCGATGACAAGAATAAAACCCTTTTCTTCCCGACGATTGCCTGAACTCATCAATTCATCACCCTGACCTTTTCGATGGAAAGCTGGAGAGCCTTGGAATAACCCGCAAAAGTTGCTTCTTCGAAAGTCATGGACAATGAAATGATGCCGCTGTTATCCGTGCGCGGGTAACTGAATCCCAGGTAACGGAGGTTTTCCGCCACTGTGGCTGTGGTTCCTTGGCTCATGAACATGAGATTTCTCCCTTCCTGATAGACCCCATAATTGCCAAGTGAGGGGCCGGTTCCCTTGTCGATGGTAAACTGAATCCATGAATAGGGCGGTTGACTGGGCCTCTGGGAGATGGTCACGGACGTGGCGGTGGCCTGTCTGAGATTGCGGTTGACCAAATCCATGGCGTTGCGAGCGTCCCTCTGCACGTTGGAACGAGCATTGGACAAAGTCCAATAGCGAAACATGTTGGTGAGGACAGACGGGCCGAGAGCGGCGATGATGGCGAGAACCGTGATGGTGACCATGGCCTCCACCAGAGTCATGCCTTTGTTGGAATTCACCATGTAATGTCCTTGGAGACGGAAACTCCGGGGTCGACGGTGAATGGCATGACTCCTAACGGCGATCTCTTGGAGGAAGAAGACGTGTCGACGCCTGAAAAACTCGTGTACCAGCCGTAAAGATAATATGGCGCATTGCCCCGGACAGGAATAGTGTAGCGCCCAGAAGCATCGCTTGAAACAGAATAATAGATTGTGGTGCCATTTCTAATGCCCTCATTGACATCGGGAGGGCCGGCGGTGTCCACAGCCACAGGCGACGCCACAAGCAAGACTCCTGCGGTAATGGGATGAGAGGTATCCCCGAGAGAGACCCTGCCTGAAATGTCTCCAAAAGCGTTGGCAATGGTAAAGGTGGACCAGCGCACCTGGGGAGTCACGGTGATGGATTGCATGATGACCCCCGGGTCTGAAGTTTCCCCGGATTCCAATTGGGGCGAAATGATGTAGTTCCCCGTGGAGATGCTGTTGATGATATAGAAGCCCTGCACGTCTGAAATGGCCTGGCCAAAAATGGTGGTGGAACTTTCGTCGGTAGCAATGACGGGAATGCCCGGCAGATATCCGCTGGCACCCCCATTTGTGGTTATAAACCCCTTATAACTGCTTGCGCTGACAAGCGTAAAATCAATTCCAGAGGTTTCCAAGCCAAGGGCCACTCCGCTTACGACAGATGTCTCCGTGGTATATGCGGTTTTGCTGGCCATCACGAGCACATCCCCCGCGATTGGTTCAACATTGATTCGGTAACGCCCCTGCGCATTGGTGGTCACGCTTGCGGCTCCAGGCGCCTCGATCGTAACACCCCCAAGAGGCTGCTGGAGGGCGTTCCTAACAGTCCCGGAAATGTAGCCATAATCTGTCGAACTGGTGAGGGCCACTGCGGGAAACGAAACATATTCCCACATGGGGTCCGTGCCGCCGTGAACGGCCTGGGTGCTGGCGTTTGGAGGGAACGGAATGACCGTCATGGAAGAGATAAACCGGGTGAATCCTCCCGTTGAAATGGTCACATTCCATGTGCCCGTGTCAATGTCCATGATGGTGAAGGAGGAATACCTTTGCACATAGGCCACCGCTGAACGCCCATCGTTGGAACTGACCGAAGCGCCGACCGCCGACCTGCCGGAATAGGGAATCATGGATGTGTCCGCGTTACTGAGAGCCTTGTCAAGCGAGGCGTCATTCTTCAAATAGTCGCCGCCGATCGAGTCCC
>MGUQ01000109.1:15255-16057 GCA_001799975.1 Elusimicrobia bacterium RIFCSPLOWO2_01_FULL_54_10 | reverse complement strand
CGAGCCGCTGGACTCACTGTCAAAATTATTTGCGTAGTAGGGTGAGGTCGTGCGGAAGGAGTGAGTTTGCGCGGTGAAACAATCGGTGATGGCGTTTTTATAGTGCAGACGGTAAAATATGCTCCCGGAATTCAAGAAGTTAGTGTTGGTCCCATTGCTCCCTTCGATGGCCTTTATGATGCTGTTGACGCCCCAGCCCAATCCGTCGTGCCAGTCCGTTCGCTCATTAAAATTATAGCCCATGTGACCGATCACCCGGATCCCTCCAATGCTGTTGATGCTGTTGCCGCCATCACCGCCTGAATAATAAGCATCCGCGATGCGGTAGAAGTTCCCGTGGACGGTGATCGTGCTGTAATTTGAGATGAGAAAATAACTTCGGGCCGGGATATAGATTGCGTGAGAGGAAAGAGACGTGTTCCAATAGAGGGAGGTGGACCGGAATGCGGTGAATTCAGACCCGGGCCCGCTGGGATCTCCCATGATAGTCTTGGAATTTCCAGTCCCCGGATCCGCGTTGGAATTTTCGATGTAGGAGACCGTCACGAAGAAAATGTCATAGTTTGATGAACCCGCGGACTTGCTTGCGATCAGAACGCTGTAGGTGGACGGATTATAAAGCTCCACCCATTCCTGCCCGGTATTTGCCCCGGAATCATAATCCGCCACCACCTGGGTGATCTGAATGTTATTGCGCAGGAACGCCCAACCCACCGCGGTGCCGGTGGCCTTCTTGACCATGCTGAAGTTTTTTGTCAATGTCCCCGCAGCATCCACGTTGACGAAAAAGGGCGTGCTGATT
>MGUQ01000109.1:10205-15215 GCA_001799975.1 Elusimicrobia bacterium RIFCSPLOWO2_01_FULL_54_10 | reverse complement strand
TCTCAATGTGTAGGTGCCGGGCTGAACCTTAAAGTAATAGATCCCGTCGGAATCCGTACGCGCGAAGTAAGAGGGATTCTGTTCCGTGTCCACCAAGGCGTTCACCAAAGGCGTTCCGGAGGTGGCCGAGCTCACAACACCCCTGAACTCATACTCCAGCTGCGCGCGGTCCGGATTGTTCCTCAGGTTGCTGAGCTCAATCTTTTTCCATTCTTCCCCTTCCTGCCACACGACATAGACCGTCACTCGTTTGATGCCCGTATCGTTGCTCGTCCAAGTCACTGAGGGATAGCCGATAAAATCATTGCCGACCTGTCTCAAATATTCAACGAAAGCCCTCCGTTTGAATGTTATGTCCCCCACGATCAAAGTTTCTTCGGGATAATAAGAGCGGGTGGTCCCATTGTCATAATACATGCCCGTGGCGTTGGGAAAATTCGGATCGGCTGGGGCAACCGAGGTGGTCACCAGCAGGCGAAAATAGGACAGATTTTTCAGGGATTCGATCTTCTCCTGCGCCAGGTTTACGGCCAGGGTTTTTGTCTTGTTGACGAGGATGCCTTTGGAAATGCTGGTGAACACAAGGGCCACAGAGACAAATGCGGTGGTGAGAACGACCATGCCGATCATCAGTTCCACCAGGGTGACGCCTTTGACCCTCGCCGTTCTTGCTTTTCTCATTGCCTGAAGAAGTATAACACTCATCCGTCAACGATTCAATACGGTTTTTACATCAACTTACATTTAAGATTTGCTAAAATGTTCGCACTTATGAGCCTGCTAGTCGTCGGTTCCGTCGCTTTTGACTCCGTCAAAACACCGTTCGGGCAAGCCAAAGAGGTCCTGGGCGGCTCGGCCACCTATTTTTCCGTGGCGGCCAGCTTCTTTACAAAGGTCTCTCTGGTGGCCGTGGTGGGCGAGGATTTCCCGGAAAAAGACATCCAGTTCCTCAAAAGCCGCAAAATTGACACGGCCGGCCTGGAGCGCGCAAAAGGCGAGACTTTCCGCTGGAAGGGCGAATACGGCTTCCAGCTGAACGAAGCCAAAACTCTGGATACCCGCCTGAACGTGTTCCAAAATTTCTGGCCCAAGCTGCCGGAAGCGTATAAAAAGCTGGACATCGTTTTTTTGGGCAATATTGATCCGGACTTGCAGCGCGAGGTGCTCCAGCAGGTCACCAAGCCCAAGCTGGTGGCCCTGGACACCATGAATTTTTGGATTTCCGGAAAGAAAGATTCCCTCATCAAAACCCTGGGCCTGGTGGACATCCTCATCATCAACGACGGCGAAGCCCGCCAGCTTTCCGGGGAGCACAACCTGGTGCAAGCCGCGCAAAAAATCCAGTCCATGGGCCCCAAAATCCTCATCATCAAGCGCGGCGAATACGGCGCGCTGCTTTTTTCACGCAAGAGCGTCTTTCACGCCCCGGCTTATCCGCTGGAAAAAGTGTTCGACCCCACGGGCGCCGGAGATTCCTTCGCCGGCGGGTTCATGGGATATCTCGCCAAGACCCGCAAGTTCGACGACGCCAATTTCCGCAAGGCCATCATCATGGGCAGCGTGCTGGCCTCCTTCAATGTCGAAGATTTTTCGCTGAACCGCTTCAAACGGCTTAAAAACTCCGAAATCACCGCGCGCTTCAAAGCCTTTAAAAACCTCACGCATTTCGAAAATCTGTAATTTAGTATAATAGCCGCAATCCCCATGAGCGGCAATTTCGTCCACCTTCACGCCCACACGGAGTATTCCCTTTTAGACGGGGCCGTGCGCCTGGTGGATGATAAAGGCAAACCTTCCGAGCTCATCAAATTTATCGCCTCCCACAAAATGCCCGCGCTCGCCATGACAGACCACGGCAACATGCACGGAGCCATCGAATTTTACGGCGCCTGCCAGTCTGAGGGCATCAAGCCCATCGTGGGCATGGAAGCCTATGTGGCGCCGAAATCCCGCATGGACCGCTCCGGCACTCTCTCCACATCCAACAATCACTTGACTCTCCTCGCCAAAAACGAAACCGGCTACGCCAATTTGATGAAGCTCACCTCACTTTCTTATTTGGAGGGTTTTTATTACAAGCCCCGCATCGACTGGGAACTGCTGGAAAAATATCACGAAGGCCTGATTGCCCTCTCCGGTTGCTTGAAAGGCAAAGTGGCCCAATCCGTTTTGGAAGGGAAAGTCGACGAAACGCAGAGGATCGCCGGAGAATACAACGAACTTTTCGGACAGGGCAATTTTTATCTGGAGCTCATGGATCACGGCATTGAAAAACAGAGAGTGGTGGACACGGCCCTCGTTGCCCTCTCGAAAAAGACCGGCATTCCTCTCGTGGCCACCAATGACTGCCACTATTTCCGCAAAGACGACGCTTTCGCCCACGATGTGCTGCTGTGCATCGGCACGGGCAAGCTGCTCTCCGAATCCGCGCGCATGAAATACGCCACCGAGGAGTTTTACTACAAAACGCCGGAGCAGATGGCCAATATTTTCGCTGAAGTGCCGGAAGCTGTCCAGAACACCGTGGAGATCGCCCACCACTGCAACCTGGAGCTCAAGTTCGACCGCCTGCTCATCCCCCAATATAAAGTTCCCCAAGGCGAGACGCTGGATTCCTACCTGGAAAAACTTTGCCTGGCCGGCATCCGCAAACGCTACGGCGAGCTGACTTCCGTTTTAAAAGACCGCCTGGCCTCTGAACTCCACACCATCAAAAAAATGGGCTTCCCCGCCTACTTTTTGATCGTCTGGGACTTCATCAAGTTCGCGCGGGAAAACGGCGTTCCTGTGGGGCCGGGCCGGGGATCGGGCGCCGGCAGTTTGGTGAGTTATTCCCTTGAAATCACGCACATTGATCCCATCAAAAACGGCCTACTCTTTGAACGGTTTTTGAACCCCGACCGCCGCACCATGCCGGATTTGGACATCGATTTTTCCGACGGCGGCCGCGACAAAGTGATCCGCTATGTGATGGAAAAATACGGCAAGGATTCCGTGGCCCAAATTGTCACCTTCGGGTCGATGATGGCCCGTTCAGCCGTGCGCGACGTGGGCCGCGTTCTGGAAATGAGCCTGCAGGACGTGGACCGCATCGCCAAGATGATCCCCAAGGAGATCGGCATCACCCTGGCCCAGGCGCTCAAACAAACGCCCGAGCTCAAAGAGCTTTATCAGACGGATGAAAAAGTAAAACAGCTTCTCGATGTCTCCCAAAAGCTGGAAGGCATGAAGCGCCATACGGGCGTGCACGCGGCGGGCATTGTGATTGTGCCTTCCGGAGACGGCCAGGGCATCACGGATTATGTGCCGCTCTCCAGAGGGGCAAAGGACACCGTCACCACGCAGTTCAACGATGAAGGCCTGCTCAAACTGGGCGTCTTGAAGATGGACTTTTTGGGCCTGCGCACGCTCACGGTTCTGCACGATGCTGAAACCATGATCCGCGAGCGCTACGACTCCGCTTTCGACCTCTATAAAATCTCCATGGAAGACGCCAAGACCTTTGAGCTTTTGGCTCACGCCAAGACGGACGGCATTTTCCAGCTGGAATCCTCCGGCATGCGGGACTTGCTGCGCAAGTTAAAACCCTCCAGCCTGGACGACATCGTGGCCCTCATTTCCCTGTACCGCCCGGGGCCCATGGGCAGCGGCATGCTGAACGATTTTGTGTCCCGCCGCCACGCAAAATCCAAAGTGAAGTTCGACCATCCGCTCCTGGAGCCCATCCTCAAAGAAACCTATGGCATCATGGTGTATCAGGAACAGGTGATGAAAATTTCCCAGGCTCTGGCGGGCTTTACACCGGGCCAAGCCGACGGCCTGCGCAAAGCCATGGGCAAAAAAATCCCCGAAGAGATCACCAAGATGAAACAAACTTTCGTGGACGGGGCCAAGAAGAACCACATCGACCACAAAGTGGCCGAAAAGATCTTCGAGCAGATGGAACATTTCGGCGGCTACGGATTCAATAAGTCCCACGCCTCCGCCTACGGCCTGATTTCTTATCAAACGGCGTTCCTTAAAGCCAATTATCCGCATGAATACATGGCTTCCCTCATAACCTCCGCCATCGGCCACGGCTCCATCGCCAAAGAGGAAGGCAACAAGATCGTGCAATACATTGACGACGCTTCGTCGCTCGGCATCGAAGTGGTGCCGCCCAATGTGCAGTCCGGAGAATCGCGCTTCACGCTTTCAGGCATGGGCAAGGACACTAAAATTCTTTTTGGCCTTTCCGCGGTGAAAAACGTGGGCGACGGCGCGGTGGAAGAGATTTTGCGCGCGCGTCAGAAAGGGCCGTTCAAATCTCTGGAAGATTTCATGCAGAGGGTGGACACCCGCACGGTAAATCGCAAAGTTTTAGAATCCCTCATCAAGGCGGGGGCGTTCGATTTCTGCGGGAAGCCTCCCACCCGCATCCGCGCCATGCTGATGAGCAACCTTGAGCGGTTGATGGACCGCACCTCCTCCGCTCGGGAAGACCGCGCCCGTGGGCAGGAATCCCTCTTTGGCGCTTCCGAAATCCATGACATGAACGGTTCCTCTCAACTGGCTGAGACCCAAGAATGGTCCGAGCACGAACTGCTGGCCCTGGAAAAGGAAGTGCTTGGGTTTTATGTGTCCGGCCATCCCCTGGCCAAGTTCAAGGACGAGCTCAAATATTATTCCACAAGCGGGTTGGCTCACATTCCAACCAACGGCAGCGCGGGCAACCGCATTCGCGTGGCAGGCATCATCGTGAACGTGCGGCGGCTGGTTTCCAAGCAAAAGAAGGAGCCCTACGCGCGCTTCAAGCTGGAAGATTTGGAAGGCGAAATGGATTGCGTGGTTTTCCCCAAGAATTATGCCAACGCGGCGCTCGCGGAACTCCTCACTGTGAACCGCATGGTGGTGGTTTCAGGCCGTCTGAACCAGCAGGTGGGCGATACCTCCGCGAATGAATTGATTGTGGAAGAAATCCTTCCTCTGGAGAAAGCGCGGGAACAGCTGGTCAAAAAAATGATCATTCAC
>MGUQ01000109.1:9278-10190 GCA_001799975.1 Elusimicrobia bacterium RIFCSPLOWO2_01_FULL_54_10 | reverse complement strand
CTGGAGGGCGTAAAAGAAATTGTGGGCGAGGACGCTTACCGCCTCATACCCAGGTCTCTCAATTAATCAGTATTCGAGGTTTTCGATGTCGCCCAATCCGTTGGCAGACGGAGCGGCAGAGTGGCCATTGGACAATACCTGGCGCACGGTTTTGAGGAGGGTTTCTTTTTTGAAGGGTTTTTGGATGAAAGCGGAAGCGTCTGTGCCGGCGGCTGTGTCTTTGCTTTTCCCGCCGTCGCGACCGGAGACAAAAATAACGGGCAGCTCCATGTCCCATTCCCGCACTTCATGCAGGAATTCCAAGCCGCTCATGCCGGGCATTTTCATGTCGGAAATCACCAGGTCAACTGCCTCGTGCTCCAGCATTTCCAGGGCGGAATCCGCCGTGCGGGCTTCCGTCACTTCAAAATCTTTCTTGAGAATGGCCCTGAGGAGGGCAAGAATCCCGATGTCGTCGTCAACAACAAGAACGCGCTTTTTTCTCGGCATTTTCTGGAAGTGTAGCCCCAGTTTATGAATTTGTCAACCCTACCCCAATTCCGACTCCGAGTCACCCGAGCATGAATCCCGATCATGTCCTGACCGTGCCGGAAGGCACCCCCCCCGCGCGTCTGGACGCTTACCTGGCGGGAGTTTACTCCGAATATTCCCGCAGCCGCCTGCAGAGGTGGATCCGCCAGGGCCATGTGCTGGTGCTGGGCCAGCGCGCGGAGCCCGCCCGGGAGATCAATCCCGGAGAAGAAATCTCCATCACGGTGCCGCCTGAAGAAACCTCCGTTCTCCCCCAGTCCCTGCCGCTGGACATTCTGTACGAAGACGCCCACGTCCTAGCCGTCTGCAAACCCTCGGGCCAGGTGACGCATCCCGCCGCACGAAATTTCACTGGGACGCTCCTGAACGCGGCCGTCCACC
>MGUQ01000109.1:6939-9251 GCA_001799975.1 Elusimicrobia bacterium RIFCSPLOWO2_01_FULL_54_10 | reverse complement strand
CCGGCGTGCTGGTGATCGCCAAGGACGCCAAGAGCCTGGAAATTTTATCGCGGCAGTTTGAAAAGAGAACGGTGGAAAAGATTTACCGGGCGGTGGTATGCGGCCGCATGGAGCACAAGAAGGGCGAAATCGTGGGCGCGGTGGGCAAGGATTCCAGCGGCAGCAAGATGGCGGTCACAACTTCGGGCAAATATGCCCGCACGGATTTTAAGCTTCTGGAAAACAAGGATGATTTTGCCTATCTGGAGGCCTACCCCAAGACCGGCCGCACCCACCAAATCCGCGTGCACCTGGCCAAGATCGGCCACCCGGTGCTGGGAGATCCGCTCTATTCAAATCCTGCGAAGGATGCGCCGCGCATGATGCTGCACGCCTGGCGCCTCACTTTCACACATCCCAAGACGAATAAATCAATGACCCTCACGGCGCCCTTGCCGGAAGATTTTCAGAAGGCCCTGAAAAAATTAAATTTTGATTAAGTAAAGAAGCGTAATTTCTTTTTTCCCGCCCGCGTCCCGTTCAAAACCAAAAAACCCTCCCAAAATCTGAAAGTTCATGGCCGCGCTGTCTTTGCTGCGCGTGGTAGTCCAGATGGGGGCCACGCCGGATGTCTTGGTGCGGGTGGATTTTGAATCCACTGAAAAATACGGCGGCACCACGTGCACGGTGGACTGGGCAGACTTGAACTTCCAGAACACGGGGAAGATCACGCTGGCTTCTTCCTTCTCGCGCTTGTGGCGGAAATAGAGCGGGAAGAAATAGGAGAATGACCTCTCCGGGCTGGACCGCCGCCAATAGAGCGGAAAAAATATGTCGCGCTTCACATTGCCGCTGCGTTCGCGCCAATAGGGCGGCACCAGCGTGGTGCTCTTGTCCTTGTGCTGAAAGTGATAATACATCGGCACGAAAACTTTCACCGAATTGTCTGTCTCGGCATTTTGAGAAGCGTAATATAACAACAGCCAGGTCCTGCCCTTTTTTTCCTTGACCCCGTCGGCATATTTTTCCCTCGACCTGTAAAAGAGAGGGAAGAACAGATCGCGGCGGTAGGTGTAGGACTCCTTCCAGTAATACGGGAAAAACGCGCCGTTTGTGACTTTTTCCTTCTCATTGCTCATATTGGCCACGTCATAGCGCCAAAGCGGGAAGGGTGCGGTGGGCATCATGAACCCTTTGGAGTCCGGGCCTCTCGCATAGGCATAGATCGGGTCCAGACGGTTCACGAACGAGCGCGGCGTGCGTTCCCAGTAGAGCAGCAGGAACAGCCGTCCCCGCTTGACTTCTTCCTTGCGCGTATTTTGCCCGCGCTCAAAGCGCGCCAGAAGCGGGAGCATCCAAAGATCGTGGCCGTGCTCCAGATTGCGGTAAAAATATATGGGCAAAAACCTGTGGGAGTCCGCCAGAAAGTGGCGGGCGGTGCCGGTGGACTTCTTCACCTCAACCGTGCGGGCAAAAAGAGGGAAAAACCCCCGCTCACGAATGTCTTCATTCTGGAATCTGTAAATGGGAAACAAGGTGCGCACCTGCCAGGTGGGCCGGCGGAAGTTCCAATATAGAGGCGGGAGTATGTTGTAGCGCGTGTTGCCGCGGTCGTCCCACAAATAAATGCCCGCCACGCCTTGGGTTTCCTTGCCCTCCCGCAAATGATAAACGGGCGGAACAAAAATGCTGCGGCCATTGGGAAATTTGGAATAGCGGAAAAACGGCAGGAGCGTCACAGCCGAGCGCCCGGGCTTGGCGGAGCGCCAATAGAGGAAAAAAAGCCCTTTCCACGTGCGCTCGGGAGATTCGCGCGAGATGAACGGCGGAATGACCGTGAAAATGTCGTTGCCTTCCCGGCTGCGGAAATAAAACGGCGCCACCATGGAAAAGCTTCTGTCTTTTTCGCGGTGGAAGGCAATCAGGGGCGGAATGACCGTGGTGGATTCGTCCTTGGAACTGTACCGCCAGGACAGAGGAAAGAACACGGTTTTGGCGTTGCCGTAGGAATCGCGGCTCCAGAAGACGTTGGCAAAATATCCGCGCGAGTGGTCTTTGTCCCAGTCAAAATAAGCCGGAGGCGTGAGGATTTGCCTGCGGTCGCTGTCGCGTTTGTATTTATACAGCGGGAAAAAAGAGGTGTTCAGGTGCTTGCCCGTTGTGTCTTCGCGGATGTAAAAGAGAAGAAAACGGAACCAGTAATAATCCGGGTCTTCGCGGTAGATGAAAAACGGAACAAAACCGTCGGTTTTGCCCCCCCAGGCCTCGCGGATATAAAAGGTGAGCAGGCCGTGACCGAAAGTGCGGCCGTCCGGCGTGTGAATGCGGCTGAA
>MGUQ01000109.1:4293-6869 GCA_001799975.1 Elusimicrobia bacterium RIFCSPLOWO2_01_FULL_54_10 | reverse complement strand
TTGTTGGTGCGGCCCCAATAGAGCGGAAAAAATGAGCGGAAGCTGGAGGATTCCGACCGCAGGCGGAACCAGGGCACGGCAATTTGTATGTCTTTGAGCGCGGCATCCTTGCGGTAAATGTGCCAATAGAGCGGAAAGCCCACCTCAAATTCACGGTCCGCTTTTTTGCGCCAAAAATAGGGCGGAATGAGCCCCTGCGAAACTTCAGGGTCTTTGTATGTCCAGAAAAAGGGGACGGCCAGCCGCGTGCGCGCGGTGGGAGTTTTCTTTTCAAAGTATGGCCCCCAGAGCGTGGAAGTTTCTTTGCCCACTTTCTGGCGGAAATGAAAGGGCAGGACCACGCGCAAGCTCTCCGTCGGGCTCACCGCGTTATAGTAGAACGGGGCAAAAAGCGTGAAGGACCTCTTGGGTTCCTTCAAACTCCAATAGATGAGAAAGGCCATCTTGAAGGTGGTGTGGGTTTCGTAATCGCGTTCATACCAGACCACGGGCGGAAGGCGCACGGCGGCGCGCAGACCCTGCGGGATGAAAATGAACGCGAGAAGAAGAAGGGCGAGTGTTTTTTTGGGCAAGTTCAGCCGGAGATAAAATCCTTGGGGCGCGGGCCGCGACCGAAATAGTGCTGGATGGCGTCCACGGTGCGGGCGGCGGCTTTTCCGTCACCGTAAGGGTTCACCGCGTTGGCCATTTTGGTGTAAAGCGAGTCTTCGGTGAGCAGGCGCGCGATTTCCCGCTCCACGCGGGCCGCCTCGGTGCCGATGATTTTGGCCGTGCAGGCGGCCACGGCTTCGGGCCTCTCTGTGACTTTGCGCAGCACCAGCACGGGCTTGCCCAGGGAGGGCGCCTCTTCCTGAAGGCCGCCCGAATCCGTCACCACAAATGTGGAGCGCTCCAGCAGGCAGGCAAAATCCAGATAATGCAGCGGCGGCAGAAGGAGCACGCGCGGATGCCCGCCCAGGATGCGCTTGACCGGCACCTGCACATTGGGGTTCAAATGCACCGGATAGATGATGCGGACATCCTTGAAGCGGTCCGCGGTTCTTTTAAGCGCGCGGCAGACGTCTTCCATGGGCTTGCCGAAATTTTCCCGGCGGTGGGCTGTGACCAAAATTACCTGGGCGTCAGAACTGGACATAATGGGGCCAAAAAAATCGCGCAGGGGTTTGCTTTCAAACACATGCGGCTGGAGCACCGCCCATTTCAAGGCGTCAATCACCGTGTTGCCCGTCACATAAATCCCTTCGGGGCGGATGTTTTCGGCCAGCAGGTTTTTGCGGCCCGTGGGCGTGGCCGCAAAGTGCAGCGTGCAGAGATCATCCGTCAAGCGGCGGTTGGCTTCTTCGGGGAACGGATTGTCGAAATCGTAGGAGCGCAAGCCTGCCTCCACATGACCCACGGGAATTCTCTGGTAGAAACAAGCCAGGGCTGTGAGGAATGTGGTGGAAGTGTCGCCGTGCACCAGCACTAAATCCGGCTTTTCGCGCCTCAGGACCGGCGCGATCTTATGGATCACCAGCTCCGTGATGTGTTCCAGAGACTGGGCCGCTTTCATGATGTTCAAATCGTAGTCCGGCGCCATGTGGAATATTTTCAAGACATCGTCCAGCATGGAACGGTGCTGGGCCGTCACACAGATTCTCAGGGCGAACTGGTTTTTGCGTTTTTGGATTTCGCGCACCACGGGGGCCATTTTTACGGCCTCGGGGCGGGTGCCGAACACGCAGAGGATTTTCTTCATGTGAGAAATTATACCTTTCCTTTGAACACCGTGAGTAAAATGGAGAAAATGGACAGGATCAGAGTGACCACATAAACGCCCAGCACGGTCTCGCGGTGGCTCCAGCCGTGTCGCAGAAGCTGGTGGTGCAGGTGACCGCGGTCCGGCTCAAACACTCTGCGCCCGTTGCGCATCCGCCTCAAAATGGAGGCAATCACGTCCAGCACGGGAAGCGCCACCACCACCATGGGGATGATGAGGGAAAAAAACGCGGTGGTTTTGAGCGTGCCGATGACTGCAATGGAGGCCAGCATATACCCCAGAAAAAGCGCGCCGCAGTCTCCCATAAAAACTTTTGCCGGGTGAAAATTGAACCACAAAAAGCTGAGCGCAGCGCCGCAGAGCCCAGCGGAGAGCACTCCGGCCAGCTTCAACTGCTTGGAGAAAAGTACAACATGGGTTTGACCCTGCAAAACAGCCACGATGAGGAATGTGCCCGCCGCAATGGCGCAAATGCCCGCCGCCAGGCCGTCCAGACCGTCCACCAGATTGATGGTGTTCATGAATCCGATGAGCCAGAGCACGGTGATGATCTGGCTCACAATCAAGGGAAAGACAACGTAGGTTTTTCCCCAGGGCAAGGTCATGCCGGAGAGCCGCACTCCGTAATCCATGGCGATGTAGGCCGCGATCATTTGCAGAAGGAGCTTCACGGGCGCGGAGGTTTTGTATTTGTCGTCCCACATGCCCAGCCCCAGCACAAAGAGGGAGCCAAAAAGAATGCCCAGGAGCTGTTTTTTCACCGAGAGGACGCCCACCACATCGCGTCCGTGGAATAAACGGTGCTGGAAGGTGAGAA
>MGUQ01000109.1:0-4254 GCA_001799975.1 Elusimicrobia bacterium RIFCSPLOWO2_01_FULL_54_10 | reverse complement strand
AAGGGAATGAAAACAAACCCTCCCGCCAATGCCAGAAAAAACGCCGCGCCGTAAACGCCGAGCATCGCGAGTGATTATATCTTTTTTATTGCTTCCTCCCCCACCCTCCCCGTAGCGCCCGTGATGACGGCTCTGATTTTAGGAATGTTAGTCGGCTTTTTCCAGGCCCCACTTGCCCGCGCCATTGCAGGCGATGAGGAGGAACACAAAGCAATAAAGGACCGCCATTTCGCCCTGGTTGATTAAGGGCAAGATCATGGAGCCCAGCTGGAATTTCCAATGGAACTGAATGTAGGCCACCGCCATGGTGCCGCTGGCCAAAAACGCCGCCCAGCGCGTGAACAGGCCGATCATGATGAGCAATCCGCCCACCAATTCTATGAGTCCCCCAATCCATATCTGGGAGCCAAGCTCCGGCATGGGATGAGTCATGAACAAACCCAATATCTTCTGCGCGCCGTGGAACAGGAACATAAACCCGGCAACGATGCGGAGCGACGAGTAGGCGTGGTCGGTATAAGCGGATAATTTTTTCATTGGGGGTCTAGTTGAATTATGCCGTTGCGGGTTTGATGATCGCGCCCAAGGCCAGGCCGACCAATGCAAATTGGATCATGCCCGCCACAAACCATGTGGCAGCCAGGGAACCGGGCATGGGGACCATGAAATAGGTGCCAAGGCTCCAGCCCGAAGCCATCATGAGGCCGATCAAGAGACCAAAGCGCAATCCCTGGCCTAAAGGAGCCTTCCCCGCTTCAACTCCCTTGTAGTAAAGATATGGAAGGACGAGGCCGTTGACCGCGTAGAGAGCATACGTGGTCCACGTGAGGCCATGCATCTCTTCCATCGGCCGCCAAAGCGCCGCCGTGGCCGCATAAGATTCTTTGAGGATCATTCCGTGGATGACAAAATCAGTGGCGAACAATATCGCCACCACCGCAATTGCAGACAACAAGCATTTTTTACCGTTCATGTAGCCTCCTTTCTCCTTGTTTTTCACTTCGTACCAAATAGACGGTCGCCCGCATCGCCGAGGCCAGGCAAAATATAGGCATGAGAGTTAAGCTTGCGGTCCAGGGCGGCCAGATAGATTTTAACATCGGGATGATGCTTTTGCATCTCTTTGACGCCTTCCGGGGCGGCGATGAGGGCCATCAGCACAATTTTTTTGACGCCATACTCCTTCAAGATGTTGACGGCTTTGACCGCCGTGTGGCCCGTGGCCAGCATTGGGTCAGACAAAATCACAAAGCGTTTTGCAATGTCGCTCGGCAGTTTTTCGTAGTACTGCACAGCTTGTTTGCTTTTGGGGTCCCGGTAAAGCCCGATGTGGCCCACTTTGGTCAAGGGCGCAAGTTTCAAAACGCCGTCCACCATTCCGAGGCCGGCGCGCAAAATAGCCACCACAGCCAGTTTTTTTCCTGAAATTCTTTCCCCCACCGTTTTTTCCATGGGGGTTTGCACGGTCACCTTTTCTGTTGGCAGGCCGCGCGTCACCTCAAACGCCATGAGCGTGGCGATTTCGTCCAGGAGCTGGCGGAAATCCTTGTGGCTGGTATTTTTGTCGCGGATATAGGACAGCTTGTGGCGGATCAGCGGATGGTCCACCGCATGAACTTGTCCTTTGCGCATGGGTCTATTTGTGGGTAGCCAGAGGAAACTTCTTGCAGAAGCTTTTTACTTCCGCGGCAATCTTGGCGAGCGTTTTCTCATCGGAGTGAGCCACAACCGCGCGATTGATCCAGTCCGCGATTTTGACCATCTCTTTTTCTTTCATGCCGCGCGTGGTGATGGCCGGCGTGCCGATGCGGATGCCGGAAGCCACAAAGGGCTTTTGCGGATCATAAGGAATTGTGTTTTTGTTCACCGTAATACCCGCCTTGTCCAACGCTTCTTCCGCAAGCTTGCCCGTGAGATTCTTGGGCTGCAAATCCACCAAAAACATGTGGGAATCGGTGCCGCCCGTGACAATGCGGAACCCGCGCGCTTCCAAAGCTTTCGCAAAAGCTTTCGCGTTTTTCATCACCTGCTGCTGATAGGTCTTGAAGGCGGGTTTGAGCGCTTCACCGAACGCCACAGCCTTGGCCGCAATCACATGCATGAGCGGCCCGCCCTGAATGCCCGGGAACACAATCTTGTCCAGCGCTTGCGCATATTGCGCCTTGCACATCACAATGCCGCCCCGCGGCCCGCGGAGTGTCTTGTGCGTGGTGCTGGTGACAAAATCCGCGTAAGGCACGGGTGAGGGATAAAGACCCGCGGCGATGAGACCCGCATAGTGCGCTACATCTGTCATCATGATGGCGCCCACTTTGTCGCAAATGGCGCGGAAGCGCTTCCAGTCAAATACTCGGGCATAGGCAGAGGCGCCTACGCAAATGAGCTTGGGTTTGTTCTCCACCGCCAGGCGTTCGGCCTCATCATAATCCACCAACTCGGTGTCTTTGCTCACATTGAACGCCACCACTTTGAAAAACTTGCCGGAAAAATTCATTGGGTGGCCGTGCGTAAGATGGCCGCCGTGCGCCAAAGAGAGACCCATGATGGTGTCTCCGGGCTGAAGCACGGTCAAATAGGCTCCCATATTGGCTTGAGAGCCGGAATGCGCCTGCACATTGGCGTGTTCACAGCCGAAAAGCTTCTTTAAGCGCTCGATGGCCAAGTTTTCCGCGATATCGACATATTCACAGCCGCCGTAATAACGCTTGCCGGGCAAACCTTCAGCGTATTTGTTGGTGAGAACTGAGCCTTGGGCTTCCAACGCGGCTTCCGAGACATAGTTTTCGGAGGCAATCAGCTCGATCTTCTCAATCTGGCGGCGGACTTCACCTTCAATCGATTTATAAACTTCTTTGTCGGCTTTTTTCAATGTGTTGTATTTCATGGTTGTCCTTTCTTAATTTATATTACAAACTCGCAAGCATAAAATTTTCTTAGACCGAACGCGCCCCCCGCTTCGACGGTCTTCGAAAATCTGCTGCTTGCTCGTTAGGTTCTATATTCAGCGTTAATTTTGACGTAATCGAACGAAAAATCACAGGTTAAAACTTTTGCTTTGGCCTTGCCCACTCCCAAATCAATGTGAATGGGCACGGTCTTGCCTTTCAAAATTTGGAGTCCACGTTTTTCTGAAAAGGGCAGAGCCATTCCGTTGCGCGCCACAGCAAGATTTCCAAACGCCACATTGATTTTATCGGGATTCAACTTGGCTCCCGATCTGCCCAAGGCCGCCAAAATTCTTCCCCAATTAGCATCGTTGCCAAACATCGCGGTCTTGACCAGAGGCGACGTGGCCACAGTCTGCGCGGCTTTTTTTGCGTCTGCGGGAGTGCGAGCGCCGCTCACCGTAATTTCCACAAGCTTTGTTGCGCCTTCCCCATCTTGCACCATGCGCCGGGCCAAGCTCTCGCACAAATTTGTGAACCCCGTCTCAAATGCTTTCAAATCTTTCGCGGAGCTTAAAGATGCCCCCGACGCGCCGTTTGCAAGAAGAAAAATGCAGTCGTTGGTGGAGGTATCGCCATCAACGGAAGCGCAGTTGAAACTCTCATCCGCCGCGCGCTTGAGCGCTCCCCGCAAAAACCCCGCCGGAAGCTTGGCGTCTGTCAGCACCACCGAAATCATCGTGGCCATGTCGGGATGAATCATCCCCGCGCCCTTCACACAACCCCAAATTCTGTAAGTTTCCCCCCCGGCGCGCAGAGCCCGCCCTTCAAACTTGGGCACGGTGTCTGTGGTCATCATGGCCCGCACGGCCAGCAATGGATTGCTTTTGCCTTGGGCTACTGTCCGGCAGAGCTGGGCCAGACCGGCCTTCAATTTGGCCATGGGCAGAAACTGCCCAATCACTCCGGTGGAAGCCACCAAAACATTTCCCGCCCCAAGCCCGCTTGCGGCCGCCGCAGCACTCTCACGGGTGTCTTTCAAGCCTCGCGTGCCAGTGCAGGCGTTGGCACAGCCGGAATTGATTAAAACCGCTTGCGCGCGCCCGCTTCTCAAAGCGCTTTGGGAAAAAACCACGGGAGCGGCCTTCACCTGATTATTGGTGAACACCCCGGCTGCGGAACAAGTCGCGGGCGAATAAAAAAGAGCCAGGTCCGGCTTGGATTTATTTTTTCCGATGCCCGAGTGAAGGCCCCAGGCCCGGAAACCGAGTGGAAATGTCTTCAAGAATTTATCTGCGACGCCGTTTCTTGCCGCGGCAGTTGCCGCACCGCTTGGGAGAGCTCAGGCCGCGCTGTTTGAAAAACTTCT
>MGUQ01000108.1:8741-9835 GCA_001799975.1 Elusimicrobia bacterium RIFCSPLOWO2_01_FULL_54_10 | reverse complement strand
TCAGAGGTGATTAGAGCTGATATTCTCTTCATTATCAAGGGAATTGCGAGGCTGAACCGCTATTGACCCAAGGGGGGGGTCTCGAGTATCATATAGGGATTCGTGGGCCCCTCAACAATGGAATATCCTGAAATATCGCTGAGCGAGATCTCTGAAATAAAGACTCGGCTCCAGGCCATCCTTTTCTCCATGGAAGAAGGGATCGTCATGACCGATTTTACCGGCAACATCAGCATCATCAACGACTCCGCCAAGAAATTCCTCGGCATCACCAAAAAATTTCCCTACGAGCGCAAGTTCCTGGAGTATATCCAGGATGCAGGCGTCCGCGCCAAACTGCACGCACTCCTGGAATCCCCTCTGGAAAACCTCACGGAAGAAATCGTGGTGCCCAACGGCGAGAAGGAAAAATGTCTGCGCGTGACGAAAAACGGGGTCACCACGGCCAAGGCGGAAGTGCTGGGCCGCGTGCTGGTGCTGCGGGACGTCAGCCACGAGCGCGAGCTGGAAAAACTTAAAGAAGATTTTGTCCATTCCATCACTCACGATTTGAAAAGTCCGCTCGCCTCCATTCAGGGCTACCTGGAACTTTTTCTCTCCGGAGAAATTGAACCGCTTTCACCCATGCAGAAAAAGCACATGGAAATCATGAGTCATTCCACCGGAAAGCTTTTAAAGCTGGTGCACAACATACTCGACATGGCCAAGATCGAAGCCGGGCACCTGAACCTGCAAAAGGGCCCCTGGGACGCGGTCCATTCCGTGCATCAAATCCTCTATTCGCTTCAGTCCGTTTCCTGGCTTCTGCGGCTCAACCTGAAGGGGACCGTGCGCTATCAAAAGAACGGCGCCCAGGCGGAAGCCCAGATTTTTCCCCTTTTGGACAGCGAGCCTCTGCCGGAAATTGTCCTCCTGGGCGACGCCAACCTGCTGGAGCGCGCCATCAGCAATCTGGTGGACAACGCCATCAAGCACACTCCGCAGAACGGCTTCATCGAAATCCTTTTGGTGGACGAACCCGGCCGCGTGACCCTCTCGGTCAAAGACACCGGCGAAGGCATTCCCGCCTCCGCGCTGGAAAAGATTTTCCAAAA
>MGUQ01000108.1:6108-8704 GCA_001799975.1 Elusimicrobia bacterium RIFCSPLOWO2_01_FULL_54_10 | reverse complement strand
ACGGAGGCAAAATCACCGCCGTGTCCGAGCCCGGCCACGGCGCCACCTTCAGCTTCTGGATTCCAAAGTCTTAACCCCATTTTTTCCCTCAGCGATTTAAACCCACCCCAAAACGAAGCCGTCACCCACGGCGATGGCCCTCTGCTCATTCTGGCCGGGGCAGGCTCCGGCAAAACCCGCGTCATCACCTACCGCATCGCGCATCTTCTGCAGCAGGGCGCCAAACCCTGGAGCATTCTGGCCGTCACCTTCACCAATAAAGCCGCGCAGGAAATGAAAGAGCGCGTGATCGCTCTCTCGCAGGACAAGGGCGCCAATGTTTGGATCTCCACCTTTCATTCTTTTTGCGCGCAGTTTTTGCGCACTGAAGGCGAGCGCTACGGGCTCCTCCGAGGATTCACGATTTATGACGAAGACGACCAGAAACGGCTGGTGCGCGACTGCCTGCGGGAGCTCAATCTGGATGAGAAGCAAATCAAGCCCGGAGCCGTCCTGAACCGCATTTCGCGCGAAAAAGACCAGCTCATGGACGCCGAATCCTTTTCCATTGCCGCTCTGGCCAGCGGCGATCCGCAGAAGCAGATGCTCTCCGGCATTTATTCGCTCTACCAGAAAAAACTGGAGAGCGCTCTGGCGCTCGATTTCGGCGACCTCATCATGAAAAGCGTGGAGTTCCTGCAGGCTTATCCGGATTTGCGGGAGAAATATCAGGAACGGTTTGTGCACATCCTGGTGGACGAGTATCAGGACACCAACCGCGCGCAGTACATGCTCACCAAAATCCTGGCCGCGCGCCACCAGAACCTCTGCGTGGTGGGCGATGACGACCAGTCGATTTATTCCTGGCGCGGCGCCGACATCCGAAACATTCTGGATTTTGAGAAGGATTACGACTCCGTCAAAACCATCAAGCTGGAACAAAATTACCGCAGCACCACCCCCATTCTGACCGCCGCCTGGAGCCTGGTGCGCAACAATGAGCAGCGCAAAGACAAGAAACTCTGGACCGCGCGCGAGAGCAAAACCCCCGTGTCCGCCGAACAGCTGGGCAGCGAGTTGGACGAAGCCCGCTGGGTGGCCGACACCATCCTGAACATCCGCGAGGAAAAGGGCTGGGGATTCCACCAGTTCTCCGTATTTTATCGCACCAACGCCCAATCCCGCGTTTTGGAAGACGCCCTGCGCGGCGCGCAAATTCCTTATGTTCTGGTGGGCAACGTGCGGTTTTATGAACGCGCGGAAGTCAAAGACGTGCTGGCGTACCTGCGCCTGATCGCCAACCCTAGAGATGACCTGAGCTTCAAGCGCATTTTGAACACGCCGTCACGGGGCCTGGGAAAAGTTGCCCTGGAAGCGCTCGAACAAACCGCCGCTCTGCGGGGCATTCCCTTGACCCAAGCGGTGGCGGAGCAGGAATTTTTGGCGGGATTAGGGAATAAGGGGCGGGACGGCGCTCTGGGATTGAAAAAACTTCTGGAAATCCTCTCGGCAAAGCAAACGACGCTCAAAGCCTCAGAAATGACCCGCGAAGTGCTGGAAAAATCCGGCATGCTCAAAATTTTGGAAGAAGAAGCCAAAAATGACCTTGAGGCCGCGGCACGACTGGACAATGTGCAGGAACTGCTCAACGCCACCGCCGAATTTGAGGAAGTCTCCGAAGACAAAAGCGTGGCGGCTTATTTGGCACAAGTGTCCCTTCTCACCACCACGGACGACAAGCAGGACAAGAGCAACAAAGTGACGCTCATGACCGTGCACATCGCCAAGGGACTCGAGTTCACGACCGTATTTTTAACCGGGATGGAAGAAGGACTTTTCCCATTGGGTGAGGCCCAGTTCGGGCAGGACGAGCTGGAAGAAGAACGCCGGCTGGCTTATGTAGGCATGACGCGCGCCAAGGAACAGCTTTTTCTCACCTGCGCGGCCAGCCGCCGGCTTTACGGGCAAACGCGCTGGAACCTGCCGTCGCGGTTCATCGCGGAAGCGGGCCTGCAAGTGGAAGGCCGCGCCAACACCACGCAAGACGACTGGATCCAGCCTGACGCTCTCCCCCCGCGAACTTTAAGGCCGGGACCGAGCGGACAATACCGCGTGGGCGACCGCGTGCGGCATGCCGAGTTCGGCTCCGGCAAAGTGACGGACAAAAGCGGCTCCGGTGACGAATTGAAAGTGGTGGTGGTTTTTGACACCGGCCAATGGAAAAAATTGCTCGTCAAATACGCTCCTTTGGAGAAACTCTGATGGCTCTCACAAAAAAAGACGTGGAGCATGTGGCGCGGCTGGCACGGCTGTCTTTAACAGACAAGGAAAAAGAAAATCTCACAGAACAGCTTGGAAAAATTTTGGGCTACATCGAAAAGTTAAACGAGACGGACGCGGCAGGAGTGCCGCCCACGGCGCACCCCTTTGCCGTCACCCCCGCCTTGCGGGAGGACAAGACATTCCGCTGGAGCCCGGCCGAATCCATTTTGAAGAACGCCCCCGAGCATGAAGAAGGATTTTTTAAAGTGAAAAAGGTGATCGAGGGATGATCCCACCACCTGCTTATTCGCCATCAGGCGAATCTTCGATTCGCAAGCAGGTGGTGGGATGAACA
>MGUQ01000108.1:4482-6097 GCA_001799975.1 Elusimicrobia bacterium RIFCSPLOWO2_01_FULL_54_10 | reverse complement strand
AAGCAGATGGTGGGATGAACATGTCTGCTCTGTCCGCTTGCGAAATTGCCGCCAAGGTGCGTAAAAAGGAAATTTCCGCCTTGGAAGTCGCCAAAGGCTTTTTGGAGAACGCAAAGAAGCAAGATCCCAGGCTGAAAGTCTTCATAAAAATCCATGGCGACCCTTTTATGGCTTCTGCGGAGGCGCTTGACGAAAAAATAAGAACGGGCGGCGCTCCCGGGCGTCTGGCGGGCGTGCCCGTGGCCATCAAGGACAACATGAATGTGGACGGCTGGGAAACCACCTGCGCCTCAAAAATTTTAGAGGGTTTCAAAGCCACTTATGACGCCACCGCGATTAAAAAACTTAAAGCTGAAGATGCATTGTTGCTGGGCAAGACCAACCTGGACGAATTCGCCATGGGCTCCTCCACGGAAAACTCCGCGTTTTTCACGACAAAAAATCCCTGGGACATCTCACGGGTGCCTGGCGGCTCCTCCGGCGGCTCGGCAGCGGCCGTGGCGGCCGGCATCACCCCGCTTTCATTGGGTAGCGACACGGGCGGGAGCATTCGCCAGCCCGCCAGCTTTTGCGGCGTGCTGGGCCTGAAACCCACCTACGGCCGCGTTTCCCGATTTGGGCTTGTGGCTTTCGCTTCCTCCCTGGACCAGATCGGGCCCTTTGCCAGGGACGCTCAAGACCTGGCGCTTCTCCTTTCCGTCATTTCCGGCAAAGATCCCATGGATTCCACATCGTCTGACGAACCCGTGCCGGATTATGCCGCCGCGCTGGCCAAAGGAACCGGGCCGCTCAAGCTGGGCGTTCCCAAAGAATATTTCGCCAAGGGGCTGGACGCGGAAATAAAGGAAAAAGTTCTGGCCGCGGTGAAAGTTTTTGAAAAAGCAGGGGCGAAAATTGAGGACGTTTCGCTTCCTCACATGAGCAGCGCCATCGAGGTTTATTATATTTTGGCCCCCTCGGAGGCCAGCGCCAACCTGGCGCGCTTTGACGGCATCCGCTACGGCCACCGCACGAAAGAAGCGAAAAATCTCCTCGAGCTCTATGAAAAATCCCGCGACGAGGGATTTGGACCCGAAGTGAAGCGGCGCATCATGCTGGGCACTTACGCGCTTTCCTCCGGATACTACGACGCGTTTTATCTGAAAGCCCAAAAAGTGCGCACCCTGATTTGCCAGGATTTTGAAGCGGCCTTTAAAAAAGTGGACGCGCTCATCACGCCCACGGCCCCCACTCCCGCATTCAAAATAGGCGACAAAACCTCAGACCCTCTTCAAATGTATCTCTCGGACGTCTACACCATCTCCTGCAATCTGGCCGGCATCCCGGGAATGTCGGTCCCCTGCGGGTTTTCCAAGGAAAAACTCCCCGTGGGGTTCCAGATTTTAGGCCGGCCGTTTGAAGAAGCGCGCATGCTCCAGATGGCGGCCTTTTATCAGTCTCAGACGGCCTGGCACAAAGAGACCCCGCCGCTCAACTAGTGCGCATTTTTGTCGTCCTCCCCGCCTACAACGAAGCCGAAAATTTAAAACCGCTTTTAAAATCCCTCTCAGAGGTGCGAGATCTCCTCGCCGCTGCAAATGAATTGACCCCGCTTGTGGTGGACGACGGCTCCACG
>MGUQ01000108.1:1186-4445 GCA_001799975.1 Elusimicrobia bacterium RIFCSPLOWO2_01_FULL_54_10 | reverse complement strand
AGAGCCCCGGAGACTGCGTGGTGGTCATGGACGCGGACAACACTCACCCCGCGGAAACCATCCTTGCCATGATGGAAGAATTCAGCAAAGGCTCTGATGTGGTGATTGCGTCCCGCTATGCGCCCGGAGGCAGCCAAACGGGGGTTTCGATCTTTAGAGAATTTTTGAGCCGTGTTTGCGGATGGATCCTGGGAACTCTGTTCAAAGTGGAAAATGTGAGGGATTACACTTCAAGCTTCCGCATGATCCGCATGGAAACGCTCAAGAAGCTTTCCGACAAAACCGGCGGAACTTTCTTCAAGGAAGAAAGCTTTGTTTGCGCCTGTGAATTTTTATTCAACTTAAAATCCGCGGGGGCCAAATTCGCTGAAGTGCCGTTGGCTCTGCGCTATGATTTGAAGGTGGGAGAAAGCAAAATGGACGTTGTCCGCACCGTGGCGGGTTATTTCAAGATGATGCTGCAGCTATTAAGGAATAAGTAACACCAATATCTGAAATTGCTCCGCGGCGCCCGTAGCGGAAAGGGAGGGGAGCAATTTTAGATATTGGTTATTGAAGCGGCAGGCGGGAAGACTGGCCCGTGTGCAGGCGCGACAATTCAAAGCGCAGGGTGAAGATGAGTTTTTCCGCGCGCCGGACTGCGTCGGTTTCCTCAAGCATCATTCTTTTCTCCAGCGGCGGCAAGGCCAGGGCGGCCGAATAGAGATCGCAGAGCATGCCTAAAGGCAAAAGGTCATAGGGTAGACTTTCGAGGTCCGCGTAGGCAATTTCCTTGTGCGTGTTTTTCTTGATTTCCATGATCCGGCGGCCCAAGTTATAAACTTCTTTCGAGAGCATGTTGATCACATTCACCGCCGTCTGCGAATAGGCATCTTCCAAAACTTCGATTTCCGCTTTGAGATACGGACTCTCCTGCGTGACCGCGCGGATGCGGATTCGCTTTAAGCCGATCAAGACAAGATTGAACCGCCCGTCCGCCAGACGTTCGTCCATGGCGATGCGCCCCAGGCCAAAAACTCCCTCGGTCAATGAACCGCCGGGCTTCACACCCGCAATGGCCATGAATTTTCCTTCCGACAACGACGCTTCTGTCATCACTTTGTAGCGCTCTTCAAAAATATGGAGCGGCATGGGTTCCCCCGGCAGGAGTGACGCGCCTTCCAGGGGAAACAGCGGAGCCGCCGAGGGCAAAATCAGGGATTCTTCGGGAAAAGGAAGCGTGACTTCAAACATGACAACTATTGAATACCATCTTTGCAGAATTGAGTCAACTTGAAACAGAAGAATAATGGCGCAGGGAATTCTTCCACAAGGCAAGCGCGGCGGCCAAAAAAAGGCCCGAAAGCACGAAAGCCAGAATGATTTTTTCCGGTGAGAGGAGTCCCAAAAGCGCTTTGGACGGGTACGACACCATCACCGCGATGGGAAACACAAAAGTGAGAAGCGTGCGCAGGAACGGCGCGTAAATGTCCACCGGGAAACGCCCCAGACTCACCAAATCCCTGTACATCCACATGGTTTCCTCCATCTGCTGGGTGCGCACGGTGAGCGATGCAATCAGCACGTGCACGGCAAACGCAATCACCAGTCCGTTCAGGCAAAGGGCGATATAGAGGGAGACATTGACCGCAAGCTGGGCCGCGGAAAGGTGTCCCAGGATCCGGGGAAATATCCAGGCAATCAATCCGAGTATGGGAAAGAGCACGAGAAAATCCAGAAAATCCACCAGGTTGGAGCAGACGCGGAACAACGGGTTCACCGGCTGAATGAGATAAAAATCCATGTCCCCTTCACGGATATCGCGTCCCACCATGTAAATTCCCCTGATGAAGATCTGGGAGACGTTGTCCACAAGACTGAAGGTGAGGAAGAATATCGCCACTCCTTCCAGAGAATAACCCGCCACGGACGGCACATGGCGGAAGATGGAGAACACAAAAAGGACGAAAAAACCCAGACGCACGAATTTACCGCTGAGCCAGCCCAAGGAACTCCAGCGATTGGTGAACTGCATGAGGAACGCCATGTGCGCCAGTCGCCACCAGATGGAAACGCAGCGTTTCATCTATCCGCCTTCGGCTCCGTAATCCTTCAACCCTTTCTTCCACAATTTCCTTGCCGCCCACGCGAATAGGGCTATCCAGAATATCTGGATCCCGATGCCGCGCCAAAAATAAACCCCTTCGATGCGTTCCAAAAAGACATTGAGGGGAAAATAAAGCAGGGACGCGAAGGGAAGGACGCTGAACACCGTCAGAAGGACCCGGGGGAGGACGTCCAGAGGAAAGAAAGCTCCGGAAGAAAATTCCAGGAACAGCTCGAAGCAGAACCGGGGTCCCGCGGATTCGGACGTCCAGAAAGCGAGTGAGGCCACGCAATAGCTCATGAGGAAGTAGAGGGTGACGGCGAGACCCAGGGCCAGAATAAATCCCAGGAGCGCCGCGGGGTGAGCGGGAAAATACAGGGGGATCTTGATGATCCACAGCGCGACGACGACTTCCAGCACGGCGGAAACAAGCTGAGTGCTTTTATCCGCCGCGTCGCGCGACAGGCAGAAGCCGACGTAGGAAATGGGACGCATCAGATAGGAGGAGATCTTCCCCGTGTTGATCTCATACATGAGCTCCCAGGTCTTGTCGGAATACACGAGCGCGCGCAGGATGTTCATGCCAAGGATGTAGGTGAACATTTGGCTTCGGGAATAGCCAAGCAGATGGTCCCGGCCTTCGAAAACGGCGCTCCAAAAAGCGAAGAAAACGATGATGACGATGATGCTGCGAAGACGCTCGAGGAAAAAGGACGCGCGGTGATAGAACTGCTGCTGGACGGAGAGGGAAAAGACCGCCCAGTACTTGCTCACTTGTGCAAAAAGACCCGCCGGATGATCTCTTCGATGGGGAGCTCCTCGATGGCCAGGTCCACCACGGGGACCTGGGCCAGAAGACGCCCCATGACGCCTGAGACTTGATTGCGCGGGACTTCGATCTCGGCCGAGGTGCCGTTATGAGTGATGACGCGCCCGAGAGATCTCAGACCGTTGATGTCCAGAGGAGCCGATGAGGTGAGGGTGATGAGCTTGTCCGGCGCGTAGCGTTCCACAATCTTGTCCAACTGGCCGTCATAGAGGATGCGGCCGCCGTCGATGATGATGACGCGGTCGCAAAGCTCTTCCACGTCCGCCATGTTGTGGCTGGTGAGAAGAATGGTGGAGCCGGTTTCGCGGTTGTAGTCGCGGATGAAATGGCGGAGTTTTTTTTGC
>MGUQ01000108.1:0-1174 GCA_001799975.1 Elusimicrobia bacterium RIFCSPLOWO2_01_FULL_54_10 | reverse complement strand
AGGCCCAGAGTGGGTTCGTCCAGCAGCAGCACCTTGGGATGGTGCAAAATGGCGCAGGCCAGCTCCGCTTTCATGCGCTCGCCCAGAGAAAGCTTCTTGACGGGAATGTCCATCAGGTTTTCGAGCGCCAGCAGCTCGATGATCTGCGCGCGGCGTTCTTGAAAAACATTTTCCGGAATTTCAAAAATCTTCTGGTTCAGAACAAGGGTTTCCCGGGCCGGCAAATCCCACCAGAGCTGAGTGCGCTGGCCCATCACCATGGAAAAGTTCATCTGAAAATCCTTCTCCCGCTTCCAGGGCACGTGGCCCATCACTTCCACTTCGCCCTCAGTGGGATATAGCAGGCCGGAGAGGATTTTGAGAGTGGTGGTTTTGCCGGCGCCATTGGGGCCCAGGAAACCCACCAGTTCGCCGCGGCCCACTTCAAAGGAAATGTCCTGCACGGCATGGACTGTTTTGACCTCTTTTTTGAACAGAAAGCGGAACGCGCCGGAGAGGCCCGGCTGTTTGACGGCCACCTGGAATGTCTTGGTGAGGTTTTTTACCCGGAGGGAACCGTCGGAGGTCAAAGTTTTGGGCGGAATTGGAGGCCCGCGGCCAAACCGGGGTCCTGGCGCAAAGCGTCCTGCAAATTCCCCTGAGCCAGCTTGACGACATATGGCAGAACCGCGTTCGTATAGGCCATAGTAGCCGTGTGGCCATAGGCCCCGGGCATGTTGGTGACGCAATAATGCAGAACGCCATCCACGAAATAGGTGGGGTGGGAATGAGTGGTGGGGCGGCTTGTCTCCGATATTCCGCCTTGGTCAATGCAGACGTCCACCAGCACGCTTCCAGGCCGCATTTTCTTGATCATTTTCCTTGTGATGAGTTTGGGCGCCTTGGCTCCGGGAATGAGCACCGCGCCGATCACCACATCCGCCTGGGCCAACGCGTCTTCCAAATTGGACGGCGTGGAAGCCAAGGTGGAAACATTTTCCGGCAAAATTTCGTCAAGAAGGCGCATGCGCGAGGCGTCTTTGTCCGCCACGATCACTTGACCCTCCATTCCGGCGGCAATGCGCGCGGCGTTTTCCCCCACCGTGCCGCCTCCCACCACCACATAACGCGCGGGCAGAACCCCTGGCAGGCCAGAAACCAGCACGCCGCGCCCGCCCAAGGGAGTGGCCAGATA
>MGUQ01000107.1:888-5638 GCA_001799975.1 Elusimicrobia bacterium RIFCSPLOWO2_01_FULL_54_10 | reverse complement strand
GGGGCACCACCGCCATTGAAATGGCGCGGGCCGGCGCGGACTTAAAGGGCGTGGCCAGCTTTCACGGCGGCCTGGATTCTCCCACCCCGGAGGACGGCAAAAACATCAAGGCAAAAGTGATTGTCTTTCACGGGGCGAACGATTCATTCGTATCGGCGGAGAACTTGGCCAAATTTGAAGAAGAGATGAAAATTTCAGGCGCGGACTGGCAGCTCATCAAATACGGCGGCGCGGTGCACAGTTTTACAGTGAAAGAGGCCGGGAACAATCCTTCGAAAGGTATGGCTTATAACGAAGATGCGGACAGGCGCAGCTGGCAGACTCTGGCGAATTTTTTAAGGGAAGTTTTTAAGAAATAGTCCGGACGATTGCGCGGGCGGGCGCGCCGTCGCCCTTAAAAATCCTGAGAGGAAGGCAGATCAGGTCGTAACGGCCGGAAGATATTTTTTCCAGGTTAAGGCCTTCCACAATCCAGATTCCCGAGCGGAGAAGTTTTTTGTGGATGGCGGCGCCGCCTAAGTAGAAGCTCCCCACAGAAAGATAGTCGATCCCCACCATCCGGACCTTCTTGCGGGCAAGGTACGCCGCGGCCGGCTCTGAAATATAAACGAAATCCTTAACAAATTTTTTTGCCTTCCAGCAGCGCGCGGAATTGAGGGTTTTGAGCAGCAGGCGCTCTCCCGGACGGATATTGTGTTTATCAAGTTCGCGCGCCGTGACGCATTCTTGGTCTTTGATCGTCAAGACGCGGGCAGGGCCCACCACGGCTTCAAAGGGCATTTGGTCGATGGCGCGCCCGCCCGATAAAAAATGAGACGGGGCGTCCATGTGCGTGCCTGTATGCGACCCCAGGGAAAGATGCCTCACAGTTGAAGAATGCCCCTTCTTGATGTCTTTGATAATCTTGATCTTGATTTCCGGATCTCCCGGCCAATGGACCATGCCATCATACAGGGAAACAGAAATGTCCTGCCAGCGGGAGCGCAGGCTCATTGGGCGGGCACTTCCCCCAGCTCCACAAGCGCCTCATGAACCCGGCTCATGTGTTTCTTGCTCTCCAAGCGCGAGAACAGGCTGTAGGCGCAAGGCACGACAAACAAAGTGAGAAGCGTGGACACCGCCACGCCGCCGATGATGACGAGCGCCATGGGAACCCTGGTTTCGGCGCCTGGGCCTAACGCCAGAGCCGGCGGAATGGCCGCGGAAATCGTGGCCACCGAAGTCATCACAATGGGCCTCAGGCGGATGGGGCAGGCCTCGATAAGAGCATCCTGGACGGACCGCCCGAGTTTCCGCCGTTCGTTAGTAAAGTCCACAAGCAAAATAGAATTTTTCTTGACGATGCCCATCAGAAGCACAATGCCGATCATGCTGAACATGTTGAGGGATTGCTGGCCGATGACCAGAGCCAGCACCGCGCCCGTGATGCTGAAAGGCAACGCGATCAAAATCAGGATGGGATGCACAAAACTGTTGAACTGGGCGCCCAAAATCATATAGGCCACAACTACACCCAACACGAGAGCGAGCAGCAAGCCGACGAAGGCTTCCTTAAAAGTTTCCGAAGATCCGGACAGGACAAGTTTTGTGCCTTCGGGCAGGACCTCCTTGCCGATCTTGTCCACCACGGAGAGAGCTTCTGACTGGGATTTCCCTGGGGCGACATTGGCGAAAATTGTGATGGCGCGGGAGCGGTTTTGCCTCGTGATGCTGAGCAGGCTCTGCTTTTCGTTGATTTTAACCACGTCCATCATGGGCAGAACTTCGCCGCGGTTGTTGCGCACCCAGATTTTTTCTATGTCCGTTTTACCCATGCGATCCGAAGCCTTGAAACGCACGCGGATGTCGTAGCGGTGGCCGCCCTTGGAGAACTTGCCGGCGCGCACGCCGCCCAAAGTGGCGTTGACCGCGTTGCCGATGCTGGCCACGCTCACGCCGCGCTGCGCCGCCTTCGCGCGGTCGGGCCAGATTTGGATCTCCGGCATGCCCAGTTTGTAGTTGGAGTTGATGTCCACCATCAAGCCCGAGTCCTTCATCTTCTTCTCAAATTCACCGCTTAAATTAGCCAGCTGGTCCCAATCGCGGCCCTGCAGAGTGAATTCAATCGGGAATCCGCTCTCGGCGCCTCCGCCTCCCTGGGACAGGTCGATCAGGAACGCTTTGGCAACGCCAGGAATCTTTGTCAGATGCTCGCGAAAGATCGGCATGAGTTCCTGCTGACTGAAAGGTTTTTTGCGGCCCGGAGCCGTAGGACGATGCTTGGGGGCTTTAAGCGTGACAAAAATCATTCCGGCGTTAATTTCCCCGCCCTCCCATCCGCCTACGGAAGTGTAATAGCGCTCCACTTCGCCTTGCGAAAGGATCCAGCTCTCGGCGTTCTTGAAAACATTGTTCGTGAATTCCAGAGAAGATCCCACGGGGGTCTCCATGGAAACGAGCAGCATGTTTTGGTCCTGGGCGGGCATGAGCTCTTTTTTGACCACGCCGAAAAGAGAAAGCGATCCGATGAAAATGGCCACGGAGGCCAGCACCACTTTCCAACGATGATTCAAACAAATGGCCAACAGCCTGCGGTACCGCTCCGTCATGCCCGTCATTAAATTATCCATAAACTTGGCCAATCCCCGGGGCTCTTCCACTTTGAGGAACTGAGAGGTGCGCATGGGAGCCAGAGTGAGCGCTTCAAGCAGGGAGAACATGACGGCGGCGGAAATGGTGACGCCGAACTGCATGAAATATTTCCCGATCACGCCCTTCACAAAAAGCACGGGCAAAAAGATGGCCAGAATGGCCACGGAGGCGGACAAGGCCGCAAAATAGATCTCTCGCGCGCCCAAGATGGACGCTTTCACCTTGGATTCCCCCATCTCGCGATGGCGCACGATGTTTTCCAGCACCATGATGGCGTCATCCACAACTATACCGATTACTAGAGTGAGTCCCAGGAGCGTGAAGGCGTTCTGGGTGTATCCCAGAAAATAGAGCACGACGAATGTGGCCAGGATGGAGGTGGGGATGGCCAGAATGATGTTGACGGCCGCGCTCCAGGAGCCTAAGAAAAGCCAGCAGATGAGCGAGGTGAGGACCGCGGCCAGGATGAGATTGAAATTGAGCTCGCGGGTGGAATCCTTGATGAACTGCGTGCCATCGTAGTTGACGGCCAGGACCATGCCCTGCGGCAAGGTTTTTTGCAGGTCGGCCACTCTTTTGACCACGGCTTCGCCCACCGCCACCGCGTTGGCATTTCTCTGCTTTAATATTCCCAATCCTACAGCGGCTTTTTGGTCCACGCGGGCAACGGCGCGCGGGTCTGCCAGGCCGTCCTCGATGTCGGCGATATCCTTCAGCTGAAAGGGCGCATAAATCGGACGGCCGCTCCGGTCGGAGATGATCAGGTTCTTCAAATCGTCCAGTGTCTGAGCCTCTCCCATCACGCGCAAGTTCCATTCTTTCTGGTCCGTGGACAGATATCCCGCAGGCAACTCTGTGTGCTCATTGCGGATAGCGGACAGAACATCGTCCACGGTGATCTCTCGGCTTTGCATCTTAACGGGGTCCAGCCAAATGCGCACGGATGGTTCCACGAAACCTCCCAGAAAAATGTCGCCGACTCCGGGAAGGGTGGTGAACTTGTCCTTCATTTCGTTCTTGACATATTCCATGAGATCGCGCTCGGAACGGTTGCCGGAGAGAGAAATCCACATGAAGGGCTGGTCGTCCGGGTTGAACTTGCTGATAACAGGCGGGTCCATGTCTTTGGGCAGTTCGAACTGGGTTTGGGAAATCTTGCTCTGCACTTCCTGCAGCGCAATGTCCACATCGGTCTTCAGGTCGAACTCGATGGTGGTAAGCGCCTGGCCCTGCCGCGCCACGGAGGAAATCTTCTTCACGCCTTTGACGGAGGTCATGGAATCTTCAATGGTATCCACCACTTCCGCTTCCATGACTTCGGGGGATGCGCCTTCCCAGCGGGTGGAGATGGTCAGCACGGGAAAATCGACGTCGGGCAACTGGCTTTTGCCTATCTGCATGAACGCGATCCCCCCAAAGAAGATCATGGCAATCATAATCATCCACGCGAAAACCGGATTTTTTATCGAGGTGTCGGAAAGGGTCAAGGGGACGTGAGGTCTTCGGCGGCGACTCGGAGGGCCAGATAGTTCAATTTGGCTTCCACAAGGGTGTGGTCCAGGTTTTTCTTGGCTTCCTGAAGAGTATTCAAGGCCTGGAGAACTTCCAGATTGTTTACCAATCCGTAGCGGTACTCTTCCACCTGCAGCCGGTAGCTTCGCTCGGCCCGCTTAAACGCCATTTCATACGCCGCGAGCTGGGCCAGGGCGGTTTGAAGCTGGATGTGGCTTGTGCGCACAAAGGATTCGATGTTCCGCTTTGCTCTGCGATATTCCAGCTCCGCTTCGCGGTATTCCGAGGCGCGGATTTTAATGCCGGCTAGATTGGAGCCGCCTTTAAACAGCGGGACGGTCAGGGAAAGCTCCAGGTCCCAATCAATGGGCTCCTGAAACCCCACGCGCTTCAGGTAATAATTCCCGGCAAGAGAAACCGTAGGGTAAAGTTCGCCGCGTGCCACCTTTAGCGTGCGCTTTTTGGTTTCCAGATCCTGGTTGAGAGCGAGCAGATCTGATCTTGAGGAGGATTTTCCGATGAATCCATCCAGCGGCTCAATGGTTTTGACCGGAGGGATTTGATCCATCAACAGGACGCCCTGCATATCCTCCCCCACCAAAAGAGA
>MGUQ01000107.1:0-871 GCA_001799975.1 Elusimicrobia bacterium RIFCSPLOWO2_01_FULL_54_10 | reverse complement strand
CTCCCCCACCAAAAGAGAAAGGGCTTCGCGAGGCAGGCGCATCTGACCCAGCAGGGATTCCTTCTGCCCTTGCAAAGTGGCCAGCTGGGACTCAGCGCTCAACACTTCGCTTCTGCGGGACTTGCCCAGGCGGACCCGGGACCTCAAATCCCGGATGCGCACCCGGGAGAGATTCAAGATGTTGCGGGTGTTCTCCAAATCCTTTTCCAGCTGAAAGACCAGATAAAATACATTGGCCAGGTCTTGGTAGATATTGATCTTGGCCCGTTTAAGGATATATTCCTGGCGTTTTCTCTCTGATTTCAATCCTTCAACAGCATTGAATTCCCGAAATCCGCCGAATAGCCTTTGTCTGACGCGAATCTTGGCTTCCGGCCGTTCGCCCCGCACCAGCGTGCTGCCCACGCCGCTGTCGGAGCTGGTCCCGGTGGTGTCCTGCCAAAACTCTGTGAAGACAAAATCGACATCCGGCAAGATAGCGCTCATGGCCTGGCGGGTGCGCTGCTGGAATTGCAGAATGCGCTCTTCCTGCTGGAGCAAAACTTCGCTTTGCTTTAAAACTTTTGCATAGCAATCGGCAAGCGTCAGGGACCGGGCGGGATCTTTCGCAAATAGAGGCCCGCGCGCGCTTGTCCACAAGGCGCCTGTCAGGACGGCTGCAATCGTTATTGTTTTTTTAATCACATGTTTATGACGGTCATCGGGGCAGGAAGGTTACAAGCATATTATTTCACCCGCAGGATGTCAACGAAGTCGTCCACCCTGGTGACGGGCAGGCTGCAGGCGCGGTCGGCGCAGACATAGGCCGTCGCGGGGGCACGGTCTTTGGATTCAGTTTTAACAATGTCGTAGACCCAGCGCAATTCCTGGG
>MGUQ01000106.1:2995-7786 GCA_001799975.1 Elusimicrobia bacterium RIFCSPLOWO2_01_FULL_54_10 | reverse complement strand
AGAGAAGATTGAAGCCAAGATTACCAGCACTATAATTCTCAATTTACAATTTACAGTTTTCATTAAGTTATCAATTCTTAAAGTCATGGCTGCCTGAGAGCAATCTGGGGTGTCCGAGCTCGGCGGCGGCGAACTATCCAACCAACCATAAGAATAGTCAACGACGACGCGATAATAATAAACGGCCAAGGAACAGAAATGAATCGGGTGCTGGCGACGAGAACTTTATCATTTTGTTTGAGAGTTATCTTAGCATCATAAACCCCGGGCCAGATCTTACCGATGTAGGCACTCACATATTGTCTTGAAGACTCGGGCATTAAGACCGAACTGGCGAATTGAGTCACTATTCTCTGTTCACCCCATGTTGGTGTCACCGTCAGCTTACCATCAACGAAGAAGAAGAAACCGGTTGGATTACTAATTTCAGCTAGTAATGGCACTGGCGCGCTAACGACGATTCTCGGCGCTTTAAAAGAACTGATGCTTAAGCTATCAATAGTTGGAGGCGTACCAGAATCGACTGACAATAAAAACGAAGTGCTTAAGGCCGGTACAATTCGGGTATTAGCATCGAGGTCAAAATAGTCTGCTGGCAAACGGGCCTGGAAGATCAAAGCGGCGCTATATCCGCCCGGGTTAGTCTCTTTAGGGACCTCAATAGTTACTTGAACTTCTTGACTGCCCAAAGCGTCTACAATCAAGTCTGGTTTGTCGAGTTCTAACCATTCGACGCCGGAGTGCGGCCGTGCTTCGGCCGTAAATTCCGGTGCTCCCAGGTTGTTAATACCGCTGATACTAAATTTGGAAGCTGACAATGGAATTGGGTCAGTACCGAGATTACTCACTTTAACTTTGACGACTGTTCTCTCCCCCGGCTTGACCGTCTGCCGAACCAATCCCGGAGAAATTGAAAGTGTTGGGCTGATGGCGCCCTGGCCATTTACTGGCATGACAGAGAAAATTGACAGTAAAATCGCCAGTAAAAGAATTTTTAATTCTGAATGTCGAATTTTGAGTAAATTTTTAATCATCTCTATTCAATGTAGAGGTTTTGCTTGTCAAAGTCGAAGATATGTTGCCGTCCGTTCCTCAAGATCACATTGAATTAAATTTAATATTCTCCCCTGTCTTTCAATAACTCTAGAAAGTTCCGGTCGTAATGTAGTCAGCAGTACCGGTGTAGGCGCCGGCGGCTTGGGCGGCATCAGCCGAAATCCTCCAGCCAGCCAAGGAAACATCGCTCGAGACACCCGCAGCGCTCGACATAATTGTCGAGGGGGTTTGGGAGCCAGACAGGTCGGCAATTAGTTCAAACTTTTGGCCGGCGCCACCGCATTCTTCGGCCGCCGTGTCCCACCCGGCGTTAGCGGTTGCTGCTGCGTTACCAGTGGTATCGTCCATACATAAGGCGTAACCGTTGTTGGTTGCCGTTGCCCAAGTGTTCGGAAGAGTCAAGGTAGCGCCCCCGTCTCCGGAGCCAACCGCAAAAGCATTAGCACCGCTATCCAAGCCCGCGACTGTATAAACCGTCACGGTATACCCACCGCCGGCGTTAGTCGCAACGGTCAGTTGTTGACAAACATCATAAAATGCTTCGGTGGCGATCGTTCCGTACGGGATGGTAGTGGAGGTAGAAGTAACAGTTGTGCCACCAGTGGTTGTGCAGGAGCCAGCAATCACAGCCGCTACCGTTAAAGTCAGAACTTCGTCGATGGTGGCCGAGACGGTCACAGCGGCAGTGATGACCAAAATTGTATCCTGCGAGTCATCACCGTGAGTACCAGCAACTGTCAAAGTATAAACAGCTGCGGTGGGGTTGACGATTCGGGTCGTCCCACCAGCGGCGTTTGATCCCAGCTGGATAGTGATGGCAGTACCGGCCGCCTCGGCAGTGTAGGCATCACAAGCCATAAAAGATACAGATTCCCCGCCGAAATATATAAAGCGAATCGTGTCGGTTGCGCCGCAGGCGCCTGACTGCAAAGTTTCATCGGTAGCGCCGTTTTGGAAGTCAGCATCGGTCATTGTTAGAGTGGTTAAGTCAAAGCTGGCATTGAAAGTGATAACGACTGTTTCCCCGGCGATAAATGTCGTGGTTCCGGAGAGGTTAAGGACAATTTCGTGGTTAGAGGCGACCGAAGGACGGGAATCACTAAGGGTGTCTTTCAGGCTATCCGGTCTAACGGCAAAGGCCGGGCTGGGCGTAAAGTTAACAAAAATCACTCCAACTATAATAAGGATATAGAAGTACCGACGACATATTTTATTAATGTATGGATGTGTCATTTCTATGGAAAAGCCGCTGTTATTACATACACAACCACCGTTGTGTAGTCGCCGTTGGCTTGAGTATTAGATGGGTAGAGGCGGTAGGTAATATCGTTCGTTGCCGCCGTTGCCGGTGCCGTTCGATCGGCGACCGGATCACCTGGTCCGGTGTGAGAAAAGCCGGCAAACTTTGCCCCACCGTTGGTAAATCGGTCGGCCGTACCGCCAGTTAGAGAAGCGTCGTCAGTTGAATAGCCAAAGCCGTTTGAACCAGCACTGAAGGTTGTTGGGGTGGCGTTAGTACCGGTCCAGTCAGCTAGCGTTACTCCGCCAAATCGGACATTGGTCATTGCTTGGGTCGACCAGGCGTAGATGACATAACCGTTGACAGCGTTGCTGGTGGCGGTCAGGGTAGAGGTTTGATCGCTGGGGTTGGCGCCGGGCAAAATGGTGCCGAAATCTTTTGAAGTTGAGTCTATCCCCAAAGTCAGGGTCTCGTCAAACTGCCAGTTAGTGTTAGTGCCACAATCAGTATTAGTACCGTCCGAAGCAATAATCAATGCGCCGCCGGAAGCGTCCGAGCGGGAAACATTAATATAACTTACTTTGGTTTGAGCGTTGCCGACAGCGGTGACATTCAACAGCCAAGTACCAGTGATGGCGGAGTTTCTGAAGTAGAGTCGTGTCCCAACGGCCTGGCCGTTCCAGTTCATATTGTTAATGGTGTAAGTGGCGCCGGATTCGTACTCTACTTTCACACTAGCGGTGGCAACAGTGTAGTTGTTGGTAACCGTTGCGGCGGCGTTAAAGTCGACACCGGCGACCCAGCCCGTTCGCTCACAGTCGGAAGTAACCGTACCGCTACTGTTAGTGAGAGTAAGATCGTAAAATGCTGAACTACCCGTCATTGTGCCAGACAAGGCTTGCGCAGCCGAGCCATTAAGAGTGACCGTGCCGGTCCTGGCGGTAAATGTTCCCGAATTAGAATAGTTACCACCGATGTTGGCGGCATACGGCGTCGCCGAGACATCGAAGGTTCCAGAAGTGATCGTCAGATTACCGCTATCATTAAAGGTGGCGCCTAAAGTAATGGTGTTACTACCCACAACGACAGTCAGGTTATCAAAAGTGCTGGCCGTGGAGATTGTCCCGCCGCCGCCCTGGACAGTGATTGTCCCGCCGTTACTTTGAACGCCGGCACCGATACTAATCGTACCGGAGGCGTTGGCGTCAAAGTCAGAGTATAAAAGGATTGTCAGGGCGCTGGTCGCGGCGGTAATGGCGCTCGTCGTAGTGATAGTGCCGTAGGCCTGCATCGTCAGAGTGGCGGCGCTAGCGCCGGCATGGGCTAAAGCCGTCGTCGCCAGAGTGATGTCCCCACCCGTCAAGAAAGTGACGCTTTGGTTCAAAATTGTGCTGGCGGAATTGATAGCGATGTTGCCTGCCGTCGTACCACCGATCGTCAAAGTACTACTTGTTCCCCAGGTAATGTAAGTCAAAAAGGTGTCAGTCAATCCCAAGGTGCCCGAACCGGCCCCAACCCCAACGGTACTCGTGGCGGTATACGGTCTGATGGTCAGTGAACCGATACTGTTAATATTGTTGGCTTGGGCGAGTAAAATCGTATCGGTAATTACCGTAATTGTGCCGGTGCTAGTGGTTTGGAAGCCGTTGGCGATCGCGACATTGACGCCGTAATTAGTGGCCGTATCGCCGCCGCCCCGAATGCCGGTAACAGAAAGATTACCGGTGCCAGTTGTCTTGATAGTGCTACTAACATAGACGCCGTAGTTGGCAGTACCCGTACCAGCGCCGCCACCGGTAGCGCTAACGGTAAGGTTGCCGTCAACAGTCGAGATGATGCCACCGGTGTCGACGCGCAAGCCGTAGTCAGAGCCGCTGTTAGTAATGCCAGCGCCGTTGCCGGTGATGCTGATTGTGCCGGAGCCAGTGTTACTGATGACGGCGGCGGCACCGGTAACCAGAACGCCGCGGTTGTTGCTACCGCTTGAATTACCACCGGTGCCGGTAATTGTCATCGCCCCACCAGCGGCGGTGATGGAACCGGGGGTTCTAACAATAACACCGTAGTTGGTGCCACCGCTGCTAGCGCTGCCAGTCCCCGTAACAGTCAGGATACCAGTGCTGGTGGTTTGGATACAGTTGGCGGTGAGGCAGTGAACGCCGTAGTTGTCGGTGCCGCTGCCGCTAGCGTTGCCGCCGGTACCGGTAACGGCCAAGTTACCTGTACCAGTCGTTTTGATGGTACTACTGGTGCTGGTAACATAGACCCCGTAGTTGGTAGCACCCGTACCGGCACCGCCACCGGTCGAGTTGTTGACAGTTAAATTACCGTCGACAGTCGAGACGATACCACCGGTATCGACATACAGACCGTAGTTCGAGCCGCTGTTGGTGACACCACCGCCATTACCAGTAATGCTGATCGTACCCGAGCCAGTATTAGTGATTAGGGCGGCGGCACCAGTAACCCGGACGCCGTAGTTAGAGCCGCCGCTA
>MGUQ01000106.1:0-2951 GCA_001799975.1 Elusimicrobia bacterium RIFCSPLOWO2_01_FULL_54_10 | reverse complement strand
GGGGTGGCGAGTCGAACACCTAAATTGTCACCGCCGCTACCCGAACCGTTACCACCGGTCCCAGTGACAGTCAGAGTACCAGTACCGGTGGTTTGAATACAATTAGCAGTAGTGCAGGATACGCCGTAGTTACTACCACCACTACCGCTGGCATTGCCGCCGGTACCGGTAACGGCCAAGTTACCCGTTCCAGTTGTTTTGATGGTGCTGTTAGTGTCGTTGACCCTAACACCGTAGTTGCCAGTGCCCGTACCAGCTCCGCCACCAGTGGAGTTGCTGACAGTTAAGTTACCGTCAACAGTGGAGATGATACCGCCATTATCGACAGTTAGACCGTAGTTTGAGGCGCTGTCAGTAATACCGCCACCGTTGCCGGTGATACTGATTGTGCCCGAGCCGGTGTTACTAATGCCGGCGGTGGCACCGGTAACCTGGATGCCGTAGTTAGAGCTACCACTACTGGCGCCGCCGGTACCGGTAACTGTCAAGGTCCCACCAGCGGCGGTGATAGAGCCGGAAGTGTCAACATAGACACCTCGGCTAGAACCGCCGCTACCCGAACCGTTACCGCCGGTGCCGGTGACAGTCAGAGTACCGGTGCTGGTAGTCTGAATACAGTTGGCAGTGAAACAGTAGACACCGTAGTTACTCCCGCCGCTGCCACTAGCGTTACCGCCGGTACCAGTGATGGCCAAGTTACCCGTACCAGTTGTTTTAATCGTGCTACTAGTGCTAGTAACAATAACGCCGTAGTTGCCAGCGCCCGTCCCCGCTCCACCACCAGTCGAGTTGTTAACAGTCAAGTTACCGTCAACAGTGGAGATAATACCGCCGCTTTCGACTCGCAAACCGGTATCGAAACTACTGTTGGTTGTACCCGCCCCGTTGCCGGTGATGCTGATCGTGCCGGAGCCAGTGTTACTGACGACAGCGGCAGCACCGGAGACGAGGACGCCGACATTAGTGTTACCGCTACTCGCCCCGCCAGTACCGTTAATGGTTATTGCTCCACCGGTAGCAGTAATGGAACCGGGGGTGAGAACATAGACACCGCGGTTACCGCCGCCGCTACTGGCGCTACCGGTCCCCGTGACAGTCAGGGTGCCGGTGCTGGTGGTTTGAATACAACTAGCCGGTTCGCAGAGAACACCGTAGTTGGTGCTACCACTACCCGAACCGTTGCCGCCGGTGCCGGTGACCGAAAGATTGCCTGTGCCAGTTGTTTTAATAGTGCTGCTAGTGCTAGCGATCCGGACGCCGTAGTTACTACCCCCCGTACCGGCGCCACCGCCGGTCGAGTTGTTGACAGTCAGATTGCCGTCGACGGTGGAGACGATAGCACCACTATCAAGATATGTACCGTAATTACCACTACTGTCAGTCGAGCCGGCGCCGTTGCCGGTAATGCTGATCGTGCCGGAGCCGGTGTTACTAATGACGGCGGCAGCGCCGGAGACCCGGACACCATGATTGTTGACGCCGGTACTCGCCCCGCCAGTACCGTTAATGGTTATTGCTCCACCGGCCGCGGTGACGGAGCCGGGTGTGCCGACATAGACACCAATATCAGTCGCACCGCCACCACCTAATCCATTACCGCCGGTGCCGGTGACAGTCAGGGTGCCAGTACCGGTGGTCTTTTGAATACAGCTGGCGGAATTGCAGAAAACCCCGTAGTTGTTGGCACCACTGCCGCTAGCATTACCACCAGTCCCAGTGACCGAGAGGTTACCCGTGCCAGTTATTTTGATGGTGCTATTAGTATCGGTAATAAGAACACCGTAGTTTGTTGCGCCCGTTCCGGCTCCACCAGCGGTGGAATTGTTGATAGTTAAGTTACCATCAACGGTTGAGATAATGCCACCGATGTCGACTCGTAAACCATGATCACTGGCACTATTAGTTGTACCCGCCCCGTTGCCAGTGATACTAATCGTGCCGCTACCGGTGTTACTAATGAGAGCGGCGGCGCCGGAGACGTGGACGCCGTAGTTACTGTTACCGCTACTCGTTCCGCCAGTACCGGTGACAGTCATCGCCCCACCGGCAGCAGTAATAGAACCGGGAGTATTGACTACAACACCCACGCTGCTATCACTACTACCACTGGCATTGCCACCGGTGCCGGTAATAGTTAGAGTGCCAGTACTGGTAGTTTTCTGGATGCAAGTAGCGGTAAGGCAGTAGACGCCGTAATTGTAATCGCCACTACCGCTAGCGTTACCGCCAGTCCCGGTGACCGAGAGATTGCCGTTACCGGTTGTTTTAATTGTGCTGTTAGTGCTAGTAACATAAACGCCGTGATTGGCAGTACCTGTTCCGGCTCCGCCGCCAGTGGAGTTGTTGACAGTTAAGTTTCCATCGACAGTCGAGACGATACCGCCGGTGTCGACAAGCAAGCCGTGGTTACTGCTACTGTTCGTGATACCACCACCGACACCAGTAATACTAATTATACCGGAGCCGGTGTTACTGATGACGGCGGCAGCGCCAGTGACCTGGACACCGTAATTGGTGTTACCGCTACTGGTTCCGCCGGTGCCAGTAACAGTCAAAGTCCCACCAGCGGCAGTGATGGAGCCGGGGGTATTGACTACAACACCCACACTGCTATCACTACTACCACTGGCATTGCCACCGGTGCCGGTAACGGAGAGAGTGCCGGTACTGGTAGTTTTTTGAATGCAAGTGGCAGTAAAACAGTAGACACCGTAATTGAAATCGCCGCTGCCACTGGCATTGCCACCGGTGCCGGTGACCGAGAGGTTACCATTACCAGTTGTTTTGATAGTACTATTAGTATCGACAATCCGGGTACCGTAATTACTACCTCCCGTCCCCGCTCCGCCGCCGGTAGCGTTAACAGTCAGATTGCCATCGACAGTCGAGATGATGCCTCCGGTATCAACATACAAACCGTAGTTAGAACCGCTGTCAGTAGTACCGCCGCC
>MGUQ01000105.1:473-5183 GCA_001799975.1 Elusimicrobia bacterium RIFCSPLOWO2_01_FULL_54_10 | reverse complement strand
GACCTAAGCGGAAGACCGCGTGCCACACGGTGAGCCTCTTGCCCGGGCGCAGGTTCACGCGATATCCGTAGAGGTGGTATTTGTTCATGTCCCTCTCGCAGGTGGTGAGGCGCGCGCGCTCCAGCACAAAATTGCCTTCTTCATCCCGTTCGGCGCGCTTGGCAGCGAACAGCCATTCGTCAAAAGACCCGGTGGCGTCCAGAAGGCGCGCGGAGCCGGATTCCGAACTGTAGTTCAGGGATTCTGAGTTGATCTGGTTGCCCAGGATGTCTTGGAACCTCACCTGGCCCCAGGCGGACAAACTTTTTCCGGGAATGTCGAACTGCGCCTGGTTGGATTGAAAAGTGTAGGACCCCTGCTGAACCGTGACATTGCCCGAAGCGGTGATCACCTGGCGCGCCTGGCCGTACTCCAGGGAATCCGCTTCGAAATAGACGGGCGAGCGGAAGGCTACTGTTGAAGTTTCAGCCGCATGGAGGGCTGGAATGAAAAGAGCAGCGGAAGTAAAAAAAAAAGCGGCGCGTTTCATTCCAGCGTCAGCAGGGCCGCTCCCACAACGCCCAGTTTTTCATCATATTTTGAAACGGTCACTTTCATGGCCTTGACCGGCGTTTCGAACGCGCGCATTTGAAGCGCTTGCAGCGCGGGTTTGAGCAGGAGGCTGCCCGCTTTGGACACGCCGCCGCACAGCACAACCCTGTCTGGATTAAAGATGTTGGCAAGATTGGACAGGGCCGCGCCCAGGCATTCTCCAGCGTCCGCCCAGATTTTTTTGCTGAACGGCTCGTTTTTTCTGGCGGCGGCTTCGATCAATTTGGGGCTCAATTTTTCTTCTTTAAGCATTTTCTTTAATATCGGCGCGCGTCCCCGTCTCAGGCCCTCTTTGGCGGTTTGAATGAGCCCCCAGGCGCCCACCAGGCTTTCCAGGCATCCGCGGTTGCCGCAGCCGCACCTGCGGCCGTCATGTTGAATGGTCATGTGGCCGATTTCTCCGGCGGATCCGGTGGAACCCGTATAAAGTTTTTTGTTAAGAATAATTCCCCCGCCCACGCCCGTGCCTAATGTGAGGCAAATCAGGTTGTTGCAGTCCCGTTTGGAGTCCAGGCAAAAGGCTCCCCAGGCCGCGCAGTTGGCGTCGTTTTCAATGTGGATGGATGATTTCAGTTTTTTTGCAAGCAGTGCTTTGAGCGGAACATTTTTCCAGCCCAGGTTGGGAGAAAACCTCACCAGTCCGCGCGCGGAATCCACTTCTCCGGCGATGCCCATGCCGATTTTAGGGATCCGGGACAAGCCCATACGGGATTTAAATTTAAGGATTCTTCCGGCAATGTCCGCAATGGCCCGTGCTGCCGGACGCCTGAAATTCACAGGCTCAAGCGCTCTTTCGGCAATGTCTCCATTATTTTTAACCAGGGCCATCTTGATGTTGGTGCCGCCGCAGTCCACGCCCAAAACTGTCATTTTAAAACCCTCATCGTTTCCCCCACGGTGTAAAAAGACCCTGTGGCCATGATCCAGTCCGTGCCGGGGATGGCCGAGCTCTTGAGGCTGGACCACGCGCCCTGAACTGAAGAGAATGTCGCCACGGGCAGGTTGGGGCGGATGGAATGGAAGATCCTGCGGATGTCATCGGGATTGCAGGACCGCTCCGTGGGCAGGCGCGGAATAAAAACGTCTTTCACGGGAATCTGGCTGAGCAGGGTTCCGGCCATTTCCCGCACATTTTTATCGTCAAGCGCGTTGAATACCAGCCGGCACGGCCTGCTGCCGAAACTTGATTTTCTCAAGGATGCCGTCAAAGCGTCCATGGCTCCGGGGTTGTGAGCGCCGTCCAGAAGGACCGGGGTCTTCCGGAAAGATTTCCACTGGAACCTTCCCGGCCAGACCGCGCGGTTTAAGCCGCGCAAGACCGCGCGCAGAGGGATTTTCCAGCCCCGCCCCTTCAAAACTTCAATGGTTTTGAGAACTAAAGCCAGATTCATTTTTTGAAAATCCCCTGTCAGCGAAGGGTGAAATTTCTTCCAGACGGAGGGAGCGCATGATGTCGTCACATGAAGCTTGGCCCCAGCCCTGGCGCACGCGGTTCGCACTATTTTGAGAGCATCGCCGGATGTCCCGGTGACGCAGATGGTGCCGGGTTTGATGATGTGGGATTTTTCCCAGGCGATGGATTCCACGGTCTTGCCCAGATATCGGGTGTGCTCGAGGGAAATGTTGGTGATGAGCGCGGCCTCTGGCGCGGGAAGGACATTGGTGGCGTCAAACCGGGCTCCCAGGCCCACTTCCACCACGGCAAGCTCCACCCTGGCTTGCGCGAACGCGCAGAACGCCGCCGCAGTGACGACTTCAAAATAGGTGACGTCCTTTTCCATCCGGCCCGCCCGTTCCCTGATTTTTCCAATCCAGTCCGCGAGGGATTTCCATGAAATTGCGCGGCCCGCCAGGGTGATGCGTTCCGTTAAATCGATAAGATGAGGCGAGGTATACATCCCGGTGCGGATTCCCGCATGCCTCAATACCGATTCGAGCATGGCGGATGTGGAGCCCTTTCCGTTGGAGCCCGTGATATGGACGCATTTAAATTTTTTTTCAGGCCTGCCCATGATCTCCATGAGCTTTTCCATGCGCGCGAGCCCCGGGTTCATGCCCCGGGAGGCGATTCGGTCCAGATAGGCCTTGGCTTGCGCGGAGTTCACGGGATTTAAGCGGTCAGGATTTGTGGCCGAAGACGCGCAGAAAATGGGTGATCCTGGCTTTTAGGTCTTTGCGCTCCACGATGCAGTCCACCATTCCGTGCTGAAGAAGGAATTCGGACTGCTGGAATCCTTCCGGAAGTTTCTGCCGGATGGTCTGCTCAATCACGCGCGGGCCGGCAAAAGCCACGAGGGCTTTGGGCTCGGCAATGAGGATGTCTCCCAAGGTGGCGTAAGACGCGGTCACTCCGCCCGTGGTGGGGTCGCAGAGCACGCAGATGGAGAGGATGCCTGCCTGATGATGGCGCGCGAGCGCGGCAGACGTTTTAGCCATCTGCATGAGGGAGAGGACGCCTTCCTGCATGCGCGCGCCGCCGGAGGATGAGACAATGATGAGAGGCTCTTTGGTTTTTAATGAGCGCTCAATGGCTCGGGTGATTTTTTCCCCCACCACCGAGCCCATGCTCCCGCCCATAAAATCAAAGTCCATCACGGCAAGCACGGTTTTTATGCCGCTCAGCTCAGCCTCGCCGCAGACGACCGCGTCAAAGTGGCCGGATTTTTTCTGCTCGGAAATGATTTTAGCCGCATAGGAAGTTTTATTTTTAGTCGCAGCAGCGGCGGGATCGTTAAATCCGAGCGGATCTTCGGAAATCATGCGTTCATCGATTTCGCTGAACTCCAGTTTTCCGCCCGAGCTTTTGTCCGCGAGCATTTCAATCCGCTCCCGCGCGTTCATGCGCAGGTAATGGTGGCATTTCGGGCAAATCTTAAAATTTTCTTCAAGATCTTTTTTGTAGATGATCTGGTCGCACGCGGGGCACTTATTCCAAAGGGATTTGGGTTTTTCTTTCACTGGAGTTTCCAAGGTCTTCACCTCTCTTTGATTAACGGCATCATGAAATTTTTGGCCTGGCGGACAAGGGACGGAGATCTGCGGTATTTTTCAAGTACTTTGATGAGCGCCGAGCCGATGATGAATCCGTCCGCCGAGTCTTTGAACGCGCGGATGTGGCCGCTGTTTGAAATTCCGAATCCCAGAAGCACGGGCACACTCGCCTGTTTTTTTACTTTTTTAAGAAAATTCTTGATTTCCGTTTGCGGCAGGGTCGCGCGGGCGCCTGTGACGCCTGTTACGGACACACAGTAAACGAATCCCGCAGACTTGCGCGCAACGCTGCGGATGCGCTCCGGCGATGATGTGGGAGCCAGAATATAGATGAGCTTCAAGCCCGCTTTGCGGAAAACCTTTTCTGCGTCCGTGCCTTCTTCCGGAATCAAGTCCGGAATGATGATTCCGTCAAAGCCCGCGCGAGCCAGATCGCGCGCGGATTTTTCCCAGCCGCGGCAGAAGAGAGCATTGGCGTAAGTCATGAGCACAAGCGGCACCTGGCTGCGCTTGCGGATGCGAGAGCTGAGGGTCAGGAGCTTGGTCCAGCTCATGCCGCTTCGGAGAGACGCCTCAGAGGATTTCTGGATGGTGGGACCGTCCGCGATTGGGTCTGAGAAAGGAAATCCGATTTCGAATAAATCAACGCCGCGTTCTGCCAGCTCCACGGCCAGGTTTTCTGTGGCAGTCACAGTGGGAAAGCCGGCCGTCAGAAATGCCGAGATTGCTTTTTTCTTCGAGCGCTTCAGTTCCTGAAATTTCTTGTCCAGGCGGTTCATTTCAGTTTGTCCAAAATCCTTTGCACTTCCATCACGTCTTTGTCGCCTCGCCCTGAAAGGCAGACGACGATGGAGCCGCGCTTGTCAAACTTTTTGGCACGGTTCATGAGATAGCCGATGGCGTGCGCCGGCTCGAGTGCGGGGATGATGCCTTCCGTGCGGGAGAGAAGCTGGAATCCCGCCAGAGCTTCTTTATCCGTGGCGGACGCATATTGCGCGCGTCCGGAATCTTTGAAATAGGAATGTTCCGGGCCCACGCCGGGATAATCAAGACCTGCGGAAATGGAATGGGTGGGCAGCACCTGGCCGTCTTTGTCTTGCAAAAGGTATGAAAGGGCTCCATGGAGAA
>MGUQ01000105.1:0-431 GCA_001799975.1 Elusimicrobia bacterium RIFCSPLOWO2_01_FULL_54_10 | reverse complement strand
AGGCGACAACCGCCAGGGGCAGGCGGCCGTCCATGGCCAAGATCTGGCTCCGGGCTTCTTTGCCGATCACGCTCTGAAAATCCCTCACCATGGCGGGATAGGGATGCGGCCCCACCACGGAACCTAACACATAAAACGTGGTGCGCACATTCGTCACCCAATCGCGCATGGCTTCATTGATGGCGTCTTTCAGGGTTTTCGTGCCGGAGCTGACGGGAAACACTCTGGCCCCAAGGAGCCGCATCCTGAAAACATTGAGCGCCTGGCGCCGGACGTCTTCTTCCCCCATGTAGACATCGCATTCAAGCCCGAGCAGGGCGGCCGCGGTGGCAGTGGCCACGCCGTGCTGGCCGGCTCCGGTTTCGGCGATCACGCGGCGCTTGCCGATGCTCTTGGCCAGCAGGCACTGCCCCAGAGTATTGTTGATCTTG
>MGUQ01000104.1:31310-32932 GCA_001799975.1 Elusimicrobia bacterium RIFCSPLOWO2_01_FULL_54_10 | reverse complement strand
CAGGTGTGGAAGGCTGGCAACAGCTGGAGCTAACTGCTACTAATCGGCCGTGAGTCTTGTCTACATCACCCGATCCACTTGTGTTTCAAGTGGCCCAGTGAGTGGGCTTGGTTAAGGTTTTAGTCTAATGTTTGGCTTGCAGTGCGATGGTTTTTGAAATATAACGGACTCTTCCCGAGGATCTCGGGCGAGTCCGCCGGTTTCCTTGCGAAGAGCAGGAATCCTGGTGCTTATTCCGGCGAGGCCACACCCGTTCCCATTCCGAACACGGCAGTTAAGCTCGCCAGGGCCGATGGTAGTTGATTCGCAAGGGTCCGCGAGAGTAGGTCGGCGCCAGGTTTTCTGCTCTTCCATTTCTTTGTAGTCTAAATATCGTGAAACACCATTCCCCCCAATTCCTGAAGATTGTTGAGGACGCTAAAGCACGCGTGCGGGAGACCACTGTCTCCGAGGTTGTGGAAAAACTAAAGCGCGGGGACAAGTTCACCCTGGTGGACGTTCGGGAGGATTCCGAATGGGCCGCGGGGTGACCCCAAGCGCCATATCCTGGAGATCGAATTTATCAGCGGCAAGATCTATGACTATTATAAGGTCACGCGCCGCCAGTTCCATGATTTTGCGACGGCCTTGTCCCACGGCCAATTTTTAAACGACCACTTCAAAAAGAACCATTCCTACTGCGAAGTCTGAAATCATTTGTTAAAATCTGGAGTATGAAAACAATACTTCTGGGATTTTTTCTTGCCCTTGGGGCGTGGGGCTCTCTTCTTGCGATCGAAGGAATCCTTCGCCGCGAAGGCATTGAAGGCGGATTTTGGACGCTTGTCGAGGACGACGGCAAACTCTATGACATCCACGGCGAAGTGAAGTTTGCCGATGGCGACCGCGTTCGGATCGAGGGCATCGCCCCTCAGGGCTTGGCCTGCATGCACATGAAAGGGACGATCTTTGTTCCCACATCCATAGAGCGCGTCGAAGCAGCGGCCGCACCTCCAACACAGTCAACCGCAACCTGGAAGATTTCTAAAAAGATATTCACCGTTTATGGGGCCGACGGCAAGTTATTGTGGCAGGCGGGTGATGTGATTCATGCCAGGGCGACGGCGGACGGCAGGACTTGTATCCTGGTGCGGCGCATTGACCCCAAGGGCGGAAAGAAGCGGAGGAATTATACCGCGGTCTATCAGGACGGCAATGTCATTTTTGAATTCTTTGAATCGCCGTTGGCTACGAAATTCGAGCAGGACGAATACCCCATTTTTCTGGGCCCAAGCGGGCGTTTCGGGTGGATTCAAGACAGGAAGGGCACGATCTTTTTCGATACCTGGACTAAAAAACAGCACAACTATACGGGCGGCGGCCATGCGGAAATCAACGAATCGGGCATTTTCAAAGTGTGGGGCATGATGTTTGGCAAGAGTTACACGATGTTGAAGCACGAAGGGAAGTTTGAATAGAAAAAATAAGGCAGATCTTCGGGAATTTCTCCCTTGATCTGCCTTATTCTGTTTGCAGCCAACCGCTAAAAGCGATCGACCGCTAGATTCGGGTCAATATCCGTCTTTTTCCTTCTTGAGGATCATCTCATTGAACTTGGTGCGCTGGCTGTCCGTGAGAACGTC
>MGUQ01000104.1:28600-31296 GCA_001799975.1 Elusimicrobia bacterium RIFCSPLOWO2_01_FULL_54_10 | reverse complement strand
TTATCTCCTGGTCCGAGGTCAAGTCGAGCTTGTTCTTTAATTCCTTGACGTGTTCCTCAACGGTATGTTTCTTGTTGGCAGAAACCTGGGGGACGTTCATGACCCAGCCGTAACCCGTCAGCAGGATCGCAAATGCGGCCCATTTTATTTTTTTCATAATATTTGTCTCCTTTGCTATAACTGTGCCTTCATTGAGTATGACACGCCAAGGCGCTGAGAGTTACACCCCTGGGCCGGCATTGCCCGCGAAAATCTTGAGCGACTGCCGCATGCGCGTTTCGAAATTATCCACCTCCTCCGAACTGAGAGAAGCAAGTTTTTCGACATGGTATATTTTGACATGGTTGAATAACTTGTCTATCACTTCAGCCATGGATAATCCTTCCGCAGAGTAAGGGCACTGTTCTTCAGGGTCGGTGTCCTCGCAAGCAACAAGGAATCTTTTCATTACGCACCTCTCTTTAGTTTGGTGTTCGCGCGCGTTTATATTTTGTACCCCATGATTATGCCTGTGATTCCTGGGGCTTGAGCATAGACATAAAGTAAAATAAATGTGTAGAAAATATGACATTGTTTGAACCTGCCGCGCGGCGGGAAAACGACGGAGAAATGACTGATTATATAGCAAAATTGACGGTTTCTTCGGACTTATTGGCGTCGGTTGCGGGGATTTCAACGGCTTCCCCGCGGATGAAGAAATGTATTTGATACAATTTTCATATGAACGCGGATAAAACCTCTTTGGGGCGCCACATCAAATACTGGGTCGAATACATATTTCTCCGTCTTTTATCCGGGATTCTATCCATTCTGCCGCGCAGCCAAGCCCTCAATTTGGGCAGAAAAATCGGGTGGCTTGTCCACAAACTCCTCTATAAACGCGCCGGAATCGCCCGAAAAAACTTAAGGGAATCGTTTCCGGGAATTTCCGATGAAAAGATCCACAACATCATTCAGGGTTGCTGGGAAAACTTGGGGGCAGGGGTGGGCGAATTCGTCCAAATGCCCGGCATGAGCGCGAAAGATTTGGAAGGTTGCACAACCTGCGATGGTCTAGAATATATTCAAAAGTCCTATGCTAAAGGCAAAGGGACTTTGCTTGTCACGGCTCATTACGGGGCCTGGGAGTTGGGATTCAAGTTCTGGCCCTGGAAAAAGATTAAAACAGCCGCGATCGCCAGGCGGGTAAAAAATCCCCTGGTCGATGATTGGGCCACAAAAATCCGCACAGCGGACGGGGTCAAAGTGATTGTTTCCAGGAATGGCGTGAGGGAAGCCATCCGCTGGCTCAAAGAAGGGAATCAGCTGGCAGTCCTGATTGATCACCGCGTGACGGAGGGCGGGCTGCAAGTGCCGTTTTTCGGAAGGCCTGCCTCAACTACGTCGCTTCCGGGCATTTTGGCCCTGCGCTACAAGATCCCCGTTCATCTCTTTCGCTGCTGGAGGGAAGGGAACAAAGTTCGATTCCAGATTTATCCGGCGATGGATTTTTCAGACCTCCCTCAAAACGAGGCTGGCATTGAACAGGCAACCTTACGAATGAGCCGTGTGGTGGAGGAGTGGGTGCGGGAACGCCCGCAGGACTGGCTTTGGATTCACAACCGCTGGAAAATGCCTGCGGCCGAGGCTGTTGCGAAATGATCGGGCAGGAAATCAGGGACCGGGTTTTTCGGGATACGAAGGATTATTACATTCAGTCGCATGAAATTTGTCTCCCGCTTGTTGAGTTCGCGAAAAAATTCGCTGGCAAAAAAATATTGGATCTGGGCTGTGCGGCGGGGAATTATTGCCTGGAGCTTTCCAAAAACGGATTTGAAATGAAAGGCGCAGACATCAACCCCGCTTATGTAAAGCGCGCGCAGGAGGCCGGGGTGGACGCGCATGCGCTCGAAGCTCTGCCCTCTTTTGGAGACAAATCATTTGATTCGGTCCTGTTGTTTGAGGTGCTGGAGCACCTTGCGGACCCCGCCCGCACCTTGACGGAAGCCAAGCGGCTGGCGAAAAAAAATGTTTTGATCACCGTGCCCAACTGCGAGAAAATCGAGGAATTACAGCACTACGGATTGATCCCCGAACATTTCAGCGATTTGGACCACAAGAATTTTTTTACCCCGGAAACGCTTGAGACTCTGCTCAAGGCTCATTTCAACAAGACGGAAGTATGGAAAGGAGACCCCATCAACCCCGTGGCCTTGATGGGCAACCCTCTCACCCGCTTGGCCGGGAAGGTCATAAAACGCCTGGGGGTGATGCCCCCGAGGTTTTATTTTAGACTCTACGCCGTCGCCTCCATTGACTGAAACCCTGGAATTGATTGAGCGGAAGTACCGCTGGCTGGAAGTCAAAGGCTATCGAACACTTTTCAGGTTCAAGCGTGGAACCGTGAAATACCGCGAGATGTTCCGCGGCAAGCACGGACTGGAAATCGGCGGGCCCACCCCGCTTTTTGACGCCTCCAACATTCTCCCCCTTTATTCTTATGCCAAGGCCTTTGATTGCGCCAACTATGCCCAGTACACAATATGGGATGAGGCGGGCGGGAAAGTTTCGGTCCGTTATGAAAAAGAGATGGTTTGCGAGGCAGGCGATTTAAAGTCTGTGGAAAGCAAGACTTATGATTTTGTCCTTTCGAGCAATTGCATCGAGCATTTGGCCAATCCGATCAAGGCAATTCAGGAATGGGTCCGGGTGACCAA
>MGUQ01000104.1:26908-28549 GCA_001799975.1 Elusimicrobia bacterium RIFCSPLOWO2_01_FULL_54_10 | reverse complement strand
AGGAATCCAATTTTGACCACCGGCGGCCGCTGACATCATTTGTCCATCTTTTGGAGGACTTTAAAAAGGACATGCCGGAGAGTGATCTGACGCATCTGGAGGAAGTCTTGGCCCTTCACGACCACTCCCTGGGCCCGCCGGCGGGGACGCCTGAAGAATTCAAACAGCGCTCGCTCAAAAACCTCGAAAATCGAGCGCTTCATCACCATGTGTTTGACTTGGATTTGCTTAAGGAAATGACGGACTACTGCGGGTTAGAAATCCTGCATTCCGACAATATTGGATCGGACTATGTATTATTGACATTGTTACAATAATTCTACATAAAGTTTAGGATTAATTTATTCCGCATCTGGTAGGACATGGGCATGAAGATGAAACTGACATTCCTAGCCGTCTTGATCAGCCTGAATACCGCCGGATTGTCAAAGATGCCAAAGAAACATCGGTCACGGCAGTTGCAAAGCGGTAAAACTTCCAACTAGAACCCTCCACCGAAAGCCCCACATTAACGGTCCTTCTCGACTGAAAAGGAAGGTGTCGGATTTGCCCTCGGCAAGGATGCCAAGAGCAAATCCGATGGGGTGGGAAACTTCTTAGGTGGGACGGCTAATTGCAGCCGCGTAGGGGGAAAATCTTTTGTTTTTTTCAATGAAATCCCGCATTTCATTTTCGAATATTCTAAGCTGTTTCGGATCCAATGAATTTATCTTTTTAGGGTGGACGGCTTTTTCATGCGCAATCATTTCTTGATAGACTTCATCGACGCTAGAGCCTTCGGTGGAAAACATGCATTGGGATTCAGGGTCAGCGTCGTCGCAGGACATCTTGTATTTCTTGAGTTCCATTTTTGTGCCTCCTTGTGTAATCACAAGGCATATTATGGCTGGTAGGCAGCTTCTTACCCAGAGCAAAAATGTAAAATTAATGTGTAGAAATTATTAAGCAACCTTTTTGATTCTGAAGTGTCTAATATAGAGAGGTAAAACCAATTATGAAAAGCCTGTGTATTCTGCTATTTTGCGTTCAATTTTGGGGCTGCTCAACGGTGCCTGTGACGGGGCGCAAGTCCTTGAGCCTGGTGCCCGAATCCGAAGTTAATTCCCTGGCCTCCAATTCTTATGATGAGCTCATCAAAAAATCCAAACTTGCCGATGACACGGAAGAAGGCGAGCTGGTGCGCCGTGTGGGACAAAGGATTGCCGCGGTTTCAGACCAGAAAGATTTTAAATGGGAATACCACCTGATAGACGAGCCCAAGACCGTGAATGCCTTCTGCATGCCGGGAGGCAAGGTGGCGTTTTACACCGGCATCATGCCCGTGGCCAAGACAGAAGCGGGGGTTGCGGTGGTGATGGGTCATGAAGTGGCCCACGCCATTGCGCGCCATGGATCAGAGAGGCTCTCTCAGCAGCTTGTCATTGGCTTGGGCGGCCTCACGTTGGCGCAAGCAGTGAAATCCAAGCCCGCGGAAACCCAGAAGCTTGCCAATATGGCTTTCGGTCTGGGCGTGGGGCTGGGGTATGTGTTGCCTTACGGGAGAAAGCAGGAGTCTGAGGCCGACAGGATTGGATTGATTTACATGGCGCGGGCGGGGTACGATCCGGCGGAGGCGGTTGAATTTTGGAAGCGCATGGACGC
>MGUQ01000104.1:22727-26854 GCA_001799975.1 Elusimicrobia bacterium RIFCSPLOWO2_01_FULL_54_10 | reverse complement strand
CCAGCCACGAGACTAGGATTGCGGACTTGAAATCCTGGATGGCGGAGGCCACGGCCGAGTATGAGAAGGCCAGGCAAAAAAGTGGCGCCTCAAGGTAAAGTCTCGTTGGTCTTAATTGATGTTCGGGGGGTTTTGGCCTCCCCGGGTAAACGAGATTGACCTTTCGGCGCCTAATCGGATATTAGAAAATGAACATGGGGAGTGTCAATAGTAGTGCGGAACTATTTTCGCTTCGTCATTTCGAACAGGTTCGTTGCCTGCCCGCCTAAAAACCCTTCAAATCGTTCCATCTCGCCTGTAGCCGGATTCTTGACCAACGGCCGCTCGGCAATTTCAAAATAAGCATAAGTCCAGGGAATCTTGACTGTCTTTGAGCCGTCCTTAACATGAACATCAATCACGGCGGACTCGGTGGAGCTCTGGCGCAGCTTGGTGCCCCGCTCCCCTTCAATTTCCTTTTTCATGGGAATGCCGGCTTTCCTCATTTCCGAAATAAGTTTTTCAATGTCGTTAAGCGAATCCACATTGTGGGAATTGACGGAGGCGGTGAAGTGGTTCACATCATACCCATTCACAAGCACCCAGGCGCCGTATTGACTTTCCTTGTCTAAAGCAAGAATATCCGCCTTATGCGGCAAATCCCAAGGAAGTTTTTCAAAATACCTCACGAGCGCCTCAAGCAGTTTGGCGCGGGAAGCAGCACTCGTGCCCTCCAAGTCGTAGAGGTCCCTTAAAAACGGATCTGTGAGGGACGGGCGGTGCGTGCGGAAGGCTTTGCGGATGATCTGCAAACTTGCGGCGGACAGTTCCCAGCTCTTGAGCTGAGTGATAAAAATCTTGGGGAATTGGGGATTGGGGTGCTGGTAATGGATGGAACTCAAATGCTTGTCCGGAAATTCATAAGCATTTGCCGAGGAATATCCCAGCGCTTCAAAGATGCGCGAGATCATGAAAATGCCGGTGGCGGGGCCGTCAGCCGCGATGGTGCGGAAGGCGATGTGGTCGTTAAAAAAAACCGCGCCGTGGGCCTTCACCACTTCTTCGTATTTACGGACATACTCCATGCGGGAGCGGTAGCGGGCGTACAATGTGTCAAATAACTCCACGAGGAACTTTTCTTTTTCGTTGTGGGTCTGAATGGTTTGGTGCGGCGCAAGGAGTTTCATGAATCGATTTGCGCCTTTTGCAATTTTCCAGAATAATCAATGTAGACCGCTTTCCATTCGGAGAAAATGTCGAGCGCGGCCTCGCCCGCCTCGCGGTGGCCGTTACCCGTGTGCTTAACACCGCCAAAGGGCAAGTGCACTTCTGCTCCTATGGTGGGGGCATTGATGTAGGTGATGCCCGTTTCCATGTCGCGAATGGCAGCCATGGCCCGCCGGATATCGCGGGTGTAAAGCGAGCCCGAAAGCCCATAAGACGTTCCGTTCATCACTTTCATCCCTTCCTCGAAAGAGCGTACTTTGAGCAGGACCGTGACCGGCCCAAAAATTTCTTCCTGAGCAATTTTCATGTTTGGAGTTCCGGAAAAAACGGTGGGCTCATGAAAAAAACCTTTCGCAAGCGCCCCCTCTTTTAATATTCTGCCTCCGCACAGCAGCTTGGCCCGGTCTTTGTGCTTGCCGTGCTCCACATAACGGGCCACTCGTCTTAATTGCGCTGCGCTCACCAGCGGGCCCATCTCCACGGCGGGATCGCGGCCGTCGCCAACAGTAAGCGCCTGGGCTTTTCCCACGAGCCGCTCGGAGAACTCCTTAAAAATGTCTTCGTGGAGGATAATGCGGGAGGTGGCCGTACAGCGCTGGCCGGCCGTGCCGAAGGCGCCCCAGAGCGCGCCATCAAGGGCCAAATCCAAATCCGCGTCTTCCATCACCATCATGGCGTTTTTTCCGCCCAACTCAAGACTGCATTTTTTGTGCAGTTTGCCGCAGACGCCTGCCACTTCTGCGCCCACTGCAGCTGAGCCGGTGAAAGAAATCAAATCAATTCCGGGATGCCGCACCATGGCCCTGCCAATCATCTCCTCGCCGTAAACCAGCGTGACAACTCCGGAAGGCACCCCGGCTTCTTTGAGGGCCAAGACGAAATTTTTCGCGGAATTGGGTGTGAGCGAGGAGGGTTTTAAAATCATGGTGTTGCCGCAAAGCAGCGCGGGATAAATTTTCCAGGAAGGAATGGCCATGGGAAAATTCCAGGGAGTGATGAGCCCGCAAACGCCCGCGGGTGCCCGCACAGACATGGCGAATTTGTCTGGAAGTTCGGAGGGGGTGGTGCGGCCAAAGAGCCTGCGGCCTTCGCCCGCGTAGTAAAACCCCGTGTCGATGGCTTCCTGCACGTCTCCGCGCGTTTCTTTCTGGATTTTGCCCATTTCTTCCGTCATTTGCAAGGCGAATTTTTCTTTATGTTCCTCTAAAATTCTCATGGAGCGGAGTAAAATTTCCCCGCGCTTTGGGGGAGGCACTTTGCGCCAGGAGGCGAAGGCCTTGCGGGCGGCTTTCACAGCGTTGTCCAAGTCGGATATCGTGGATTCGCGGACGACATTGATGAGCTCACCCGTGGCCGGGTTTGTGTTTTTGAAGGTTTTTCCTGTCATGAGAGAATTATGCGGCGAGGCGTTCTGCGGAAATTGTTTCACTTACCAGAATTCCGCGTTTGCGGATTTCTTCAAGGAAAGCTTTCCCTGAAACGGCTTTTTCCACGGGAACCACGCCTTTGCCTGCGACCTTGCCCTGGGCGAGCATGGCCAAAACGACCGCGGCGGAAAAACCCGTGGTTCTTTGCATGGCGGTGAAGCCAGTTTCAGGATCTTCATATTCCAGCAAATCATAAATGATCCGCGTGGGCCAGCCGTCTTTAACTCCCATCACGATCACCCGCATCACCAGCAGGTCGCGGTCGTCATTGAACTTGAGCTTGGGCTCGGCCAGATGAACGAAAAATTTCCGGGGGCTGATTTTATGCCCGTTGAAATGGACCGGCTCCGTTTCGAAAAGGCCCAGGTCTTTCATGGCCTGAATTTTGGAATAATGGCCCGGATAGCGCAAGGTTTTATAATCATAGTTCAAAATTTCCCCCTGATAGGTCCAGGGACAAGTGGAGGTGGCCCCGCCGGTCACCACGGCCTCGAGTTTTCCGAGCGGTTCGCCGAAATCGATTTCTTCCAGATCCGAGAAGGAGGGAACGAGGTTGATCTTTCCATTCTTCAAAACATAAGCCTTGCCGAAATAGTTGCCCAGCACGCCTTCGAGATTGAACACGAGCTTGTAGTTCAAAGGGGGTTTGGGAATCAAGGGCAGTCCGCCGCAATACATGTGCACGTCCGTCGCCTTGTCCAGCTGGGAGATTCCGCAGGCGGCCAGGCTGTTGCACATGCCGGGGGAAACGCCGCAGTCCGGCACGAGAGTGACCCCTGCTTTTTTGGCTTGGGCGTTCAGTTTCAAAATTTCACGGGTGGAGTCAAAATACCCCCCCAGGTCGCAATAATTCACTTTGGCGGCGATGGCCAAGCGGGCGATGGACGGATTTAAATAGTAGGGCAAGGCGCTCAAAACGGCATGATGGCCTTTCATAAGCGATGACACGGAGCCAAGTTTACGGCAGTCGATTTTTCGCCCTTCGAAAACAATGCCTTTGGCGGAGGTGGACTTAAGAAGATTCTTGAGGCGAAGGATGGCTTGTTTGACCAGCGCGGGGGATGAGTCGGCGAGAGTCACTTTGGCCGCCCGGCCAAAAAGGGCCGCGTCATATGCTGCGGCAACGCCCTGCTTTCCTGCCCCCAATATCAGGTAAGAGTAGTCCACATGGGAACTTTACCCCCCAATGGAGAAAAAATCAACCCCCGCAATAGGATTACTAATACCGCTTCAGCGTGAAAGGATTGAAACGGTTTTTTGCGAATATGTACCAGCAGGCGACAGAAATATGCGGTTTTTTGGCATCCACCCAGTCGTAGCCGCCGAGCTTGTTCGCCGTATATGGGAAAGCGCGGGTCAGCTGGCCGTTGACTGTGCGGTCGATCATCAAAGAGTCGTATTGATTGGCGTAAAAATTTCCTCTTTCGATGTTTCCCACCGTAAAATAGGCGCAGGCCATGTGGCCCAAGCTGTCCAGCCAGATGTTATTGATGT
>MGUQ01000104.1:21325-22683 GCA_001799975.1 Elusimicrobia bacterium RIFCSPLOWO2_01_FULL_54_10 | reverse complement strand
ACAGCTTCGGCTTCCTTGCCGTAGGCCAGGACCCGCCAGGAATAATTGTCCAGCGGAAGGCGGTCGCCTTTCAAGATGGAGTCCAGCCACTTGCGGATTTCATAGGCGAGGCGTTCTTCGCCGCAGAGAGTTAAGGCGGCCATGGCGTCGATGTTGGGCTCCCCGTAGCCCACCGTGCGGAACTCTTTGTCCCCGTAGGACCAGCCGCTCGGGATGTAGCCGCCGGGGCCGTCCCGCCTGAAGATGGAGATCAAAAAATCTTTGAGCACAGCGGAAATTTCCAAATAGCGGGCGGGGCCGTATTCCCTTTCATAATGCTTGTAAGCCATAAGCAGCCAGGCGATGTCGCCCACCCAACGGTCTCCGTTGGGCAGCGTGCGGCTCGCATCGGGACCGGTGAGAAGCATGTTCTGATAAAACCCCCGTGCCTGGCCGTTCAGGAAGAAATTCTGGAGTGCGGGGTCAGCACTATCCTTGCGAGCAGAACCGGAGTAGAAATCCAATATCCGCTCAGCGCGCACTTTCTCGCCTTTCAGGACAAAAACCATGGCGGCCAGGGCATTATTGAAGGTCTGTGCGATGTTGTCTTCCATAGAGGAGACCAGGGCTTGTTTCGGCGAGGATATGTTCTGGTTGGCTTTGATCCATTCCAGAACGAGCGGGTCTTCGGGAACAAGGTCCTTGGCTCGCCTCTGGCGGACGCCGATTCCCGGAAGAGCGCGGTCGGGGTCCAGCAGGGGGCCAGCGGGCGGAAACGATGCTTTTTCCCCGATCTGCCCCCATTCGATTTGGTCCAGCCAAAGAACGCCGCTGCCTCCGCCGGAAACCGCAAAAGCGATTTCTGTGACATCTCCCAGGTGCTCATTGCCGCCCCATCCATATTCCAGGGTTTCCCGGCCCACCGTGACCCGCGCCCAATCGGAGTATTTGTCTTTGAGAGCGATTTTTTTCAGGAAATTGGAGCCGTCTTCATCCACGGCTTTGACTTCCAGAAAGGAAGGTGAAGCCGCCTTGATCCAAAAGGAGAGGGGGCGGTCGCGGGGAAACCCATCCGCCAAATCTTTGGCGATGACCACCCAGCCGTCAGCCACCAAATCCGCGCGCAATTGTAGAGCTTCGTCCGTTTTGCCATTGACGCTTGTGAGCTCAATTTTACTTTTGCCGTCCGTGATCTGGCGCCATTCAGAGACGGTGTCCCATGAGGCCCATGAGACTCCACTGAAAAATGCCAGGACCAAGGCAGCAAGAGCGTGTTTCATGTCAGCCTCATTTTAGCAAAATGAGGATTTCTTGCGGAAGATTACTGGAAGGCAAGGGGAAAAGAAGAAGCGAACCTTCGGCCCACGGCATCGGATTCT